>CAXYUC010000005.1:0-55189 GCA_964292075.1 uncultured Mycolicibacter sp.
ACCCAAGAGCTCCGGCGATACGCGAACCTGGCGCTGGATCCCCGGGCGCGTTGCCAAAGTCCAGGCCGCCGAACCGATTAGCGACGGGGTCGATTCGCCGCCGGCGCCGAACAGGGTGATCATCATGACCTGGGCGGTGACGGTGTCGAGCGCGCCGGAGGCGCATGCGGTGGCCAGGTCGCCCAGCAAGTTGTCGTGTCGATCGAGCGCGGCCCGCCCGAAGTGGTCGCTGATGTAGCCCGCGAGCTCAAGGACGGCGGTACCGGAGGCAGCCAGTTGGTCGGTGTCGACCAGCCCCTCCAACAGTTGGGTGCCCGCGTAGCTCCAGGCCACCAGCTGATCGACGTCCTCGTCGGGCACCCCGATCAGCCGCGCCACGATCATCATCGGCAGCCGGTTGGCGACGGTGCCCATCCACTCGATGCGCCCGTCGCGGACCCCGTCGTGCCAACACCGATCCATCGTCTCGCCGATGAACGGTTCCACGGCACGGATGCGTTTGGCCGCCAGCTGCGGTACCAGCATCTTGCGGTGCGCGGCGTGTGCCGGGTCGTCGGCGGGGGCCAGCACCTGGGTGGGCCCGCCGAGGCCGTCCATCGCGAAGGTGCCCACCGTGCCGTCCGGTTGGTAGAGCATCGTCCCGGTCAGATTCGAGGAGAAGTCCTCCACCCGCGCGACGGCTTCGGTGACCGCGTCCCAGCCGCACACCGCAGAGAAGCCGGAGTCGCCGATCGGATGGACCGGCGCCTGCGCGAGCATCTGCTCATACAGCGGGTACGGATCCTGAATGCACGCGTCGTCGAACAGTCGCAGGCCGATCCGGTCTGTCCCTACTGTCATGGCTCCAGGTTGCGCAGGGCGTGCGACCTGCGTCAATGCGCTAGGAAAAGTTGAAAGACGCCGGCGGGGCCGGCCGCCCGGGGTCGTCTCAGGGCCGGCCGCGGACCTGCGGGCTTGGTGAGAATCTAGGCAATTTCTGTCTCATGCTGAGATCATCGTTTCAGGCGAAGGGAGCTCAGTGGCGGGACATGACTGGCTGGTGGGCGACGACCGTCGCACCGCGGGCGCCGAGCGCATCTACGCCGCCGCGACGGACCTCGTGGTGCGCGACGGCCTCGACGCCCTGGACATCGACGTCTTGGCCGCCCGGGTGCATTGCTCGCGGGCCACCATCTATCGCCATGCCGGCGGCAAGACCGAGATTCGCGATGCCGTCCTGGCCCGCGCGGCCGCGCGGATCGTGGAGACCGTGCGGCAGGCGGTCGCCGGCCGCAGCGGTGCCGAACGGGTGGTGGCCGCGATCGCGTCCGCGCTGCAGCGGATCCGCTCCGATCCGCTCGGCCAACTGATGGTCGGCTCGGTGCGCGGCACCCAGGAGATGACCCGGTTGGCCGCATCGCCGATGCTCGCCGGTTTCGCCCGCGATCTCAGTGGTCTGGGCGAGGACGACCGGCAGGCCGCGCAGTGGGTCGTGCGGGTGGTGCTGTCGCTGTTGTGCTGGCCGGTCGAGGACGCCGAGACCGAACGACAGATTCTGGAGCGCTTCGTGGCCCCGGCGTTCGGCACGAAAAGTTGATCGCCACCCGAACTTCTAGAACGCGTTCTAATCTGGCCGTCATGGGATTTCTCAAGCAGGACACCCCGCAGATCGACTTCGAGGAATGGAGCAAGGGCACCCGCGCCGAGAAGATCATGCCGATGGCGCGGCACTGGGCCGAGGTCGGTTTCGGTACCCCGGTTTTGCTGCACCTGTTCTACGTCGTCAAGATCGCGCTCTACGTCCTGGCGGCCTGGTTGCTGGCGCTGACCACCACGGGAATCGATGGCTTCACCAATGTCGCGCACTGGTACGCCGAGCCGATCGTGTTCGAGAAGGTCGTGCTGTACACGATGTTGTTCGAGGTGATCGGCCTGGGCTGCGGGTTCGGGCCGCTGAACAACCGGTTCTTCCCGCCGATGGGCTCGATCCTGTACTGGCTGCGACCCGGCACTATTCGGCTGCCGCCGTGGCCGGGCCGCATTCCGTTGACGAAGGGCGATAGCCGAACGCCGTTCGATGCGCTGCTCTACGGAGCCTTACTGGTGCTGCTCACCATCGCGATCTTTTCCGATGGCACTGGCCCGATGCCCGCTCTGGGTACGACCGTCGGGGTGCTGCCGGCGTGGCAGATCTGGGCCGTGCTGATTGTGCTGGCGGTGCTGGGCCTGCGGGATAAGGTCATTTTTTTGGCTGCCCGCGGCGAGGTGTACGCCTCGTTCACGGTCGCGTTCCTGTTCGCCGGCTACGGCGTCGATCTGATCCTGGGCGCCAAGCTCGTCTGTCTGGTCATTTGGTTGGGCGCGGCGACATCCAAGCTCAACCAACACTTCCCGTTCGTCATCTCGACGATGATGAGCAACAACCCGCTGTTTCGAACGCGGTTCATCAAACGCAAGTTCTTCGAACACTTTCCCGACGATCTGCGTCCGGGCTGGCGCTCGCGCTGGCTCGCGCATTTCAGCACGGCCGTCGAGGGACTGGTCCCGCTGGTGTTGTTCTTCAGTCACGGCGGCTGGCCCACGGCGATCGCCGCGTTCGTCATGCTGTGCTTCCACTTCGGCATCCTGTCCGCGATTCCGATGGGCGTGCCGCTGGAATGGAACGTCTTCATGATGTTTTCGGTGCTGGCGCTGTTCGTCGGTCATTCCGGGGTCGGGCTGACGGACATGACGACGCCCCTGCCGATACTGCTGTTCGTCGTCGTCGCGGGGTCCGTGGTGCTGGGGAATCTGTTCCCCCGCAAGGTGTCCTTCCTGCCCGGCATGCGCTACTACGCGGGCAACTGGGATACCACGCTGTGGTGCATCAAGCCGTCGGCCGACGCGAAGATCGCCGAGGGAATCGTGTCGATCGCCAGCATGCCGGCCGCCCAATTGGAGAAGTTCTACGGCAGCAAGGAAGCGGCGCAGATCCCGATGTACATGGGGTATGCCTTCCGCGCCTTCAACACCCACGGCCGCGCACTGTTCGCGTTGGCGCATCGCGCCATGGCCGATCAGAACGAAGATGACTACGTCCTCACCGACGGCGAGCGAATCTGCAGCACCGCTCTCGGATGGAATTTCGGTGATGGGCATTTCAGCAACGAGCAGCTGGTCGCGGCCCTGCAGAAGCGCTGCCGCTTCGAGCCCGGCGAGGTGCGCATCGTGATGCTGGACGCGCAGCCGATTCAGCGGCAAACCCAGCAATATCGGTTGGTCGATGCCGCCACCGGCGAGTTCGAACGGGGCTACGTCAAGGTGGCGGACATGGTGGTGCGCCAGCCCTGGCAGGACGACCTGCCGATCTACGTCGACGCGGACGAAAAGGTGTGACCCAGATAACTGGTCCAACCAGTTGACCAGTGGGGTCGGGTGTCTGACCATGTAGACCATGGACCTGGCGCCCATTTCCCGCACCGCACTCTCCGACACGATCTTCGTGCGGCTCGTCGAGGAGATCCTGACCGGTCGCCTGCCCGCCGGTGAGCCGCTTCCCTCGGAACGGGAACTGGCGCTGACCCTGCAGGTCAACCGGCACGCGGTCCGCGAAGCGCTGAAGCGGTTGCAGCAGGCCGGTCTGGTCCGAATCAGTCATGGCGGAAAGACCCGGGTGCTGGACTGGCGGGAAAGCGCCGGCCTGGATGCCCTGACCGGACTGGCCGTCGCCGGGGCGATCCCGGCGCGCCAGATCATCGGCGACGTCGCGGTGATGCGGCGCTCGATCGCCGCGGACGCCGCACGACTCTGCGCGCGCAATGCCGCACCGGAACAGCGTGCCGCGATCACCGCGGCCGCCGCGCAATACCCGATCGCCGGGGACCTCACCGCGGTCAGCGACGCCGACCTGGCGTTCTGGATCGCCGTCATCGACGGGTCCGGCAATATTGCGTACCGGCTGGCCCTGAACACCTTGGTCGCCGCGTACGACGAGATGGGACGCGAGGCCATCTATGCGCTGGGGGCCGCCGAATTCGCCGACCGCAGCTCACACATCGAGCTGGCCGCCGCGATCGCCGCCGCCGACGAGGATGCGGCGTACCGGCTCGCCGACGAGCTGCTGACCCGGTTCGTCACGGCCTGCCAGGCCGGCGCCGAGGGAGAGGAATAGCCGCATGTTCGACCTCATCGCGCACGCCATCCCGGTCTTCGTGCTCTGCCTGCTGCTGGAAGCCGTGTCGTTCGCCGTACGCCCCGACGACGACGAGCGTGGCTACGAACTACGCGATACCGGCACCAGCCTGTCGATGGGCATCGGCAACGTGCTCATCAACATCGGCTGGAAGCTGGTGGTGCTGGCGATCTTCAGCGGCGTCTATCTGCTGGCGCCGGTTCATCTGCCGGCCAGCAACCCGCTGACCTGGATCGCGCTGTTCGTCGCCGATGACGTCGCCTACTACTGGTATCACCGCACCCACCACACCATCCGGGTGTTCTGGGCCAGCCACGTGGTGCACCACTCCAGCCAGCACTACAACCTGTCCACGGCCCTGCGCCAGACCTGGACGCCGTTCACCTCGGTGCCGTTCTGGATCCTGTTGGCGTTCGCCGGATTCGCTCCGTGGATGATCCTGCTGCAGCAGTCCGTCAGCCTGCTCTACCAGTTCTTCATCCACACCGAGCGGGTCGGCAAGCTCTGGCGGCCCATCGAATTCGTCTTCAACACCCCGTCACACCATCGAGTGCACCACGGGGCGAACGCCCAGTACCTCGACAAGAACTACGGGGGAATCCTCATCGTCTGGGATCGGCTGTTCGGCACCTTCGAACCCGAGGACGAGCGCGTCGTCTACGGCCTGACCAAGAACATCGACACGTTCAACCCGGTGCGCGTGGCCACCCACGAGTACGTCGCGATCTGGCGCGACATCCGCACGGCCCACAGTTGGCGTGCGGTGTGGGGCCACCTGTTTCGCGGTCCGGGATGGCAGCCGACCGGTTAGCTGCCGGGCTTGACCCACTCGTCGTAGAACGGTGGCATCGCCGAGGCCTGGGAGGTGAACTGCGCGTCGCGCTTCTCCAGGAACGCGCGCACGCCGTCGGCGCCGTCGCCAATGCTGGTGTAGAACATCGCCAGCGAGTCCACCCGGTGCGCCTCGACCGGGTCGGGCTGCGCGGAGTTGCGGTAGAGCATCTGGCGGATCAACGCGAACGAGACCGGCGAGCGGCCCTTGGTCCAGGCGTCGGCGACGGCGCGGGCCTCGGCCAGCAGTGTCTCCGGTTCATGGATGGACTGGGCGATCCCGCAGGCGTGCGCACCCTCGGCGTCGAGAATGTCGGCGCGGTAGAGCAGATCCAAAGCTGTTGGCACACCGACGATGCGGGGCAGGAACCACGTCGAACAGGCTTCCGGGGTGATGCCCAGCTTCCCGAACACCAGACCGAACCGCGCCTTGGTCGAGAACAGCCGGGCGTCCATCGCCAGCATCATGGTGGCGCCGATCCCGACCGCGGCGCCGTTGACCGCGGCGATCACCGGCTTGCGGCAGCCATAGATCGCCAGCGTCACCCGCCCGCCGGTGTCGCGCACCCGGGCCAACTCCGGATCGTCGAGGTCGGCCATGTCGGCCAGGGAAGGCGACTTGGACTCGTCGAGCCCGAACACGTTGCCCGAGCTGGACAGGTCCATTCCCGCGCAGAACGCACGTCCGGAGCCGGTGACGATCACCGCGCGAACGGCGTCGTCGTCGTTGACCTGCACGAAGGTGCGCTCCAACTCCTCGGCCATTTCGACGGTGAACGCGTTGAGGTTGTCCGGTCGGTCCAGGTACACGGTGAGAATGCCGTCTTCGACCTCGTGACGCAGCGTGTTGAACTCCATCTCCCCGAGGCTAGTTGCACCGACCTGTTGACTCTGCCCCCGGGGGAGATCTGACACTGGATCGCATGCCGACACTGTTGCCCATCGGGGACTTCTCCCGGATGACCTATCTGACGGTCAAGGCATTGCGGCTCTATCACGAGCGCGGCCTGCTAGCGCCCGTGCAGGTGGACCCGTCGTCGGGGTACCGCTACTACAGTCTCGACCAGGTGCCGATCGCCCAAGTCATCCGCCGGCTGCGGGATATGGGCATGCCGCTCGACGAACTGACCGACGTGGTCCGTGCCGAGCAGGTCATCGACCGCAACCGGGCCATCGTGGCTCACCTGCAACGGCTCCAAGACCGCCTGGCGCAAACGCAGGCCAGCGTGGAGTCGCTGCGGGCGCTGCTCGAAGACTCCGGCGACGCCTGCGACGTCGCCTACCGTTCGGTGCCGGCGACACTGGCGGCCGCGGTCGTCGAGCAGGTCGCAATGGCAGACATCGATGACTGGTGGACGCACGCGTTCACCGAGCTTGACGCCGCGGTCGCCGACGACGCTGCGGGGGTTCGCGCTGCGCTGTACTCGGCGGAGTTCTTCGAAGCCGGCGGGGGAGAGGTGATCGCGTTCCGGCCGGTGAGCGCCGCGACGGCCCGCGGCAGGGTGCGAACGCTGGAGATTCCCGCGGCGGAACTGGCGGTCGCGGTGCACCGCGGGGCGTTCGGCGAACTGGATCGCACCTACGCCGCGCTGGGCACCCACGTCGCCGAACGCGAACTGGGTGTCGACGGACCGATCCGCGAGCACTACCTGGTGTCAGGCAACGACACCGACGACGAGGCAGCGCATCGCACCGAGGTGTGCTGGCCGATCTTTCGCACCAAATCCTGACCCACGACAACACGACAAAGGAGTTCACCCATGGAGATCACGTTGCACACCGTCACCTTCGACTGCACCGACGCCAAGGGCGACGAGTTCGACATCGTGGCGGCCTGAGATGTCAATGCTGTCAGACGCATTGGTCGCCTCGGGGCCCGTCGCCGAACATCGCGACGCGATGGCCCGCTACGGATGGTTGGTGGGCGGCCGCTGGGATCTTGACATCACCTGGTTCGGCGACGACGGCACCCGCCAAGTCTCCGGGTGGATGGTCGCGGACTGGGTGCTCGACGGGCGGGCGGTCCAGGACGTCTGGCACGCCGAAGGCCTCTTTCACGGGACGACGCTGCGCGTCTATGACCCGGCCGTAGACGCCTGGCATATCCAATGGACCGAACCGCAGCTGGGACTTCGGCTGCACCAACTAGGCCGCACCGACGCGGACGGGATCGTGCAGGACGGCACGCTGCCGGACGGATCCGCCATCCGATGGAGCTTCCGCGACATCGGCCCGGACTCGTTTCGCTGGCGCGACGAACGCAGCACCGACGGGCACACCTGGGTGCTGAACCAGGAGTACCTCGCCCGCCGCGGATGAACCCGCCGGCGTCACGCGCGCGGCGACCAATAGGCCAGCATCTCGGCGAAGGTGTCGAATGCCGGTTTCGAAATGCCGTAGGGAGCCTCGAAGTGCAGGCTCAACGGGTAGCCCAACTCGGCCACGCCGTCGATGACCCGCTTGTACAGATCGAGCAGCTGGCGGCGTTTGACGTCGGGTTCGCTTGCGGCCAGAGCCCGGACGAAGGCCTGTTCGGCGGCGACCGCCTCGTTCCCCGGGTCCTGGATCAGCCAATCGACCAGTCCGACCTGGGCCTCCATCTTTGGCACGAAGCCGAACGACAACAGGACCTCGGGCCGGTGGTCACTGACCTGCTTGAAGTCGCGCAGGAATCCCACGATCGCATCGGAGTAGAGCAGCTGCGTCATCCCGAAGGTGGCGCCCCGGTCGCATTTGAAGGCGAAGCGTTCCTGCTCGCCGTCTCGGGTCGGGATGAGGATGACACCCCGGTTGTCGACGAGGTCGTCGAATTTCGACAGGGCGTCGGTGGGTGCGACGCCGCCGCCCTCACCGTCGTTCAGCGTGCGGGGGACACCGACGAAGATGATTCCGTCGAAACCCGCCTGGCGCAGGCCCGTAAGTCGCGTCCGCAGCGCCGTCTCGTCGAGGAATGCGGTGACCTGCGTGCACAGTCCGTGTACGCCGAGCAGTTCGGGATGGATTATCGACCAGAAGTCGGGGACGTCGAGTTTGGGTTTCATCTCGATCGGCCGGCCATCATCTTCGGGGATCAATCCGGGGATCATGACGTGACCGATCCGACCGGCGATACCCGCTTGGTCGGATAGCTGCAGGACCTTGTATGCCTCTTCGCGAGCGTGCTCGGCTCCGCGATCGGTATTGGGCGGTACTAATTCCAGTGCAATGGTGTTCAACGGCACCAGGGAACTCCGTATCTCATTCGAACGGACATGTTGCGCCCCAGAAAAGCTCTGGGGCGCAACACGTCAGACGGTTACAGGCTGGCGCGAGCGTCCTTGGCAGCGGCGACCAGGTTGGCCAACGAAGCGTTCACCTCGTCGGGCTTACGGGTCTTCAAACCGCAGTCCGGATTGACCCAAAGTCGCTGTGCCGGAACGGCACCCAATGCCTCACGCAACGACGCGGCCATCTCCTCGGTGCTGGGCACCCGCGGCGAATGGATGTCGTAGACACCCGGACCCACCCCATTGGAGAACCCGATCGCGTTGAGGTCGTCGAGCACCTCCATGTGCGAACGCGCCGCCTCGATCGAGGTGACGTCGGCGTCCAGGTCGGCGATCGCACCGATCACCTCGCCGAACTCCGAGTAGCACAGGTGGGTGTGGATCTGCGTCGCGTCGGACACGCCCGAGGTGGACAGCCGGAACGAACCCACCGCCCAATCCAGGTAGGCCGCCTTGTCGGCGTCGCGCACCGGCAACAGCTCGCGCAGGGCGGGCTCGTCGACCTGGATCACCGCGATGCCGGCGGCCTCCAGATCCACCGTCTCCTCACGGATCGCCAACGCCACCTGGTAGGCGCTGTCGGCCAGCGGCTGGTCGTCACGGACGAACGACCAGGCCAGGATGGTCACCGGACCCGTCAGCATGCCCTTGACCGGCTTGTCGGTCAGCGACTGGGCGTAGGTGGCCCACTCGACCGTCATCGGGTTGGGCCGCGTCACGTCACCGAACAACACCGGCGGACGTACGCAACGACTGCCGTAGGACTGCACCCAACCGTTGCTGGTGGCGAAGAAGCCCTCCAGCTGCTCGGCGAAGTACTGCACCATGTCGTTGCGTTCCGGCTCACCGTGCACCAGCACGTCCAGGCCGAGCTCTTCCTGCAGCTTGATGACGGCGGCAACCTCGGCCTTCATCCGGTTGGTGTACTCCGCCTCGTCGATCTCCCCGGCCACCAGGGCCGCGCGGGCCTTGCGGATCTCCACGGTCTGCGGGAATGAGCCGATCGTGGTGGTCGGCAGCGGCGGCAGGTGCAGCCGCTCGTCCTGGGCGGCGCGGCGTGCCTCGGCCGAACCGCGCTGGATGCCGGCCGCCCGGATCTCGGCAATCTGTGCGCGCAACGCCGCGTTGTTCAGTCGCGGGTCGGACTTGCGGGAGGCGACCGCGGCATTGGATGCCTCGATCTGCTCGGCGACGGCTTCCCGGCCGTCACGCAGGGCGCGGGCCAGGGTGGCCACCTCGGTCACCTTCTCGGCGCCGAACGCCAGCCAGCTGCGCAGCGCGTCATCCACGCCGGTTTCGGGCTCCAGCGAGTAGGGCACGTGCAGTGTCGAGCACGACGTAGACACCGCCACAGCCGCCGCACTTCCCAGCAGGCTCGCCAGCTTGGCCAGGGCGGCCTGAAGGTCGGTGCGCCAGATGTTGCGGCCGTCGACGATCCCGGCCACCAGCGTCTTGGAGGCCAGCTTCGGCACCGAGGCGATGGCGGTGTCGGGGCCGTAGACCAGGTCGATGCCGATCGCCTCGACCGGCGTGTTGGCCAGGGCCGCCAGCCCAGCGCCGGGGTCACCGAAGTAGGTGGCCACGAAGATCGATGGCCGGTTGCTCAGCCCGCCGAGGCGGTTGTAGACCTGCTCGGCCAGGGCGGGGGCGTCCGCGGAGATGTCGGTCACCAGCACCGGCTCGTCGATCTGCACCCACTGCGCGCCGGCGTCGGCCAGCTTGCCCAGCAGCTCGGCGTAGACGTCGGTCAGCTCATCGAGGCGCGAGATCGGCGCCGACGCACCGTCGACGGCCTTGCTGAGCAGCAGGAACGTGACGGGCCCGATGATCACCGGCCGGGCCACATTTCCGCCGAAGCCCTGCTCCTGGGCCTCGGCGAGCTCGGCGAGCACCTTGGCGGGGTTGAGGGTGAACGTCGTGTCCGGGCCGATCTCCGGAACGATGTAGTGGTAGTTGGTGTCGAACCACTTCGTCATCTCCAGCGGAGCGATCTCGGCGTTGCCGCGGGCCGCGGCGAAGTAGCGGTCCAGCTCGTCGGCGACGCCGGCCACCCGGGCCGGGAGTGCACCCAGCAATACCGCGGTGTCGAGCATCTGGTCGTAGTAGGAGAACGTGTTCACCGGCACCGAGTCGAGTCCGGCGGCGGCCAGCTGAGCCCAGGTGTCGCGGCGCAGGCCGGCGGCCACCTTCTTCAGCTCGTCCTGGCCGATCCGGCCGGCCCAGTAACTTTCGGTGGCACGCTTGAGTTCGCGGCGCGGCCCGATACGAGGTGAGCCGAGAATGGTGGCGGTAAAGGGTTGAGCGGTCACGATTTGATCCTTCAATTGACGAGGGTGGGTCAACGCCAGCAGCCGCCCAGCTGATCCGGTCCGTGCCTATATAAAGCACTATAACCCTCAAAACCAGACGCCCATTCCGCGAGGCGTTGATCCGCCGGGCGCGGCGCGCCCAGCACAACGGGCAGGTATTCGGACTCGCAGGCGCGCACCAAGGTGCTCCTAGTGGCCGTCGCTTCCTAGTCGATGGGCGAACCCGTGACCAGTGCTTTGTGACGGCGGTCGTTCCTGCATACCGCTGCGGGACAGTCCCGGATTCTCACCGGGTTCCCTCTTGCGCTCCGCAGAAAACTATGTAAACCGCATTGCGCTCGATACCGAGGCCACCTCGCGGCGACAACGGCAAACCAGTTGCGCAATCGAGATTACCTGGTCAATCGCCTCGAAGCGCCTCCGGGATCGGGGTGGGGCCGTCGTTGAATTCGATGGTGCGGCCGATCGTCGAGTCCTCGCGTAGGCAGGCCGCGATCACCTGGGCGACGTTGCCGCGCGAGACCTGCCCTTTGCCGGTGTCGGGGCCGACGGCGATCCGGCCGGTCGTCGGCTCGAGGGTCAGCCGGCTCGGTCCCAGCACCGTCCAGTCCAGGTCGGTGGCGCGCAGATGGGCGTCGGCGGCGGCTTTGGCCTGTGCGTAGGGGAAGAACGGGTCGCTGTCGGGAACACCGTGATCGGGACCCGCACCGAAGTAGGACACCATCACGAAGCGCCGCACACCGGCTTTGGCGGCGGCGTCGATGCAGCGAATGGCGGCGTCGCGGTCGACGGCGTAGGTGCGTGCCGGGCTACCGCCGCCGGCGCCGGCAGAGAACACCACCGCGTCGTGGCCGGCCAGCAGCCCGGTCAGCGCGTCGGTGTCGAGCTGCTCGATGTCGGCCACTACCGGGACCGCGCCGGTGGCCGCGACCTCCTCGGCGTGGTCGGGGTTGCGGAACACCGAACTGACCTGGTCGGCGCGTTCGGTCAGGATGGCGGCGAGCAGCAAGGCGATCTTGCCGTGGCCGCCGATGATCACGATGCGTGCCATGGATTCGACGGTACGCGAGCCCAGGAGTGACCCCCGCTGACGCCGGCCGAGTGGGCCGGATGACAATCGAGGCAACAAGACCCCGAACGAACTAAGGAGCATCCATGGCTGAAGCCGTCATCGTCGAAGCGGTGCGCTCGCCGATCGGCAAGCGCAACGGCGGACTGTCCGGGGTACACCCGGCCGAACTGTCCGCCCAGGTGCTCAACGGGCTGGTCAACCGGGCCGGCGTGGACCCGGCCCTGGTCGACGACGTGATCTGGGGCTGTGTCATGCAGGCCGGTGAGCAGGCGCTGGACATCGGACGCACCGCGCTGCTGAGCGCGGGCTGGCCGGAGACGGTGCCCGGCGTAACCGTGGACCGCCAGTGTGGATCCAGCCAGCAGTCGGTGCACTTCGCCGCCGCCGGTGTGGTTGCCGGACACTACGACGTCGTCGTCGCCGGGGGTGTGGAGTCGATGTCGCGCACCCCGATGGGCTCCTCGCTGGCCAACGGCGGTCGCCCGTACGGCGACTCCTTCAAGGCGCGCTACACCCAGACCCCGAACCAGGGCATCGGCGCGGAGATGATGGCCACCCAGTGGGGCCTGAGCCGCACCGCGCTCGACGAGTTCGCGCTGGCGTCGCACGAAAAGGCCGGTGCCGCACAGGATGCCGGCGCCTTCAAGGACGAGATCGTCTCGATCAAAGACGCCGAAGGCAACGTCGTCAGCGCGGACGAGGGCATCCGCCGCGGTACCACGCTGGAGAAGATGGCTCAGCTCAAGCCCGCTTTCAGCGAGGACGGCGTGATCCACGCCGGTAACTCCAGCCAGATCTCCGACGGCTCGGCGGCGCTGCTGTTCATGTCGGCGGAGAAGGCGAAGGAACTGGGACTGACCCCGCTGGCACGGGTGCACACCGCGACGCTGGCCGGTTCTGACCCGGTGATGATGCTGTCTGGGCCCATCCCGGCAACCCAGAAGGCGCTGCAGCGCTCCGGCCTGAGTGTCGACGACATCGGGGTGTTCGAGGTCAACGAGGCGTTCGCCCCGGTGCCGATGGCTTGGCTGGCCGACATCGGCGCCGACCCGAAGAAGCTCAACCCCAATGGCGGGGCGATCGCACTGGGCCACCCGCTCGGCGGCTCCGGCGCCCGGATCATGACCACCATGCTGTACCACATGCGCGCCAACGGGATTCGCTACGGTTTGCAGACCATGTGCGAAGGCGGCGGCCAGGCCAACGCCACCATCCTGGAGCTGCTGTGAGTGAAGGGGCCGTTCTGGTCGAACGGCGTGGAAACGTTTTGCTGATCACGATCAACCGGCCCGACGCCCGCAACGCGATCAACGGCGCCGTCAGCGCCGGCATCGGCGACGCTCTGGCACAGGCTCAAGACGACGACGAGGTGCGCGCGGTAGTGCTCACCGGCGCCGGCGACAAGTCGTTCAGTGCCGGAGCCGACCTCAAGGCGATCGCCAACCGGGAGAACATCTTCCATCCCGAGCACCCGGAGTGGGGCTTCGCCGGCTACGTGCAGCACTTCATCGACAAGCCGACCATTGCCGCGGTCAACGGCACCGCGCTGGGCGGCGGCACCGAGCTGGCGCTGGCCAGCGACCTGGTGATCGCCGAGCAGCGCGCCCAGTTCGGGCTGCCCGAGGTCAAGCGTGGCCTGATCGCCGGCGCCGGCGGAGTGTTCCGCATCGTCGACCAGCTGCCCCGCAAGGTTGCCCTGGAATTGCTCTACACCGGGGAGCCGATCTCGGCGGCCGACGCGGCCCGCTGGGGACTGGTCAACCGGGTGGTCGAGGACGGCGGGGCACTGGAGGCAGCCCTGGAGCTGGCCGAACGGATCACCGGCAACGCGCCGCTGTCCGTGCGGGCCAGCAAGCGGATCGCCTACGGCGTCGATGACGGCGCCATCCCCGGCGAGGTAGCCGGTTGGGCCCGAACCGGCCGGGAATTCTCCGCCCTGCTGCGGTCCGAGGACGCCAAGGAGGGACCCCGGGCGTTCGCCGAGAAGCGCGCACCAGTGTGGAAGGCGCGTTGAGCAGCGTGCCCGAGCCGCTGCTCATCCCCATCCGCGGGCGCGCCCCGCAGCTACACCCGGAGGCCTGGGTGGCCCCCAACGCCAGCCTGATCGGCCAGGTCAGCCTGGCCGCCCGGGCCAGCGTTTGGTACTCGGCGACGTTGCGCGCCGAGGTCGAACCGATCGAGATCGGCATCGACACCAACATCCAGGACGGTGTGACGGTCCATGTCGACAAGGAGTTCCCGTGTCGAGTCGGGGCGCACGTCAGCGTCGGGCACAACGCAGTGCTGCACGGTTGCACCATTGAGGACGACTGCCTGATCGGCATGGGCGCGATCGTCCTCAATGGTGCCGTCGTGGGGGAGGGCTCGCTGGTCGCGGCCGGCGCCGTCATCCCGCAGGGGATGGTGGTGCCGCCGCGGTCACTGGTTTCGGGGGTACCGGGCCGGGTGCGACGGGAACTCAGCGAGGCCGAGGTCCGCAACAATCGGTACAACGCCGCAGCGTACCGGCGGCTGATCGAAGTCCATCGAGCGAACTAAAGCATTTAGGCCACCGGCCGCCGTTTCGCCGCTACGTTTTAGGGACGTTGCTCAACCCGCCGCTGATGGGACGTCCCCCTATGACCCAGATCAGTCCAAGCCGCCCCGGCCTGCTGCGCGAGATCACCCATATCATGACCAGGGTCGCCCTGCCCTATCACGAACCGCGGGCAGTAGTGCAGCGACGTCGCGCCGTCGTCGGGGTGGTGGTACTGATCGGCGCCGCGGTCCTGGTGGCCATGCACAGCAAGCTTCCCGGTGACCCGGCGTTCTACTGGCTGTCGCTGGTCCTGGCCGCGGTCTGGACGGTGGGGGCGGTGGTGGCCGGACCGTTGCACCTGGGAGTGTTGCGGTTCCGCGGACGCAACGAGCGGCCGGTGTTCACCGGCACCGGCGTCGGCCTGGTACTCGGTGGGGTCTTCCTGCTGGGCGGGCTTGCGGTGCAAGACATTCCGCCGCTGGCCGATCAGGTGGTCGCAATCCTGGCCTACACCACCGAAGCCTCCTGGCGGATAGTGGTGCTGATCGCCCTCGTCAACGCGATCGCCGAGGAGCTGTTCTTCCGCGGCGCGCTGTTCAGCGCGTTCGGTCGCCGCTCCCCGCTGGTGTTCTCCACCCTGCTCTACGTCGCGGCGATGATGGCCGCCGGCAACTTCATGGTGGGGGTGGCCGCACTGGTACTCGGTACCGTTTGTGCCCTTGAGCGCCGCGCTACCGGCGGAGTGCTGGCGCCGGTGCTGACCCACCTGGTGTGGGGGCTGATGATGGTGCTGGCGCTGCCCCCCATCTTCGGAATGTAGTTCGCGCTACTGGGCGCGAGCAGACACAGAATCGCACTCGGGAACCCCCTGCAATGCGATTCTGTGTCTGCTCGCCCGGAAATCAGCAGTCGGTGAAAGTGGGGGAGCGCCGCTCCTGAAACGCGCGGGCGCCTTCACGAAAGTCGTGGGCGTTCAACAAGATTGACTGCCCGACGTATTCGCGATCCAGGGTGGCATCCAGCTCGGTCAGGGTAGCGGTGTTGATGGCGTGCTTGGTCTTGGCGAACGCCGCGGCGGGGCCGGCCAGCAAGCCGGCCAGGAGTTTGTCCACCTCGGCGTCGAACTCCTGCGCCGGGTACACCGCGCTGATCAGACCCCATTCCAGGGCGTCGGCCGCGGAGAGCCGTTCGGCCAGCAGCGCCAGCCGCATGGCGCGGGTCCGGCCCACCGCCGCGGCAACCAATGCCGAGGCGCCGCCGTCGGGCATCAGCCCAATCTTGGTGAACGCCAACAGGAAAAAGGCCTTGTCCGAGGCCACGATCAGGTCGCAGGCCAAGGCCAGTGACACGCCGATACCGGCTGCCGGACCCTGCACCACGGCCACCACCGGCCGCGGCAACGCGACCATTGCCCGGATCGCCCGGTTGGCTTCGACGATGATGTCGGTTGCCAGTTCATCGTTGGCGTCCTCGGCGCTGATCCCCGCTCCAGAACAAAAACCGCGTCCCGCCCCGCCGAGCCGGACCGCGCGCACCTGCGGGTCGCGGGCGGCCGCTTCCATGGCGTCGGCGATACCGGCCAGCACTCCGGTGGTCACCGAGTTGAGGCTGTCGGGGCGGTCGATGATCACCGAGAGCACCCCGGCGGCCAGGGTGACGGACAGGCCGCCCACCGGGGCCAGGGTGTCGATGCCGGAGTCGATTGCAGTCATGGCCCTCACCCTAGGATGCAGATCACACAGGCATACGACGAGGAGGCAGATATGGCGGGACCACTGGCGGGGCTGCGGGTCATCGAACTGGCCGGGATCGGACCGGGTCCGCACGCAGCGATGATCCTCGGCGACCTGGGTGCTGATGTGGTCCGCGTGGAGCGGCCGCCGAAATTCGGTGGCGGGGCGAGCAAGGACACCATGCTGCGCAATCGGCGTTCGGTGACCGCGGACCTGAAGTCGCCCGAAGGCCGTGACCTGGTGCTGCAGTTGGTCGCCAAGGCCGATGTGCTGATCGAGGGTTTCCGGCCGGGCGTCACCGAGCGGCTCGGCCTCGGCCCGGAGGACTGCGCCAAGGTCAACGAGCGGCTGATCTATGGCCGGATGACCGGCTGGGGACAGACCGGCCCCCGCGCTCAGCAGGCCGGCCACGACATCAACTACATCTCGCTGAACGGGCTGTTGCACTCCGTCGGCCGCAAGGGGGAACGCCCGGTACCGCCGCTGAACCTGACCGGGGACTTCGGTGGTGGGTCACTGTTTTTGTTGGTCGGGATCCTCGCCGCGCTGTGGGAGCTGCAGCGCTCCGGCAAGGGCCAGGTGATCGACGCGGCGATGGTCGACGGGGCCAGTGTGCTCTCGGCGATGATGTGGAGCTTCCGCGCCCAGGGGCTGTGGAGTGACGAACGCGGCGTCAACATGCTCGACACCGGCGCGCCCTACTACGACACCTACGAGTGTGCCGACGGCAAGTACGTGTCGGTCGGCTCGATCGAGCCGCAGTTCTACGCCGAACTGCTGGCCAAGCTGGAGCTGGACCCCGCCGAATTGCCGGCACAGAACGACACCGCCCGCTGGCCGGAGCTGCGCGAGGTATTCACCAAGGCGTTCGCCGCCCACGACCGTGACCACTGGGCCAAGGTATTCGCCACCTCCGATGCCTGCGTGGCGCCGGTGTTGGCGTTCAACGAGGTGCAGGCCGACTCGCACATCACCGAGCGCGACACCTTCTACGAGGCCAACGGTTACCTGCAGCCGATGCCGGCGCCGCGGTTCTCCCGCAGCGTTCCCGACGTCCCGACCCCGCCTGCCGTTCTGGGATCCGACAACGACTCCATCCTGAGCGACTGGGTATAGTCCCGACCAACCAGACGGTTGGGACTGAGAGGGGCCACGAGAGTGCAGATCAATGACGCGGTAGCCGTTGTCACCGGCGGTGCTTCCGGGTTGGGTTTGGCGACGGCCAAGCGCCTGCTGGACGCGGGCGGCCAGGTCGTGGTGATCGACCTCAAGGGCGAGGACGTGGTCTCCGAGCTCGGTGAGCGGGCTCGGTTCGTCCAGGCCAATGTGGCCGACCCCGACGCGGTGGGCGCGGCCCTGGATGTCGCGGAATCTCTTGGCCCGGTGCGGATCAACGTCAACTGCGCCGGTATCGGCAATGCGATCAAGACGCTGAGCAAGGACGGTGCGTTTCCGCTGGATGCCTTCACCAAGATCATCCAGGTGAACCTGATCGGCACGTTCAACGTGCTGCGGCTCTCGGCCGAGCGGATCGCCAAGACCGAGCCGATCAACGGCGAGCGTGGCGTCATCATCAACACCGCCTCGGTGGCGGCGTTCGAGGGCCAGATCGGGCAGGCCGCCTACTCGGCGTCCAAGGGCGGCGTGGTCGGTATGACGTTGCCGATCGCCCGTGACCTGTCGCGGGACCTGATCCGGGTCTGCACCATCGCTCCGGGTCTGTTCAAGACGCCGCTGCTGGGCTCGCTGCCCGAGGAGGCGCAGAAGTCGCTGGGCGCGCAGGTGCCGCACCCGTCGCGGCTCGGTGACCCCGACGAGTACGGCGCGCTGGCCGAGCACATCATCAACAACCCGATGCTCAACGGCGAGGTCATCCGCCTCGACGGTGCGATCCGGATGGCCCCGCGATGAGCGCTTGCGCGAAGAGCATTGAGCACAGCTAAGGAGTCCACATGGCATTGACAACGAAGTTCACCGAGGTATTCGGGGTCGAGCACCCGATCGCCCAGGGCGGCATGCAGTGGGTGGGTCGCGCGGAGCTGGTGGCGGCGGTTGCCAACGCCGGGGCGCTGGGTTTCCTCACCGCGCTCACCCAGCCGACGCCGGCCGACCTGGCTAACGAGATCGCCAAGACCCGGGATCTGACCGACAAGCCGTTCGGGGTCAATCTGACCATCCTGCCGGCGATCAACCCGCCGCCGTACGACGAGTACCGCCAGGTGATCGTCGATGCCGGCATCAAGATCGTCGAGACCGCCGGATCCAACCCGGCGCCGCACTTGCCGATGTTTCACGACAACGGAATCAAGGTGCTGCACAAGTGCACCTCGGTGCGGCACGCCGTCAAGGCGCAGGGCCTGGGTGTGGATGGTATCAGCATCGACGGGTTCGAATGTGCGGGGCACCCGGGTGAGGACGACATCCCGGGCCTGGTGTTGATCCCGGCCGCCGCGGCGCAGATCGAGATCCCGATGATCGCCTCCGGCGGTTTCGCCGACGCCCGCGGTCTGGTAGCGGCGCTGGCCCTGGGGGCTGACGGTGTCAACATGGGTTCGCGGTTCATGTGCACCGTGGAGTCCTGCATCCACCAGAACGTCAAGGAAGCCATCGTTGCCGGCGACGAGCGCGGCACCGAGCTGATCTTCCGGTCGTTGCACAACACCGCTCGGGTGGCCAGCAACGCGGTGTCCCGCGAGGTCGTGGAGATCCTCAAGAACGGCGGTCAGTTCCCCGACGTCCAAGAGCTGGTGGCCGGCGTGCGCGGCCGCCGCGTCTTCGATGAAGGCGACGTCGATGCCGGCATCTGGACGGTCGGTACCGCGATGGGGCTCATCAACGACATCCCGACCTGTGACGAGCTGGTGTCGCGGATGGTCTCCGAGGCCGAGGAGATCATCCTTGGACGCCTGGGTGCCATGGTCGAGGACGAAGACGAGGAGAACGTCGCCTGACGACCCGCCATAGTGATACCACTTAGGTATCATGCCCGATATGGGTATGACACTGCGTGCCAGTGAGCAGCAGACTGCGGCGCTGCGTCGACAAGCTGCCGCTGAGGGGCGGTCGATGCAGGCCGTTGCGTTGTCGGCGATCGACGAGTACATCGCGCGACGGACCCACCAGGTGAACGTTGCGACTGCGCTGGAACGGGTGCTGCGTGAAGAGGGCGGGGTTCTGGAACGTCTCAAGGACGCATGACCGAATACCTGGACTTGGACGACTTGCTTGAGATAGCCCGGGCGGCCGTCGGCGAGGATTTCGCGGTCCGCGATTACGGACTGTTGGAATCGGCGTTGGCGCGACCACGTGCATCGGTGTTCGGTGCGGATGCCTACTCGAGTTTGCACCTCAAGGCCGCCGCGCTGATGCATTCGCTGGCTCGCAATCCCGCGCTTGTCGATGGAAACAGGCGGTTGGCGTGGACCGCGTGCCGGACGTTCCTTGCCGTCAACGGGCAGTGGATCCGCGCGTCCGAGGATGACCGCTTCGACTTCGTGATCGAGGTAGCCACCGGCGAACTGGTGGATCTGGCGGGAATCGCCGAGCGCCTGCGTACCTGGAGCTATCCGGAGGACTAGGCGGCGTAGCGCACGGTATTGCGTTGGGTGCCCAAGTCGATCGCACCGTCGTCGGTTGCCACGCCGGCTTCGACGATGTCGCCGTCGTGCAGATAGTGGGGATTGGCGGCCTGCCGCTTGAAGAAGGCTTTCCACTTCACTGCCGGCGGCAGCAACGCGCCGAGGATCTCGATCGGTTTGGGCGGGGCGCTGAGCGCAGTGCCGACCGGAGTGCCGGTCAGAATCAGATCTCCTGCGGCGAGATTCTGAAACCGGGTCAGACTCTGCAGCGCTTGTAGCGGCCGATACAGCATGTCGCCGTCCACAATCATGTCCTGACGGATCTCGCCGTTGACCGCCAGCCGCAACCGCAACTGTCCGAAACGTGCCCAGTCTGCGGCGTCGAGCAGCACCAGGGCCGGGCCGACTGGGGTGAATCCGGGATAGGACTTGGCCTCGTAGAACTGGGTCTGGGGCAGTTGGACATCGCGGGCCGACACGTCGTTGGTGACGACCAGACCGGCGATCAGCTGCGGCAGGTCGGCCTCGGAAATCGTTGCACCGACCGGGATGTTACGGCCCACAACGAGGCCGATCTCAACTTCGTAATCGAGCAGGCGGACATGGCTGGGCTTGACCACGTCGTCGAACGGGCCGGTGATCGATGCGGAGGCCTTGCGGAAGAAGGTCAGCGGCACCGACGCGGGGTTCATGCCGGCGTCTTTGATATGCGAGACGAAGTTGGTCATCTGGGCGATCACCCGGCACGGCGCCGTCACCGGGGACAGCAGGGCGAGACCGTCCACGGGCACGATGTTCGCACTGCTGACAGCGCTTTCGATGGCGGCCCGATCGGACAACAGCCTTCCGGTGGTGGTGGCGCGGGTATCGATCCGGGCGGCTCCGGCAGGGGTGCGCACCCACCAGCCGTCAGCGGTGCGTAGGACGGAAACGGTCATGAGGAGGCAGCTTTCAGTAGGCCGGCCAGCCGGCGGACGTTGAACTCGTTGTCGCCGCGCAGTGCGGCCAGGATCGCGCGCGCCTCATGGGGCACCGTCCGCACCTCGGTGCCGAGGAAGTTCTTGCTGGCCGGCGGTCCCCACTGGGCCAGCCCGGACGCGGTAAAGGGCGCCCAGCCCGGCTCCACGGTGTTGTCGAACATGTCACCGTCGGTGAAGTGTTCCACCAGAAAGCCGTCGGGATCGCGCCAGTAGTCAAAGATCTGGCTGCCCTGGATATGGCGGCCGACGCCCCAAGACCGTTGATATCCCAAGTCTTTGAGGTATTCGCCGCCGGCGGCCAGGGCGTCGAGGTCACAGACCTGATACGCCGAATGGACGTAGCGATCGGCCGGGCCCAGCGCGATCGCCAGGGTGTGGTGGTCGGCCGGGGTGTTGCCCCGATCGCAGCGGATGAAGCTCATGGTCGGTCCGCGATCGCGCTGCCCGGGGAAGTACAGAAAGTCGCTGACGATCATCCCGAGGGTGTCCAGATACCAGCTGAGCGTCTGAAGGTATCGGGTGCTCTGCAGCACCACGTGGCCGAGGCGTTGCACGATCGCCGGTGT
Source organism: uncultured Mycolicibacter sp. (assembly GCA_964292075.1). GTDB lineage: Bacteria > Actinomycetota > Actinomycetes > Mycobacteriales > Mycobacteriaceae > Mycobacterium. The sequence goes on from CAXYUC010000005.1 coordinate 21,004, forward strand.
CCGCGTGGGGCGCTGGGTGGCGTTGGACCTGCGCACCGCGTGACCGACGTTCAAGCTCTGCGGGGCTTGCGCCGGCAGGGCGTCGAGCTGATGGGTGGACGAGACGACCCGAATCACCATGCCGTTGGGGTCGAGCAGGTCGACGCTCACTCCGCCGAGCGATTCCGGCAGCGGGGTGATGTGGCCGTCGGTCGCGGATGTCAGCCGTGCCAGGTCCGCCGTGTCTTGTGCGCGAAAGGCCATGCCGTGAAAACGGTTTCGGCTCCCTTGCCGGATGATGACGCACGGTTCGGCGGCGTCTGCGCCGCGCAGGTGCAGTTCCTGCTCGGTCCGCAGTGCGCTGGCGAACCCGAATGCGTGTGCAAATTTCTCGGCCCGCGCCAAGTCGGGCTTGTCGAACTCCAGCCAGGCCAGGTCGTCGACTTTGATGATCGGCTTGGTTGACCTGCCGATGTGTTCACCTCGGTCCGCGCCGTGGGTGCTGTGCAGGGTCATCGTCCGGCGTTCTCGGAGAGCAGGCGCAGCGCCGTGCTGTAGAGGGCATTGGCGTGCATGTCGAACATCTCGATGAGATCGATGGCGTCGTCGTCGACTTCGTTGGCGATGAACAGACCGTCAGCTCCGGCGATGGCATAGGTGACCAGCTGACGCATCTGGGTTTCGGTGAGCCCCGGGGTGAGTTCGCCCAGCGTCTGGGTCAGTGCAACGGCCGTCTGGGTTCGGGCATGGATGAACATCGCCCGTGCCCGCGCCTCGATGGGCCGGCGTTCCAATGCCAGCATCAGTCCGAGCCGGATGAAGTCCGGTGATGCCAGCAGGGCCTTGGCGATCTGCATCGCCAACCCCTGAACTCGCTCGCGAGCGGTGCCTTCGTCGGGGACCTGCCAGGCGCTGAGCCAGCTGGCGAAGCTGCGCTCGATGACGGCGGCGATCAGGTCGTCTTTGTTCTTGAAGTGCCAGTAGATCGAGCTGGCCGGCAGCTCGCACTTGGCGCTGACCAGAGCGATGCTGGTGCCTTCGTAGCCGCGTTCGGCGGCGATCTCGGAGGCGGCGTCGAGAATGCGTTCGCGGGACAGCTCGCCATCAACCCGTTTGCGCCGCTGCGGCGGGCTCGTTGTCGCCATCGTGCCTCTTCCTCGGGTCTTGACTCTGTAGTGATCGCTACATTACCGTAGCGATCACTACAGAACAAGTTTCTCGGAGTCGAGAGCAGGCATCGTGACTACAGACACCTACGACGTGGCGGTGATCGGCTATGGGCCCACCGGGGCCACGGCCGCCAACCTCTTAGGCCGACTCGGTCTCAAAGTGCTTGTCATCGAGCGTGACCCCGATATTTACGGGCGTGCGCGGGCGATCTCCACCGACGATGAGGTCATGCGGATCTGGCAGTCCGTCGGCCTGGCCGAGCGGCTGCAGCGAGACATGCTGCCGGACCGGCCGCTGAACTTCGTCGACGCCAAGGGCGTGCCCTTCATCGATCTAAAAATCGAACCCCGCGGGACAGGGCATCCGCCGCAACAGTTCCTCTACCAACCCGCGGTCGATCGCGTGCTACGCGAGGGCGTGCAGCGATTCGCGGACGTCGACGTCCTGCTGGAACACGAATGCCTACGGGTGCTTCCGACAGGTGACGAGGTCGAGCTCATGCTGGTCGACCTGCGCAGCGACACGATCAAGCGGGCGCGTGCGTCGTACGTGATCGCCGCCGACGGCGGATCGTCGCCCACTCGTGGGCAGTTGGGCGTCGGCTACGCCGGGCGGACGTACAGCGAACGGTGGGTTGTCATCGACACCAAGGTGCTCAACACCTGGGACGGCCATGACCGGTTGCGGTTTCACTGCAATCCGGCCCGCCCCACCGTGGACTGCCCGACGCCGCTGGGTCACCACCGCTGGGAGTACCCGGCCCGCGCATGCGAAGACGAGCGGACCCTGCTCGACGAGGCCGAGATCTGGAAGGTGCTGGGCGACCAGGGAATCACTCCCGAACACGTCAAGATTCTGCGGGCGGTGATCTACAGCCACCACGTCCGGACCGCTGACCGCTGGCGGGTGGGACGGATATTCCTGGCCGGCGACGCCGCCCACGCCATGCCGCCCTGGATCGGCCAGGGCATGTCGGCCGGAGTGCGTGACGCGGCCAACCTGTGCTGGAAACTCGCGGCCGTCATCAACGGCCAGGCCCCGGAGTCGCTGCTGGACTCCTATCAAACCGAGCGCAAGCCGCACGTCACCGAAACCACCCGCCGGGCATGCATGGTGGGCCGGATCATCACCGAACGCAACCCGGCCTTCGCCGCCGTTCGCAACCATGTGTTGCGCGTCCTATCGCGGATACCCGGGCTGAATGCCAGGTCCCAGCAACAGATGTGGATTCCCGACGCCCGATACGCCGACGGGTTCTTCGCTGCCGGCGGGCACCGCGCGATCGGGTGGCAGATCCCCCAACCGTGGGTGGCCGACGAGCAGGGCGCGACCGTTCGACTCGACGACATCCTTGGTGGACGGTGGGCGATCGTGCACACCGGTGCAGTGCCCGCTGGCACCACCACGTGGACCGAGCTGGGCGTGCCGGTGATCCGGATCGACGAACCCGCCCTGCTGCGCTGGCTGCGAGTCAAGAAGGCGAGCGCCGTCGTGCTGCGCCCCGACGGTTTCATTTATGCCGCAGCCGAATCCGGACAGTACCTCCCGGCGCCGCCCGCCGGGCTCGCCCCGATCCCGACTGGAGTTACCGCATGACCGCCACACTGATCGAACGCACCGTCTCCGTGGCGGGAAAGCCGATCTTCCTGGCCGAAGCCGGTGCCGGTCCCGCGGCGGTGCTGCTGCACGGCGGGGGACCGGGCGCCACCGGGGTATCGAACTACTCCCGCAACATCGACGCACTGGCGCAGCACTTCCGCGTCATCGTCCCGGACATGCCCGGCTACGGCCGTTCGGCAAAGCACGTTGACCATGCTGACCCGTTCGGCTACCTGGCCACGATGATCCGCGGCCTGCTCGACGAACTCGGGCTCGATACCGCGCACCTGGTCGGCAACTCCTACGGCGGGGCGTGCGCGCTGCGGCTGGCCCTGGACACCCCGGCGCGCGTCGGCAAACTGGTGCTGATGGGCCCCGGCGGGATCGGGACCACCCGCGGCGCACCGACCGCCGGGCTCAATGCCCTGTTCGCCTACTACGGCGGCGACGGCCCCAGCCGCGACAAACTCGCCAGCTTCATCCGCACCTACCTGGTCTACGACGGCGCCGCGGTCCCCGACGAGCTGATCGACCTGCGGTATCGGGCCTCCATCGATCCAGAGGTGGTGGCCAACCCGCCGCTGCGCCGGCCCTCGGGACCGATGGCGCTGCGCACGCTGTGGCGCATGGACCTCACCCGCGACAGCCGGCTTCGAGGCCTGCAAACACCGACCCTGGTGCTATGGGGCCGCGACGACAAGGTCAACAAACCCGCCGGCGGGCCGATGCTGCTGAACATGATGCCCAACGCCGAGCTGGTGATGACCTCGCGCACCGGCCACTGGATGCAGTGGGAACGTGCCGAGCTGTTCAACCGGCTGGTCACCGAATTCCTCGGTGAGCCCTCGGTGTTCGAGCAATGATCTTCGGCAAAGTTCACCTCGGCTATGTGGTCGTCGAGACCGCCAAGTTCGCCGACTGGCGCCGTTTCGGGGGCGAGGCCATCGGCATGCACGTGGACGACACCTTGCCCGACGTGATGCGCTTCCGCCTCGACGACCACGACTGCCGATTCCTGCTGCAGCGCGGTCCCGCCGAGGACGTCACCGCCCTCGGGTGGCAACTCGACGACCACGGCAGCTTCGATGAAATCCTCTCCCGGGTCACCGGGCATGGGGTCCCGATCACCGAGGGGACAGCGGAGCAGGCGGCGCTGCGCGGCGTCGAACGACTGATGCGGTTCCCCGGCCCCAACGGGCTGACCCAGGAGATCTTCGTCCGAGCCTCAACAAGCCCCTCGCCCCTGGACATGCGGGTACGGGGCGGATTCGTCACCGGGGATGCCGGGATCGGGCACGTCGCGATCACGACGACAAAGCCGCACCGGGTACGCGGCTACTTCAACACCGTCTTCGACGCCCGACTCAGCGATTTCATCGACGAAACGATCAGCGGCATGAAGTTCAAGATCCGGTTCCTGCGCGTCAACGAGCGGCATCACTCGGTGGCGATCGCCGCGGTGAATCGGCTGCCGATCAATCCGATCCGCACGCGTATCCAGCACCTCAACATTCAGGTCGCCGAACTCGACGACATGACCGCCTCCTACCAACGCGTCAAGGAACTTGGCTTCGACATGGCACTGGGGGTCGGACAGCACACCAACGACCGCGAACTGTCCTACTACGCGAGGACCCCGTCCGGTTTCGAGTGGGAAGTGGGTTGGAACCCCATCGTCGTCGACGAGAACACCTGGGAGCCGACGACCCATCAGGGCATCAGCATCTGGGGGCACGCTCCGGAGGGGCAGACCATCATCGGCAAGCTCGCACAGTTCAAGGCCGCGGCAGTGTCGCTGCGGCACCGCGAAGACACGGTTGCGGCCCTGTCCGGGGCCGGTATCCCCGACAGTCAATGAGGAGGCGGACATGCTGCGCATCGACACTCACCACCACCTGATCCCACCCAACTACCGAACGATGCTGCAGAAGGCGGGTATCGACGAAGCCGGGGGACGGGCGCTACCGGGCTGGAGCCCGGAGGGGACGCTGCAGACCATGGCCGACCTCGACATCGGCACCGCCATCCTGTCGGTGTCCACCCCCGGCACCACTTTTCTGCCCGCTGTGGCCGACGCCGCCGTGCTGGCGCGCGACCTCAACGACTACACCGCGCAGCTGGTCTTGGATCATCCCGGCCGATTCGGCTTCTTCGCCACCATCCCGATGCCGCATCTGGAGGACTCCGTCGCCGAAGCCGTCCGCGCACTCGACGAGCTCAAGGCCGACGGCGTGGTGCTGCTGGCCAACAGTGCCGGTGTCTACCTGGGCCAAGACGGGCAGGACGAACTGTTCACCGCACTGGATGAGCGTGCAGCCGTGGTGTTCATTCACCCCGCCGACCTGCCCGGACCGGTTATACCCGGCGTCGCCCCGTTCGCCACCGACTTCCTGTTGGATACCACCCGAGCCGCTTACCTGTTGGTGCGCAACGGTATTCGGCGCCGCTACCCGAGGATTCGCTTCCTGTTGAGTCACGCCGGCGGCTTTGTGCCGTATGCGAGTCATCGGATGGCGCTCGCGATCATGGCCGAGACCGGCCGAAGTCCGGCCGACATCCTCGATGATTTTTCCAGCTTCTACTTTGATACAGCGTTGTCATCCAGCGCCGCTGCGCTGCCGAGTCTGTTGGCGTTCGCGCGGCCCGGGCACGTCACCTTCGGATCGGACTGGCCGTTCGCGCCGACCGCCGCCGGGAGATTGTTCTCCGCTGGCCTGGAGACGTATGCCGGTTTGGATCGAGCGGGGCGCGATGCGATCGACCGAACAAATGCTGTGGGGCTGTTTCCTCGGTTTGGTGTCGGTGCCCCTCAGATCCGCCAACCGGTAATGCAGAGGCTGCGGCACTCAGCCAGTCGTCACGTTGTGCGATCCCTGTCGCGCATGATCAGCCAAAGCTGAGGCGGCGACCTGCGCGCAACCGCACCATGTTGAAGGGCGCCGCTGTCGCGACGCCGATCAATCAGCTGGCCAGCGAATGCAAGCCGTCGACCTGCTCCGAGGTGTCGCCCTCGACGAGGAAATCGCCGTGGTACAGGGCCTCGAAGTCGACCTTGATGACGTCGGCACTTGAGTCGTCGATCCACATGACCCTGAGCTTATTGGTCACTATTAAGGAATCATTGAGTCACGTTTCGGGAAATGGTGGCAATACTACCGGCGGGTAGCGTTTGTGGGGCCTGTGCTGGAGCCGTGGTTCGCCTGCCCCGAGCCAGTGGAATCCGGGGCACCGTGGCGTCGGGTTAGGGTGGCTGCCATGAGCGCATCGGACACCCTGGACAACCCGCTGTTCGCCCGGATCTGGACTTTCATGTCCAGCCGTGAGACCGACTGGTTGCGGGACCGCCGCCGGGAAAACCTGGAGGGTCTGTCCGGGCGCGTACTGGAGGTCGGAGCCGGCACCGGGAGCAACTTCAGCTTCTACCCCGACACCGTGACCGAAGTGGTGGGCCCCGAACCTGAGTCTCGGCTGCGGGATGCCGCCGTTTCTGCCGCGGCGGCGGCGCCGGTGCCGATCACCGTGCTGGCGAGCACCGTCGAGGGCCTAGACGCGGGGGAGCCGTTCGATGCGATCGTGTGCTCGCTGGTCTTGTGTTCCGTGGACCGTCCCGAAGAGGTGCTGCGCCAGTTGTTCGCACTGCTCAAGCCGGGCGGCGAGCTGCGCTACTTCGAGCATGTCGCCAGCGCCGGGGTGCGGGGCGGACTGCAACGGCTGGCCGACGCCACCTTCTGGCCCCGACTGTTCGGCAACTGCCACACCCACCGCGAGACCGAGCAGATGATCGCCGCTGCCGGCTTCGTCGTCGGTAAAACGCGGCGCGGGCATCAATTCCCTGCGTGGGCCCCGGTGCCGGTGTCGGAGTTCGCACTGGGCTCCGCCAGCCGCCCGGCCTGACACCGAGTCAGCTCAGCAGGAACGGCAACCGCTGCGCCATTCCGGGCAGTGCTGCCGACGCGGTAGTGCGCAGGAACACCGTGGCCCGCTCCGACAGCGGTGTCGGCTCCGGATTCACCTGGATGACCGTCTTGCCCAGCTCCAGCGCCCGTTCGGGCAGGCTGGCCGCCGGATAGACCACCCCGGACGTGCCGACCACGATCAGCGCATCGGCGGCGTCGATGGCCTCGACTGCTGCGTTCCACGGCTCCTCGGGCAGCTGTTCGCCGAACCACACCACGTCCGGGCGAATCAAGCCGCCACACTCGCACTGCGGCGGCATGATTTCGAGCACGGGCTCAGCCAGCTCGGGCAGCTGCGTGTCGTGCGGTTGTTCGCAGTCCGAGCACCGGAAGGTGAACATCCGGCCGTGCAGATGGTGAACCGTGGAGCTGCCGCCGCGCTCGTGCAGATTGTCGACGTTCTGGGTGATGACCTGGACGTCGGCGTGCTGTTCCCAATCCGCGATCGCGGTGTGGCCCAGGTTCGGCTCATAGCGGCGGGCCAGCTGGCAGCGCCATGAATACCAGCCCCAGACCAGTTCTGGCTGTCGATTCCAGCCATCGATGCTGGAGACCTCGTAGGGGTCGTATTGCGCCCAGAGCCCCTTCTCGTCGTCGCGGAAGGTGGGTATCCCGCTCTCCGCCGAGATCCCTGCACCACTGAACACCACCACCCGCACGCCACCAAGATAGCGGGATACTGGCCGAATGAACTTCTCCGACCTGCTGAAAACCGACGTGCATGCCGACGTGCCGCTGTTCGAGCAGATCAGAGTCGCACTGATCGAGGCAGTCCGAGCCGGGTCGCTGCCCGCGGGAACCCGGCTGCCGACGGTGCGCGAATTGGCGAGTCAACTGGGCCTGGCGGTCAACACCGTCGCGCGCGCCTACCGCGAGCTGGAGGCCGGCGGCGTCGTCGAAACGCGGGGCCGGTTCGGCACTTTCGTGGCCAGCAGTGACCCGGCCGATGCGGCCATGACCCGGGCGGCGGGCGCTTTCGCGGCCGCGGCCCGCGCGGTCGGTTTGGGCAAGGCCGATGCACTGCGCTACCTCGACGCGGCCTTCGGCAGCGCCGGCAGCAGTGCTCCTTAGCCGAATTCCAGCAGGGTCAGTGACGGACGGACTGGATCCAGGAAGCGCAGCCGATAGGCGCTCGAGAGCAAGGTGTTGAACAGCCATCCGCGCCCGGCCGGCAACGGCAGATCGCGAACGGCCCGGATGCCGGGCATGGTGTTCACCAGATCGGCAGCTTCGCTCACCGACAGGTTGAACGGCATCGGTGGCGCCTTGTACCGCAGCGAGGTCCATACCCCGCGGCGAATCAGCGCCGCCATCAACGGCGGCGGCACATCGAAGAGCAGCCGCCCGCCCGGGAAGCGGCGGGCGCACTCGGCGATCAGTCCGAGCGACTGCTCGGGCTGCAGATACATCAGCAGGCCCTCCGCGCTGATAAACACGCCATTGTCCGGATCAACCTGGTCCATCCAGCTGTAGTCCAAGGCGGATTGAGCGCAGACCGAAACCTGCGGCGACGCCGGCAGCATCCGGGAGCGGATGTCGACGATTGGCGGCAGATCGACGGTGAGCCAGCGGAACGCGGCGTCGGGAACGCCCGCACTCACCCGCCAGAAGCTGGTCTGCAAGCCCTCGGCCAGGGCCACCACGGTGCCCGACGGATGCTGACGCAGAAACTGTCGAGTCTGATCGTCGAAGGCCAAGGCGCGCAGGGCGATGTCTTGACGCGTCGGTCCGAACTTCGCGAAATCGAAGTCGATCGACTCGGCGAGGCTGATCGCCATCGGGTCATCGATGATCCCGTCAGAACGGCGGGCCTCTTTCGCCCGAGCGTTCAACGTCAGCAACGCGGTTTCCGAGACCCCGGTCAAGGTGACTTTCTGTGCCTGGCTCACGTCTGCGACCTTACCGGTGCGCCACCTAGCGCAGCATTTTGTGCAGGGTGCGCAGGTTGCGGGTGGTGGTGGCGGACTTGTACCGCTTGTTGCCCATCGTCTTGCCCACCGTGCTGGTCAGGGTGTCGCCCTTGGGGATCTGCCAGTAAATCACCCCGTCACCGAGGGTGATCGTCTCGTCGGCATTGCCCGCGAGCTCAGACAGTTCGGTCAGCGCCGCGTCGTCGGCGACGAACGTGACATAGGAGTGCACGCCGGGGACCTCGGGTTCGAAGGGATAAGCAGCCACGATGTCGCGCACCGTCTCGACGTCGTAGACCAGCACCCGGGCTTCATAGCCGAAACGCTCCCGCAACGCCGCCTCAGCGGTGACGCGCACTTTGGTGGCATTGGCGGGTGAGTCCAGCAGCACGTTGCCGCTGGCCAGCAGGGTGCGGACTTCGGAGAATCCGGCAGCGGTCAGCGTGGCGGCGACCTCGGCCATCTTGAGGTTGACTCCGCCGACGTTCACGCCGCGCAGAAACACTGCATACCGGGTCATGAGGCGACCTCCAATCGGTGGAAGAACGATGGCAATAACCGGACGCGTCGGTAGGCTTCGATCATGGGACGCCAGGTATTCGACGACAAGTTGCTTGCCTTGATCAGCGGGAACTCACTCGGTGTCTTGGCCACCATCAAACGAGACGGGCGCCCGCAACTATCGAACGTGCAGTACTACTTCGACCCGCGGTCTCTGGTGGTGCAGGTGTCGGTCACCGAACCGCGGGCCAAGACCCGCAATTTGCGCCGGGATCCCAGGGCGTCGCTGCTGGTCGATTCCGACGACGGCTGGTCCTATGCCGTCGCCGAGGGGGATGCCCAGCTCACGCCGCCGGCCGCCGCGCCCGATGACGACACCGTCGAGGCGCTGATTGCGTTGTACCGCAACATCGCCGGGGAGCATCCGGACTGGGACGAGTACCGCCAGGCCATGGTGACCGACCGCCGTGTGCTGCTGACACTGCCCATCCATCACCTCTACGGCATGCCGCCGGGTGTGCGCTGAATACTCCGGTACGCCATGCGCTGAGCTAGGCTCCCGGGTATGCCCGAACCAGATTCCGCCGCAGACGAGAACAAGCGCAAGTTCCGGGAGGCGCTGGAGCGTAAGAAGGCGAAGTCGGCGGGTGGCTCCGACCACAAGGACGCCGGCGCCAAGCAGTCGCGGTCGCACGGGCCGTTGGAGAGCCGCCGGGAATTCCGCCGCAAGAGCGGCTAGTTCGGGCCGTTACTGCACCGGGCAGGCGTACTTTCGGGCCACGTCCATCGCCCGCTGGTTCGCTCCGGGGCCGACGACCCCCTGCGCGGCGAGTTCCAACCCGATGTAGCCGGGAAGTCCGCCTTCGCACGACTGGTGGGCGAGGCGCCAGGCGGTGTCGGGATTCAAGTTGAACCCGTTGCGCTCCAGACCGTCCATGTAGGTGTCGAACTCTGGGGTGCCCTGCTCCGGTATCGCAGCGGCCGTGGCCGCCAGACATACCGCCGTAGCCATCGCCGCGAACAGCGCTGCCACTACACGTCTCATGGTCCTTCTCCTGCAGATGCGTCCGGTCGTGGTGTCGCTACACGGTTGCACACTCCACCGACACAGACCAACGGAACGGTTTAGTTGGCTGGGGTAGAGCATCGCGGGGTCGGGCCGCCCCGGATGGTCTTAGACTGACCAGGTGCCGAAGCTGCAGCTGGTAGGGGACCCGCCTGCGGATGCGTTGCTGAGCGTCGACCCGTTCGCGCTGCTGGTCGGCATGCTGCTCGATCAGCAGATTCCGATGGAGGTCGCGTTCGCCGGCCCGAAGAAGATCGCTGTCCGGATGGGCGGGCTGGACCCGCACGACATCGCCGAGCGCGATCCAGAGGAATTCGCCGCGTTGTTCGCCGAAAAGCCTGCGGTGCACCGGTTTCCGGGCTCGATGGCGGGCCGGGTGCAAGCCCTGGCCAAGGCGGTGGTCGACCAGTATGGCGGCGACACGACCGCATTGTGGACGGTCGGCGACCCCGATGGCGCCGAGGTGCTGAAACGCCTCAAGGCACTGCCCGGCTACGGCGAGCAGAAGGCCCGGATCTTTCTGGCCCTGCTCGGCAAGCAATACGGCGTGACCCCGTCGGGATGGCGGGAGGCCGCTGGGGCATACGGTGAGGCCGGAACACATCTGTCGATCGCCGACGTCGTGGATGCGTCGTCGCTGCAGCAGGTGCGGTCCACCAAGAAGGCCCAGAAATTGGCTGCGAAGCAGGCTCGGGAAACAAAGGGAAAGGCGACGACGTGAAAACTCACCTGAACTGCCCGTGTGGCGAGGCGATGACCGGCACGGACGAGGACAACCTCGTCGAGGTGGTGCAGAAGCACCTCGCCGATGTGCACCCCGGTATGGAGTACGACCGGGACGCCATCTTGTTCATGGCCTACTGACGCCGCCGTCGGGTCCTTCGGCGCAGGACCGCCACGAGGCCCGCGATCACCACGATCACCGGCAGCCAGGGCAGTAGGAAACCGGCGATCGAGATCAGGCCGTGGGTGAACGACAGCAGGGCGTGCCAGCCGTGGCGAACCGATGCGACGAATCCGGGGGAGGACGACTCGAACTCGGCGCCGAGCGACACGGTGAGCGTCGCGTAGCTGATCTGGTCGCCGAGCTGGGCGCGCTGGGCCCGCAGACTGTCGAGGTCGGCCTGCCGCGACGTCAGCTCCTTCTCGGCCTGCAGCAGATCGGCCGTGGTGGCGGCGGACTTCATCAGCGCGGTCAATCGGTCCACCGACGCCTGCAACGCGGCGACCCGCGCATCGAGGTCGACGCGTTGGCCGGTGACGTCGTCGTGCCTCAACGCGATTGACGAGACATCCCCCAGTTGCTTTGCGTCGTCGAGGAATTCATCGACCTTTGCGGACGGGATCCGCACGGTCAGCTCGGCGGTGTGGGACTGACCCGGGGCCGTGCTTTCGGTGCGGTCATCGACGCGGCCGCCGAGTCTGGTGGTCAGCTCGATGAGTCGGTTCACCGATACGCCGACGTCGGTCACCGCGATATTGAGGCTGCCGGTGGTCACGATGTCCCGTTGCACGTCCCGTTGCAGCGGCTGATCCGGCGGGCTCATCGGCGCCGGCGCGGAAACAGCGGCATCGGAGGGCGACCGTTGCGCCGGCATCCGTGCCCCGGCGCAACCGCTGACCGCCAGCAGCAATATCGCAGCCAAACCGATCAACAACGTCCACGATGCCGACGTGCGGGGGACGGTCATGGCCACCACCTTATCGCCGCTCGGACCGGGTCGCCGCAGAAGAATCAGCCGGTCAGGGCACCACCGTCGAGCCGATGGTGGGCAGGAAGTTGCATTGGTGGTCCTTGGTGCTGACCTGACCGAAGATCGTCGACATGATGCTGCCCGAGCCGGTGTCGACGATTGCGGTCAGCGTCGTCGGCCCCTCGGCGTTGATGTCGGTGCGCGGCTGCAAGGTGGCGCTGCCGGATTTGCCGGTGGTCAGGTTCACCCAACTGACGTTCAGCGGCAGCTTCTGCGTCTCCGCGGGCCCGGGGGTGCCGACGGCGGTGAACACGTAGGCGGTCTGGCCGGGTTTGGGGCCGGGGGTCGGAATCGTGGCCGGGCCGGCTACCGACAGCGCGGTGGCGATGACAGTGCCGCCGTCGGCCTGGCAGTTCTGGCCGATGGAGGGGTACATGAAGTCCTGGGTCGGCGGGGCGTCCGGGCCGAATCTGGGATGGGCCCCAGCCGCGGCGCCGGGCGCCGCAGCGGCGGCCGCGGCTTCGGCCATCTCGGGGGAAACGGGCAGGGCCTCGGCCGGCGCGGGCACGGCTTCGGGCGCGTTGAGTGCGGCCTGGGGAACCGGTCCTACCGACTTGGCCGGGTCGATGCCGCTGGGCAGGTGGGCCACCAGCCCGGGTTCCGAGCCGGCCGTCGGCACGTGATTGCTCGGCAATGCCTCGGGCGGCGACTGCACGAACTGTGCCACCGAGTCGGCCACCTGCCGGGAGCTGGCGGGCGCGTTGGAGTTTCCGGTGAATGCGGCGGCCGCGGCCATCAGCAGCGAGGTTGCCCCGGCGGGGTCGGCGGCAGCCTGCTGGATCACCGGGCTCAACTGCCCGATTGCGGGCAGCCGGGGGAACCCGGCGGTGGGCACGGGCAGCGCCGGCATGGCCGGGCCGCCCATGGCGACCCCGCCGACCGCGCCGAACACCAGCACGGCCGACGATCCGGCTGCGACGGCCACCTTGGCGGCGGTGACACGCTGCGTCTCGAAAAACGGCGTGGCGAACAGCATCTGGAGGCGCGACATGACTTCCCCAATTCGTCGGCGGTGGCTTCCTGAATCCGAAGCTAGCCTGTTGCTGGTGAGGCTCAAGTGACACATGTGTGATTTATGGAACCGTTACGGACCCGAACCGCGACGGTGATCTGGCGGCCGTTCGATAAAGTCGTGCCGGTAGACACCACCCTCGACACCCCGCCTGCGCCTTCGCTGACGAATCGCCTGACCGCGTGGGCCCCATTGCTGCTGGCGGTCAGCATTGCGGCGCGACTCGCCTGGACCTACCTCACCCCGCACGGCGCCAACTTCGTCGACCTGCACGTCTACATCAACGGCGCGGCCGCGCTGGCCCAGCCGGGCGCGCTGTATGACTACGTCTACGCCGACCAGACCCCGGACTTCCCGCTGCCGTTCACCTACCCGCCGTTCGCGGCGGTGGTGTTCTACCCGCTGCATTTCCTGCCGTTCGGGCTGGTCGCCTTCGGATGGCAGATCGGCACGATGGCCGCGCTGTATGGCGTGGTGCGGCTGTGCCAGCGGCTCCTCGGCGGATCGGCCACCGCGGGACGTCGGATTGATGCGGCGGTCCCAGCTTCGCCTCTCCTTCGTCGAGCCTCGCTGAACCGCTCGGCTGATGCGGCGGTCCCAGCTTCGCCTCTCCTTCGTCGAGCCTCGCTGAACCGTCGGGTCGCGATGCTGTGGACGGCCGCCGGGATCTGGACCGAACCCTTGCGCAGCACCTTCGACTACGGCCAGATCAACGTGATCCTGGTGCTGGGGGTGCTTTTGGCGGCCTCCAGCCGGCGAGGGTGGGTGTGGGGGTTGTTGGGCGGGCGGGCCGCCGGGGTGAACCTGACCCCGGCGATCGCCGGGGTCTATCTGGCCGGGGCGCGGCGCTGGGCCGCTGCGATGTTCTCGGCCGTCGTCTTCGCCGGCACCATTGCGGTGTCGGTGTGGGCCACCGGCGATGAAGCCCGCCGCTACTTCACCGAACTACTCGGTGACGCCCATCGGGTAGGTCCGATCGGAACGTCGTTCAACCAGTCCTGGCGGGGCGGGATCTCCCGCATCCTCGGACACGACGCGGGTTACAGCCCGCCGGTGCTGATCGCGATCGGCGTCACCGCGGTGCTGGCGGTGCTCGCCTGGCGGGCGCTGAACAGTACTCCCGCCGGACCCGATCGTCTGGGGTCGTTGCTGGTGGTCGAGCTGTTCGGACTGCTGGCCTCACCGATCTCCTGGACCCATCACTGGGTGTGGCTGCTGCCGCTGATGATCTGGCTGCTGCACGGGCCCTGCTCGGATCGCCGCGGCGCCCGCATCCTGGGCTGGGGCTGGCTCGCACTCACCCTGATCGGGGTGCCGTGGCTGCTGAGCTTCTTCCAGCCGACGATCTGGGAAGCCGGCCGGCCCTGGTACCTGGCCTGGGCCGGGCTGGTCTACATCGTCGGCGCGCTGGTGACCTTGGCCTGGATGGCGACCACGCGGGTCACGTCGCCAGAATCCGGTTGATCTCACCCGCCATCGCCACATCCTTATCGGTGATCCCGCCTTCGGAGTGCGTCACCAGCACGAACGTCACGGTGCGCCAGCGGATGTCGATATCGGGGTGGTGATCAGCCGCTTCGGCACGTTCGGCGACCCGACGCACCGCGTCGATCCCGTCCAGAAACGAGCCGAACTTGACCGAGAGCCGCAGCGCCCCGTCGGCGTGCTCCCAGAGGTCGGGCAGCGTCGCGTTCACCTGATCGTCAGTCAACAAAGCCATACCCGACGGTAGGACGGTATAGCCTCACACGCCATGCCACCCCAGATCGTCGTCGCCGGAGCCGCCCCCGCCGAATCGGTGGCCGGGCGCACGGTGCTGATCGCGCAGCGGCGCCGCCCGCCGGAGCTGGCCGGTCGCTGGGAACTGCCCGGCGGCAAGGTCATGCCCGGTGAGACCGAATCCGTCGCCCTGGCCCGCGAGCTCGGCGAAGAGCTGGGCCTGGATCCCGACGCGATCACCGTGGGGGAACGACTCGGTGCGGACGTGGTGCTCAATCCGCAGATGACGCTGCGTGCCTACCTTGTCATCCTCATCCGCGGCGAGCCGCGCCCGGATGACCATCAAGCGCTTCGCTGGGTGACGGCTGTGCAGCTGGCCGACGTTGACTGGGTACCTGCCGATCGGGCTTGGCTGCCGGAGCTGGCTCGGGCACTCTGGTGAAAAGCCCCTGTTAAATCTTGCCAACGGATTGGCTCGTTGGGCGATATATCCCGCTACGCTGGTGTTTCGGGCTTAATGGTGCGCTGCGGCCGTTCCGGACCCCCAATCCGTCGGACCGCAGCGACCCGCGAAGGAGAATCGGTGATGACACGCGCAGCGCGACCGCCCACCACTGGCATCGGTGGCCCGCTCGAAGAACTGTTGGAGCGCAGCGGCCGATTCTTCACCCGGGGCCAGGTGTCGCCGGACCTGCGTACCGTCACCCGCCGGGGCGGGCGCGAGGCCGACATCTTCTACCGGGACCGCTGGAGCCACGACAAGGTGGTCCGGTCCACCCACGGGGTCAACTGCACGGGGTCGTGTTCCTGGAAGATCTTCGTCAAAGACGGCATCATCACTTGGGAGAACCAGGCCACCGACTATCCCTCGGTGGGCCCGGACCGTCCCGAATACGAGCCTCGCGGCTGCCCGCGCGGCGCCTCGTTCTCCTGGTACTCCTACTCGCCGACCCGGGTGCGCTACCCCTACGCCCGCGGGGTGCTGGTCGAGATGTTCCGGGAGGCCAAGGCGCGCCTGGGCGACCCGGTGCTGGCCTGGGCGGACATCCAGGCCGACCCCGAACGCCGGCGGCGCTACCAGCAGGCCCGCGGCATGGGTGGGCTGGTCCGGGTGAGCTGGGCCGAAGCCACCGAGATGATCGCGGCCGCGCATGTGCACACCATCAAGACCTACGGCCCGGACCGGGTCGCGGGGTTCTCCCCGATTCCGGCGATGTCGATGGTGTCGTTCGCCGCCGGGTCCCGCTTCATCCAGCTGCTCGGCGGGGTGATGACGTCCTTCTACGACTGGTACGCCGACCTACCGGTCGCCTCACCCCAGGTGTTCGGCGACCAGACCGATGTCCCGGAATCCGGCGACTGGTGGGACGCGGCCTACCTGATGATGTGGGGCTCCAATGTCCCGATCACCCGCACGCCCGACGCGCACTGGATGGCCGAGGTCCGTTACCGGGGCACCAAGGTGGTCACCGTCAGCCCGGACTACGCCGACAACACCAAGTTCGCCGACGAGTGGATGCCGTGTGCGGCCGGCACCGACGGCGCACTGGCAATGGCGATGGGCCACGTCATCCTCACCGAGTGCTACGTCAAGCAGGAGGTGCCGTTCTTCGCCGACTACGTGCGCCGCTACACCGACCTGCCTTTCCTGATCAAGCTGGAGGAGCGCGACGGCCGACTGGTTCCCGCAAAGAACCTGACCGCCGCCGACCTGGGCGGGGATCTTGCCGATGTCGAGAACGCAGCGTTCAAGCCGGCCGTGCTGGATGAGGCCACCGACAGTGTGGTGGTGCCGCACGGCTCGCTGGGTTTCCGCTGGGGCGAGCAGGGCATGGGCAAGTGGAACCTGGACCTCGGCGATATCCGGCCGGCGTTGACCGTGAAGAACCCGAAATTCCTCAACGGAGATCAGCCCGCGGCACTGGTCTCTTTGCCCGGTTTTGACACCGTGACCGGTCACGGCACGGTCGTCGAGCGCGGGGTGCCGGTGCGTCAGGTCGGAGAGCACCTGGTGTGCACGGTGTTTGACCTGATGCTGGCCAACTATTCGGTGCGCCGGCCTTGGCTGCCCGGCGAATGGCCGACCGGCTACGACGACGACACGGTGGTCAACACCCCGGCGTGGCAGGAGTCGATCACCGGGGTCTCGGCCTCGCAGGCAATCCGGGTGGCGCGCGAATTCGCCCGCAACGCAGAAGAATCCGGCGGCCGGTCGATGATCATCATGGGCAGCGGCATCTGCCAGTGGTTCCACGGCGACGCCACCTACCGGGCGGTGCTCGCGATGCTGATGCTCACCGGCTCGATGGGACGCAACGGCGGCGGCTGGGCGCACTACGTCGGCCAGGAGAAGGTGCGCCCGCTGACCGGGTGGCAGACGATGGCCGCGGGCAACGACTGGTCGCGCCCGCCGCGCCAGGTGCCGGGCACCTCCTACTGGTATGCCCACACCGACCAGTGGCGTTACGACGCCTACGGGGCGGAGAAGTTGACCACGCCGCTGGGGCGCGGCCGATTCGACGGCCGGCACACCATGGACATCCTGGCGTCGGCCACCGCGATGGGCTGGAGTCCGTTCTATCCGCAGTTCGACCGGTCCAGCCTGGATGTGGCCGACGAGGCCGACACCGCCGGCCGGGACGCGGGGGAGTACGTCGCCGAGCAACTCGCCGCCGGGGACTTGAAGCTGTCGGTCACCGATCCGGACAACCCGGTGAATTGGCCGCGCGTGCTCACGGTGTGGCGGGCCAACCTCATTGGCGCTTCCGGCAAGGGCGGGGAGTACTTCCTCAAGCACCTGCTGGGCACCGACGCCAGCGTGATGGGCGAGCCGCCCGCCGGCGGGGTGAAGCCGGCCGATGTGCGCTGGGACCGCGACATCCCCGAGGGCAAGCTCGATCTGCTCATGTCGATCGACTTCCGGATGACCTCGACCACGCTGATGTCCGACATCGTGCTGCCGGCGGCCACCTGGTACGAGAAGGCCGACCTGTCCTCGACCGACATGCACCCCTTCGTGCACTCGTTCAGCGCGGCGATCGACCCGCCCTGGGAGACCCGCAGTGACTACGACGCATTCGGCGCGATCGCCCGGACGTTCAGCGCGTTGGCGGTTAAGCATCTCGGCGTCCGCAACGACGTCGTGCTCACCGCGATGCAGCACGACACTGCTGATGCGATGGCCTACCCCGACGGCACCGAACGCGACTGGCTGCGCAGCGGCGAGACGCCGATTCCCGGCAAGACCATGCCCAAAGTGACTGTGGTGCAGCGTGATTACACGGCTATCCACGACAAGTGGCAGACGCTAGGTCCGCTGGTCGACACGCTGGGGCTGACCACCAAGGGCTACACCGTGTTCCCGCACGAAGAGGTCGAGGACCTGGCCGCCAGATTCGGGGTGATGACATCCGGCGCCGGCACCGGGCGCCCGGCGCTGACCACCGCGACCCGGATGGCCGACACGGTGCTGGCGCTGTCGGGCACCACCAACGGCCGGATCGCGACGGAGGGTTTCCGGGAACTGGAGAAGCGCACCGGCCAACGGCTGGCGCACCTGTCCGAGGGCAGCGAGGAGAAGCGGATCACCTACGCCGACACCCAGGCGCGCCCGGTGCCGGTGGTCACCAGTCCGGAGTGGTCCGGCAGCGAGACCGGGGGACGGCGCTACGCCCCGTTCACGATCAACATCGAATGCCTCAAGCCGTTTCACACCCTGACCGGCCGGATGCACTTCTACACCGCGCACGACTGGATCGAAGAACTCGGCGAGCACATGCCGGTTTACCGCCCGCCGCTGGACATGGCACGGCTGTTCGATGCCCCCGAACTCGGTGAGACCGGTGACGGTATCGGCATCACCGTGCGGTACCTGACCCCGCACTCGAAGTGGTCGTTCCACTCCACCTACCAGGACAACCTCTACATGCTGTCGCTGTCGCGCGGCGGCCCGACCATGTGGATGAGTCCGGGCGACGCCGCGAAAATCGGTGTCAAGGACAATGATTGGATCGAAGCGGTCAACGTCAACGGCGTGTTCGTCGGCCGCGCGATCGTGAGTCAGCGGATGCCGGACGGGGTGGTGTTCGTCTACCACGTGCAGGAGCGCACCGTCGACACCCCGCGGGCCGAGACCAACAACAAGCGTGGCGGCACCCACAACTCGTTGACCAGGATCCGGGTCAAGCCCAGCCACTTGGCCGGTGGCTACGGCCAGCACGCGTTCGCATTCAACTACCTGGGGCCGACCGGCAATCAGCGCGACGAGGTGACGGTAGTGCGGCGCCGCAGCCAGGACGTGAGGTATTAGAGCGATGAAAGTAATGGCGCAGATGGCCATGGTGATGAACCTGGACAAATGTATTGGGTGCCATACCTGTTCGGTGACCTGTAAACAGGCCTGGACCAACCGCGAGGGAACCGAGTACGTCTGGTTCAACAATGTCGAAACCCGGCCCGGTGGCGGATATCCGCGGACCTACGAAGACCAGAACCGCTGGAAGGGCGGCTGGACGCTGGACAAAAAAGGCCGGTTGCGGCTGCTGGCCGGCGGGCGGCTGCACAAGCTGCTGAACATCTTCGCCAACCCCAACCTGCCTGGCTTGAAGGACTACTACGAGCCGTGGACCTACGACTACGAGAACCTGACCGCTGCACCGCTGGGAGACACCATTCCGGTTGCAGCGCCGAAGAGTTCGATCACCGGTGAGCCGATGAAGATCGAATGGGGCCCCAACTGGGACGACAATCTCGCTGGGGCGCCGGAGACTCTGGTCAACGACCCGATCCTGGCCAAGGTCAGTGACCAGGTCAAAAGCGAGCTCGAAGACACCTTCATGTTCTACCTGCCGCGGATCTGTGAGCACTGCCTGAATCCGTCGTGCGTGGCGTCGTGTCCAACCGGGGCCATCTACAAGCGCGAAGAAGACGGCATCGTGCTGGTCGACCAGGACCGCTGTCGTGGTTGGCGGCTGTGCGTGTCCGGATGCCCGTACAAGAAGGTGTACTTCAACCACAAGACCGGCAAGGCCGAGAAGTGCCATTTCTGTTATCCGCGTATCGAAGTCGGCCTGCCGACGGTGTGCTCGGAGACCTGCGTCGGCCGGCTGCGCTACATCGGCCTGGTGCTCTACGACGTCGACAAGGTGCTCGAAGCGGCTTCGGTCGACAACGACACCGACTTGTACGAAGCGCAGTGCGGCGTGTTCCTGGACCCGACCGACCCGCAGGTGATCGCGGGTGCGCGTGCCGAGGGAATCTCCGATGCCTGGATCGAGGCCGCGCAGCGTTCGCCGATCTACGCGTTGATCAACACCTACAAGGTGGCGTTGCCACTGCATCCCGAATACCGGACCATGCCGATGGTCTGGTACATCCCGCCGCTGTCGCCGGTGGTCGACGCCGTCAGCCGCGACGGGCACGACGGTGAAGACCTGGGCAACCTGTTCGGGGCGCTTGCCGCGCTGCGAATTCCGATGAGCTACCTCGCCGAACTGTTCACCGCCGGAGACACGACAATCATCGAAGATGTGCTGCGGCGGCTGGCGGCGATGCGCTCCTACATGCGCGACATCAGCCTCGGACGCGAGACCCAACCGCACATACCCGCCTCGGTCGGTATGAGCGAGGAGCAGATGTACAACATGTACCGCCTGCTCGCGATCGCGAAATACGAAGATCGCTACGTGATCCCCACCGCCTACAGTCAACAGGCGCACGACCTCGAACACCTGGGCTGCTCGATCACCGGCGGGCCCGAAGGGTACGAGGAGGATCCTTTCGTCGGCTCCGATGACGTCGCGAAGTCGTCATTCCATCTGGTCGAGAACGGGCACGCGCTGCGGCCGCGGGGCCGGACCAACCTGCTCAACTGGGGGGGCGGCGAGCGGGCCGTGCCGGAGATGTTCCCGGAGCATCAGTGAAGCGGTTCATTCATTCGCTGCGACGCCAGGCCGGCGGACCCGCAGACCGGGCGGTCTGGCAGGCGGCGTCGCTGCTGTTGTCCTACCCCGACGAGCAACTGCCCCAGCGGCTCGACACCGTCGAGGCACTGCTCGCCCATGCCGACGCACCGGCGGCGAAACTGTTGCGGCGCACGGTTGCCGCGCTGCGCGCAGCTGACCCGATGGCCGCCGCCGTCGACTACGTCGAAACCTTCGATATGCGGCGGCGCTCGACGATGTTTCTGACCTACTGGACCGGTGGTGACACCCGTAACCGCGGGATGCAGATGTTGGCCTTCGCCACCGCCTACCGCGAGGCCGGCGCCGAACCGCCGTTGGGCGAGGCGCCCGACCACCTGCCGGTGGTTCTGGAGTTTGCCGCGTCAGTAGATCCGCAGGCCGGTCGTCGGCTGCTGCTGGCGCACCGCACGCCGATCGACGTGCTGCACCGTGCGTTGAGCGAAGCGGGGTCGCCCTATGCCTTCGCTATAGCGGCGGTGTGCGAGACGCTTCCGGCAGTGACCGATCAGGAGGTGCAGAAGGTGAGTCAGCTGATGGCATCCGGACCGCCAGCGGAAGCTGTTGGGTTACAACCGTTCACGGCAGCCGTTTCGCTCGGGATGCCGAAGGTGCCGACCCGATGACGGAAGTAACCGTCGTCAGCCCCGCGGAGCTGTGGTGGGACATCGTGCCGTACTTCGTGCTGGCGATCGCGGGCGTCGCCACCTGGTGGCGGTACAAGTACGACAAGTTCGGCTGGACCACCCGCTCGTCGCAGCTGTATGAGTCCAAGCTGTTGCGGATCGGCAGCCCGATGTTCCATTTCGGCAGCTTCGTCGTGATCGCAGGGCACATCATGGGACTCTTCGTCCCGGAGTCCTGGACCCGGGCGCTGGGAATGAGCGATCGGCTCTACCACTTGCAGGCGCTGATCCTGGGCCTGCCCGCGGGCATCGCCACCTTGATCGGTGTCGGGCTGCTGATCTATCGGCGCCGCACCGAGCGCTCGGTGTTCAAGGCCACCAGCGTCAACGACAAGTTGATGTATGCGGTGCTGGTGTGTGCGCTGCTGGTCGGGATGAGCTGCACCTTGATGGGCACCACCGCGTACGGGGAGGCGCACGACTACCGGGAGACCGTGTCGGTCTGGTTCCGCTCGATCTGGACGCTTGATCCTCGCGGTGATTTGATGCTCGAGGCGCCGCTGTATTTCCAGGTCCACGTCATGATTGCGTTGACTTTGTTCGCACTCTGGCCGTTCACTCGTCTGGTGCACGCGTTCAGCGCGCCGATCGGTTATCTGTTTCGGCCCTACATCGTCTACCGCAGTCGCGACGCCGCAAGGAGGAATCAGCCGATGGGTTCACGACCGCAACGGAGGGGCTGGTGAGAATCCGCGCGGCGCTGCTCGGCGCACTTGGCTGTGCCTGCTTCGCGGCGCCGGCTCATGCCGATCCGTCGGAGACCGATACCGCTTTCCTGGTATCGCTGCGGGCGGCCGGAATCACCTACAACAACGCTGAGCAGGCCATTGTTACCGCGAAATTGGTGTGCGGCCTGATCGCCGAGGGCAAGCCGAGCCCGGATGTGTTGGAAGGCCTCAAGGCGCGCAACCCCGGTCTGACGACCGAGCACGGCACCCAGTTCGTGGGGATCGCAGCCCAGTTGTACTGCCCCGATCAGCTGGTGCCCAACGGCGCCTAGGGCGTGACGGTGGCCATCCCGGGGGCGGTGGTTGAAATCCGGATCACCGCGCAGCTGAGCTGAGCTTCGCGCGCCTGCGGGGGTCGGCATAAAGTTACAGACGTGGCACTGCCTGACGACGTCTATTCCCGGCTGCTTGCGTTCCGCACGCGGCTGCGGCGCTTTGAGCGGTGGAGCGCCGATCAGGCGCAGGCGGCCGGACTCACCCCTGCGCAGCACCAGTTGCTGCTGGCGGTGCGCGGCCACAGCGACACGCGGGGGCCGACTGTCGGCGACATCGCCGAATACCTGCTGTTGCGTCACCACAGTGCCGGAGAACTGATTCAGCGGGCCGAAGCGGCCGGCTTGGTCACCCGGGTCCGCGACAGCGGCGACCAGCGGGTGATCCGGCTGCAGCTCACCGAAACGGCGGCACAGTGCCTGCAATCGTTGACCGAACTGCACCTCAAAGAGCTCGAGAGGTTCTCCGCGGAGTCCCCGCTCGGGCTGTGACGTGGCTTTCACGTTTTCGCGATTGACAGGGTGCGCTGGCAGAATCGCCCGGTGAACTTTCGTAACGTCGCCATCGTCGCGCACGTCGACCACGGCAAGACGACTCTGGTCGACGCCATGCTCCGCCAGTCCGGCGCCCTCTCGCACCGCGGTGATGACGACAAAGAGCGCATCATGGACTCCGGTGACCTGGAGCGGGAAAAGGGCATCACGATCCTGGCCAAGAACACGGCCGTGCATCGCCACAACCCTGACGGCACCGTCACCGTCATCAATGTGATCGACACCCCGGGCCACGCCGACTTCGGCGGCGAGGTGGAGCGCGGGCTGTCCATGGTCGACGGCGTGGTCCTGCTGGTCGACGCGTCCGAGGGGCCGCTGCCGCAGACCCGCTTCGTGCTGCGCAAGGCGCTGGCCGCGCACCTGCCGGTGATCCTGGTGGTCAACAAGACCGACCGGCCCGACGCCCGCATTGCCGAGGTGGTCGAGGCCAGCCACGACCTGCTGCTCGACGTGGCCAGCGATCTCGACGACGAGGCGCAGGCCGCCGCGGAACTCGCCCTGGGATTGCCGACGTTGTACGCGTCCGGCCGGGCCGGGGTGGCCAGCACCACCGCGCCCGCCGACGGCCAGATTCCAGACGGCGACAACCTCGACCCGCTGTTCGACGTGCTGCTCGAGCACGTTCCGGCGCCCTCGGGCGACCCGGAGGCACCGCTGCAGGCGCTGGTCACCAACCTCGACGCTTCGCCATTCCTGGGCCGGCTCGCCTTGATCCGGGTCTACAACGGCCGCATCCGCAAGGGCCAGCAGGTCGCCTGGATGCGTGAGGTCGACGGCGAACCGGTGACCACCACCGTGAAGATCACCGAACTGCTGGTCACTGAGGGGGTCGAACGCACCCCGACCGACGAGGCCCGCGCCGGTGACATTGTCGCCGTCGCCGGCATCAGCGACATCATGATCGGTGACACCCTGGCCGATCTGGCCGCTGCGGTCGCGCTGCCGCGCATCACCGTCGACGAACCGGCGATCTCGGTGACGATCGGCACCAACTCCTCGCCGCTGGCGGGCAAGGTCTCCGGCCACAAGTTGACCGCGCGGATGGTCAAGTCGCGTCTGGACACCGAGCTGATCGGCAACGTGTCGGTCCGGGTGGTCGACATCGGCCGTCCTGACGCCTGGGAGGTGCAGGGCCGTGGCGAGCTGGCACTGGCCATCCTCGTCGAGCAGATGCGCCGGGAGGGTTTCGAGCTGACCGTCGGCAAGCCGCAGGTGGTCACCCGCAAGGTCGACGGCAAGGTGCACGAGCCGTTCGAGCACCTGACCGTCGACTGCCCCGAGGAGTATGTCGGCGCCATCACCCAGCTGGCGGCGGCACGCAAGGGCCGGATGACCGAGATGGCCAACCACACCACCGGGTGGGTGCGGATGGAGTTCATCATCCCCAGCCGCGGCCTGATCGGGTGGCGCACCGACTTTCTCACCGAGACCCGCGGCACCGGCATCGCCAACGCGGTGTTCGAGGGCTACCAGCCGTGGGCCGGTGAGATCCGTGCCCGACACACCGGGTCGCTGGTGTCGGACCGGGCCGGGTCGATCACTCCGTTCGCGCTGATCCAGTTGGCCGACCGTGGGCAGTTCTTCGTCGAGCCGGGCCAGGACACCTATCAGGGCATGGTGGTGGGGATCAATCCTCGGGCCGAGGACCTCGACATCAATGTCACCAAGGAGAAGAAGCTGACCAACATGCGGTCGTCGACGGCCGATGTGATGGAGACGCTGGCCCGTCCGATCGAGCTCGATCTGGAGCAGGCGATGGAGTTCTGCGCGGCAGACGAGTGCGTCGAGGTCACCCCCGAGGTGGTCCGGGTCCGCAAAGTCGAACTGGACTCGACGCTGCGGGCGCGCAGCCGCTCCCGGGCCAAGAACCTCTAGGTTTGGGCGCGGTTTTGCGCGCTGCTCGACGGTCTTCGCGCCGAAATCGCCGCCCGGATACCCTGGTGGCCGTGCCGAGACCAGCCCACCGCGCCCGTGTCAGGGCGGGCGCACTGGTTTCGGTGACGATGCTGGTACTGACGCAGGCGATCTCGGCGTGCACGGTCAACCCGCCGCCGGCGCCGCAGAGTACCGAGACACCGAAGAGCTCGGCGCCCCCTCCGCAGCGGATCAGCCAGATCATCATGGGCATCGATTCCATCGGGGCCGGCTTCAATCCCCATCTGCGTTCGGATCTGTCGGCGGTCACCGCGGCGATCAGCGCGCTGGTGCTGCCCAGCGCGTTTCGGCCTGTCCCGGACTCCAGTACGCCTACCGGGTCGCGGTGGGAGATGGACCCGACTCTGTTGGTATCGGCCAAGGTCACCGCCGAGGCGCCGTTCACGGTGACCTACCGGATCCGCCCCGAGGCGTCGTGGACCGATAACGCGCCGATCGCCGCCGATGACTTCTGGTACCTGTGGCAGCAGATGGTCACCCAGCCCGGTGTCGTCGATCCGGCGGGCTATGACCTGATCACCGGCGTGCACTCCGTCGAAGGCGGCAAGCAGGTGGTGGTCACCTTCGCCAAGCCGTACCCGGCTTGGCGGGAGCTGTTCAGCAACATCCTTCCGGCGCACATCGTCAAGGACGTGCCCGGCGGTTTCCCGGCCGGCCTGGCCCGAGCACTGCCGGTTACCGGTGGCCAGTTCCGGGTGGAGAACATCGACCCGCAGCGCGACGCGATCCTGCTCGCCCGCAACGACCGCTACTGGGGCCCGCCCGCCAAGCCGGACCTGGTCTTGTTCCGTCGTGCCGGGTCAGCGGCAGCCCTGGCCGACTCCATGCGCAACGGTGATACCCAGGTGGCTCAGGTGCATGGCGGCTCGGCGGCGTTCGCTCAGCTCTCGGTGATCCCGGGCGTGCAGACCACCCGGGTGGTCACGCCCCGAATCATGCAGCTCGCGCTGCGGGCCGCCGATCCCAAGCTGGCCGATGTGCGGGTGCGCCGGGCCATTCTGGGACTGCTCGATGTCGGCCTGCTGGCCACGGTGGGTGCCGGCAGCGACAACACCGTTACCCTGGACCAGGCCCAGATCCGTACTCCCAGCGACCCGGGCTATGTGCCCACCGCGCCGCCGGCGATGTCCGAATTGGCGGCGCTGGCGCTGCTGCAGGCGGCCGGCTACCGCGTCGAAAAGGATGCGCCCCCGTCCGCGCTGGTTCCGCCGGTCGGCTCCACCACCGGTGCGCCGCACCCGCCGGAGATCACCCGGGGGCGGATCAGTAAGGGCGGAGAACAGCTGTCGCTGGTCATCGGGGTGGCGGCCAACGATCCGACCTCGGTGGCCGTGGCCAACACCGCTGCAGACCAATTGCGCAACGTCGGTGTTGCCGCCACGGTGCTCGCACTGGACCCGGTGAAGCTCTACCGGGAAGCGCTGATCACCCATCAGGTCGATGCGATCGTCGGCTGGCAGCAGGCCGGCGGCGATCTGGCGACACTGCTGGCATCGCGCTACGGCTGCGGTGCGCTGACGCCCACGACTGTGCCCACCTCGGTCAGCCCGGCGCCTTCGACGACTTCGGCCCCGCCGTCCCCGGCGCCCGCGCTGGCTACGCCCACGCCGACCTCGAAGGTTCCGCCGCGCTCCGCTGCGCCGGGGGCGCTGGTACAGGCTCCGTCGAACATCACCGGCGTCTGCGACCATGCCATCCAGGCCGAAATCGACATGGCCCTCGAGGGCAGCAAATCCATCGGTGAGGTGATCGCCTCCGTCGAACCGCGGCTGTGGAATATGGCGACGGTGCTGCCGATCCTGCAGGACACCACGATCGTGGCCGTCGGCCCGAGCGTGACCAACGTCAGCCTGACCGGGGCAGTGCCGGTGGGCATCGTGGGCGAGGCCGGAAACTGGGTCAAGCTGCCCTAAACGGTATGCCACAGGCATGGGGTTTCCCCAGGCTGTACGCCCACGGGGAGCAATAGGTGGACGCCAGCCGGAATCGGCATTAACGAACTCTTGCGCACATGCAATTCTTGGATAAGATTAAGCAAACCTGCGCGGGACTCGTCGGAGGGGGATTGCCCATGGAATACCTCGCTCACCGCTGCGCCACAGTGACGGCCGCAGCTCTGGGTGTCGGCAGCCTGGTCGCAGTGCTGACGTCGATGACCCCGGCACTGCCCGATGTACAGATTCGCGACATCGACCTGGCCGCGGCAAACGTCGACGTGAGCCCGGGCCTCGACGTCATCGAAAATCACGTCCGCCCGGACATCGCCGGCAGCGGCGGCGCCGACGCCCAGGAGATCAACCTGGGCTCCCTGCTCTTCGGGAGCGGTGACGATGCCTACGGCGTCGGTTCGACATATAACGCGGGCGGGCTGGACGAGACCGTGTTGAACGAGCTGACCGGGGGCAGCTTCGACCCGCAGAACCTGCCGTTCGGGTTGCCTTTCACACCTGATCTGAGTGGGTTGGAAGCCCCGACGGGCGGAGCGTTGAGCGGCGGGACCGAGCAAACTGCCAACAGTGCCGCGGCAGCCGCGATAAGCAACATGAGCCTCTTCCTGCAGGCGTTCCCCGACCCGCAGCAGACCATGACGGCCGCCGTCATCGCGGTGGAGTCGGGGTTCAACGATGCCCTTGTCGCAGCGCAGCAGGCCGCCGCCGACCGGCTGTTCGGCGACAGTCCCCAGGTCAACGACGTCGTGAATTGGATCTTCAGCCTCAACAACACGGTGTTGGCGCAGAATGAGGCCGCCTTCAACAACCTGTTGGGCGTCAGCTTCGACACCCACGACAGCCTGCTCGGCCACTTCGACCCGGCGATCCTCAACGCCGACTGGACCACCCTGCTCGGGTTCAGTCCCGATGAGTTCAACGAGATCGTCAACGCGATTCAGGGCGACAATCTTGCGCTGCTGTTGGGCAACATCGACTGGGATGGGCTGTTCGGCGGTCTGTTCTGATCGATTTGAGGCCCGCCGATCCGTTCGGCGTACGGCGGTAGGGTTTTGGCGTGTCGGATCCGATTCCCCGGTTGCTGTTCGTGCATGCCCACCCCGATGACGAAACCCTGACCACCGGGGCGACGATCGCCCACTACGCCGCCCGCGGCGCCGACGTGCATGTGCTGACCTGCACGCTGGGGGAGGAGGGCGAGGTCATTGGGGACCGTTGGGCGCACCTGGCGGTGGATCAGGCCGACCAGTTGGGTGGCTACCGGATCGGTGAGCTGACTGCGGCGCTACGGGCGCTGGGAGCCGGCCCGCCGCAGTTTCTCGGCGGCGCGGGACGCTGGCGTGACTCGGGGATGACCGGCACTCCTGCGCGGCGACAGCAGCGGTTCATCGACGCCGACGACACCGAGACCGTCGCGGCCCTGGCGGCCATCATCCGGAAGCTGCGCCCACACGTGGTCGTCAGCTACGACCCGAACGGTGGGTACGGCCATTCCGACCACATACACGCCCATCACGTCACCACCGCGGCGCTGGCCGCAGCGGGAGCCGACGGCGGCTCCGAACCGGGATGGGCCACGCCGAAGTTCTACTGGACGGTGATCTCCGGTAGCGCCAGGCGAACCGCCCTGGCAGAACTGCGGGACGCCGATCGGCTGCCGCATTGGGCGCCTGCGGTCGACGCGCCGGGCGAGCAGGCGGTCGGAGACTTTCCCGACGAGCGGATCGATGCGGTGATCGAGGCTGCCGGGGCTCGCGCGGCGAAGGTGGCAGCGATGAACGCCCACGCCACCCAGCTCACGGTCGGGCCGACCGGCCGGGCGTTCGCGCTGTCGAACAACGTGGTCCAGCCGATCTTGGACGCTGAGCATTACGTCCTGGTCGCCGGGGAACCCGGTCCGCGCGACGTCCGGGGATGGGAAACCGATCTTCTGGCCGGACTTCAGCTCGGTGACGACGGCCACAAGGTAGGCTCCTGCTGAACACGATCCTCGATGTAGCGGCAAGGCTAGGTGGTTTAGGCATGGATCCCGATCTGGACCCGAACTTGGAGCACTGGCAGTGGTGGCTCGACAGCTACCAGTGGATGGTCGGTTCGTTGGTCAGCCAGCTGGAGAGCATCCCCACTTGAGCCCCGTCGCGTCGCTCACCGAGCCCGCGATGCCCACCGATACGCCGGCATTCAACTTCGTCGTGCTGGCGCTGCTCGCCCTTGACGGCGCGCTCTGCGCCGTGGCCACCGCGTTGCTGTTGCCCGCGCACATCGGCACCGTCCCCGTTCCGCTCAGTGCCCTGATCGGGGGCCTGGTCAACGCCGGTCTGGTGTGGGTGGCGCAGCGCTGCACGCCGTCGCTGCGGTTGGCGGTGCTGCCGCTGTGGACCTGGTTGCTGACCATCGCGCTGATGACCCTCGGCGGTCCGGGGGACGACCTGATCTTCGCCGACCGCGGCGTGATGGCCTATGGCGTGCTGCTGATGATCGTGCTGGGCAGCGCGCCGTCCGGGTGGGTGCTGTGGCGGCGTCGCCAGGCGCTGGCCGCACCCTCGACGGCCTAGTGACCCGGGCGGATCGTCTGGCCTGGTGTGCGCTCGCCGACCCGATTGGCGCGGCGGCTACTGTGGCGCTTATGGCATGCGCCAGATTCCGGATGCGGGTGACGCGCGGATGACGAACTCGTCGGCACTGCGCCGAGTACTGCGACGGGCCCGCGACGGCGTGCTCCTCAACGTCGAGGAAACCGCGATCGCCATGACCGCGCGGGGCGACGACCTGGCCGACCTGTGTGCGAGCGCCGCCCGGGTCCGAGACGCCGGTTTGGTGTCGGGCGGCCGGAGCGGGCCGGGCGGACGGCTGCCGGTCAGTTACTCGCGCAAGGTATTCATCCCGGTCACTCACCTGTGCCGTGACACCTGCCACTACTGCACCTTCGTCACCGTGCCCGGCGTGCTGCGCGCGCAGGGCAAGCAGATGTACCTGGGGCCCGACGAGATCCTGGACATCGCCCGCCGCGGCGCCGAGTTGGGTTGCAAGGAGGCGCTGTTCACCCTGGGGGACCGGCCCGAGGACCGCTGGCCCGAGGCGCGGCAGTGGCTCGACGAGCGGGGCTATGACAGCACGCTGGCCTACGTGCGGGCGATGGCCATCCGGGTGCTGGAGGAGACCGGCCTGCTGCCGCACCTGAACCCGGGCGTGATGAGCTGGTCGGAGATGTCGCGGCTCAAGCCGGTGGCGCCGTCGATGGGGATGATGCTCGAGACCACCTCCCGGCGGCTGTTCGAGACCAAAGGCATGGCGCACTACGGCAGCCCGGACAAGGATCCGGTGGTGCGCCTGCGCACGCTGGCCGACGCGGGCCGGCTCTCGATCCCGTTCACCACCGGGCTGTTGGTCGGCATCGGCGAGACGCTCGCCGAGC
Organism: uncultured Mycolicibacter sp.; assembly: GCA_964292075.1. Taxonomy (GTDB): domain Bacteria; phylum Actinomycetota; class Actinomycetes; order Mycobacteriales; family Mycobacteriaceae; genus Mycobacterium. The sequence goes on from CAXYUC010000005.1 coordinate 51,170, forward strand.
GTGCCGACACGTTGCACGCGATCCGCAAGCTGCACAAGGAGTTCGGGCACATTCAGGAAGTCATCGTGCAGAACTTCCGAGCCAAGGAGCACACCGCGATGGCGGCGGTGCCCGACACGGGTTTCGAGGATTTCCTGGCCACGGTGGCGGCGACCCGGCTGGTGCTGGGCCCCAAGATGCGGGTGCAGGCGCCGCCCAACCTGGTCTCGGCGCAGGAATGCCTGGCGCTGATCGGCGCCGGGGTCGACGATTGGGGCGGGGTGTCGCCGCTGACCCCCGACCATGTCAATCCGGAGCGGCCTTGGCCGGCACTGGACGACCTGGCCGCGATCACCGAACAAGCCGGCTACGACCTGGTGCAGCGGCTTACCGCTCAGCCCGACTACGTGCTTGCCGGTGCGGCGTGGATCGATCCGCGAGTGCGCCCGCACGTTGCGGCGCTGGCCGACCCGGACACCGGCTGGGCCCGTGACATCAATCCGGTCGGGCTGGCCTGGCAGGAGCCCGACGAGGTGCAGTCCGCCGGCCGGGTGGATCTGCACACCGCGATCGACGTCGACGGCCGGGTCACCGAGACGCGCAGTGATCTGGGCAGTGCCTTCGGGGACTGGGAGTCGATCCGCGAGCAGATTCACGACCTGGCGGCCCGTGCCCCCGAACGCGTGGACACCGATGTGCTGGCCGCGCTGCGGTCAGCCGAGCGCGACCCGGCCGGCTGCACCGACGCCGAGTATCTGGCGCTGGCTACCGCAGATGGTCCGGCAATGGATGCCGTTGCCGCACTGGCGGACTCGTTGCGCCGCGACGCTGTCGGTGACGACGTGACCTACGTGGTCAACCGCAACATCAACTTCACCAACATCTGCTACGTCGGCTGCCGGTTCTGTGCGTTCGCGCAGCGCAAGGGGGACGCCGACGCCTTTTCGCTGTCGAATGCCGAGGTGGGCGAACGTGCCTACGAGGCGCATCTGGCGGGCGCCACCGAGGTCTGCATGCAGGGCGGCATCGATCCGGAGTTGCCGGTCACCGGTTACGCCGATCTGGTTCGCGCGGTCAAGGCGCGGGTGCCGTCGATGCACGTGCACGCGTTTTCGCCGATGGAGATCACCAATGGGGTGTCCAAGAGCGGCTTGAGCATTCGGGAATGGCTGATCAGCCTGCGTGAGGCGGGCCTGGGCAGCATTCCGGGCACCGCCGCCGAAATCCTCGACGACGAGATCCGCTGGGTGCTGACCAAAGGCAAGCTGCCGACCTCGATGTGGGTTGAGGTGGTCAGCACCGCGCACGAGGTGGGCCTGCGGTCCAGCTCGACCATGATGTACGGCCATATCGATTCCCCGCGGCATTGGGTCGGCCACCTGCGGGTGTTGCGCGGTATCCAGGACCGCACCGGTGGTTTCACCGAGTTTGTGCCGTTGCCGTTCGTGCATCAGAGCTCGCCGCTGTACTTGGCCGGCGGGGCGCGGCCCGGCCCGAGCCATCGCGACAACCGCGCGGTGCACGCGTTGGCGCGGATCATGCTGCATGGTCGCATCCCCAACATCCAGACGAGTTGGGTCAAGTTGGGGGTGGAGCGCACCCAGGTGATGCTCAACGGTGGAGCCAACGACCTGGGCGGCACCTTGATGGAGGAGACCATCTCGCGGATGGCCGGCTCCGAGTACGGCTCGGCCAAGACCATCGCGGAGCTGACGTCGATTGCCGAGGGCATCGGCCGCCCGGCCCGCCAGCGCAGCACCGACTACGCGCCGCTGCCGGCCTGAACTACGTACGATTTCGGCGCGGTTTCTCCCGCTGAGCGGGCACTAGCGCGCCGAAATCGCCAGTTACAGGCGGGCCGCCAGCTCGGTGCCCTGCTTGATGGCCCGCTTGGCGTCCAGCTCCGAGGCCAGTGCCGCCCCGCCGATGATGTGCGGGTTCACACCGCGTTCCCGCAGTCCGTCCTCGAGGTCGCGCACCGATTCCTGCCCGGCGCAGATCACCACGTTGTCCACGGCCAACAGCTGCGGGCGTGACTTGTTCGGGCCGTAGCTGATGTGCAGCCCGTCGTCGTCGATGCGGTCGTAGTTCACCCCGGAGAGCTGCTGGACGTTCTTGGCTTTCAACGATGCCCGGTGTACCCAGCCGCTGGTCTTGCCCAATTTGCGGCCTTGGGCACCTGCGGTGCGGGCCAACAGATAGACCTCGCGGGCCGGTGGCGCCGGGTCCGGCGGCATCAGCGCGCCGCTGGCCTCCCAGGGGTCGGCGGCGCCCCATTCGGCCTTCCACTCCTTGAGGTGCAGGGTCGGCGAAGAGTCGGGTGAATCCAGGACCAGGAATTCGCTGACGTCAAAACCGATCCCGCCCGCTCCCACCACCGCCACCGCGGAGCCCACCGGTCGGCCCGCGATCGCTTCGGCATACGACAGCACCATCGGATGCTCGATGCCTGGGATCTGCGGGATCCGCGGCCTGACCCCGGTGGCCAGGATCACCTCGTCGAAGCCAGTCAACTCGTCGACGTGGGCGCGGCTGCCCAGTCGCACCGTCACCGCGTACTTGTCCAGCATGGTGGTGTAGTAGCGGATCGTCCCGGCGAACTCTTCTTTGCCGGGAATCCTTCTGGCCAAGTCGAATTGGCCACCGATGAACTCGTTCGCCTCGAACAGCGTCACCTCGTGGCCGCGTTCGGCGGCCGACACCGCCGCCGACAACCCGGCCGGTCCGGCACCCACGACCGCGATGCGCCGGCGCCGCCGCGTCGGACCGAGCACCAGCGTGGTTTCGTGACCGGCTCGGGGATTGACCAGGCAGGAGACCTTCTTGTGCACGAAGGCGTGGTCCAGGCAGGCCTGATTGCACGCGATGCAGGTATTGATCTCCTCGGCGCGGCCGTCGGCGGCCTTGCGCACCCAGTCCGGGTCGGCCAGCATCGGGCGGGCCATCGAGATCAGGCGGACCGAGGTCTCGGCAAGGACCTGCTCGGCGGCCTGCGGCATGTTGATCCGGTTGGACGCCACCACCGGGATGGTGATGTGATCGGCGACGGCGCTGCTGATGTTGACGAATGCATTGCCCGGGACCGATGTCACGATGGTCGGCACCCGCGCTTCGTGCCAGCCGAAGCCGGAATTGATCATGGTGGCGCCGGCTTCCTCGACTTCTGTTGCCAGCGCGAGGATCTCCTCCCAGCTCTGGCCATCCTCGACATAGTCGGCCATCGACATCCGGTAGCAGATGATGAAGTCGTCGCCGACGGCCCCGCGCGTGCGGGCGACGATCTGCACCGGGAAGCGGCGCCGATTGGCGGCACTGCCGCCGTAGCCGTCGGATCGCTTGTTGGTGCGCGTTGCCAGGAACTGGTTCAGCAGGTAGCCCTCGCTGCCCATGATCTCCACGCCGTCATAACCGGCCTCGCGTGCCAATTCAGCGGCTCGGGCGAAGTCGGCGATCGTCGACTCGACCCCGCGTGTGGTCAACGCCCGCGGCCGGAACGGATTGATCGGTGCCTTGATGCTCGACGCGCTGACCGAGAACGGATGGTAGGCGTAGCGTCCCGCGTGCAGAATCTGTAGCGCGATCTTGCCGCCGGCATCGTGCACGGCGTCGGTGATGCGCCGATGGCGTTGCGCGTCGGCGCGGGTGGTCATTGCTGAGGCGAACGGCAGCAGCCAACCCGACCGGTTCGGGGCGTATCCGCCGGTGATGATCAGCCCTACGCCGCCGCGGGCGCGCGCCGCGAAGTACTCGGCCAGTTTGCCGGTGTCGCCGGCGCGGTCTTCCAGGCCGGTGTGCATCGAACCCATGACCACCCGGTTGGACAGGGTCGTGAAACCCAGGTCTAGCGGGGACAGCAACAGCGGGTATGGATTGGTGGATTCTGTTGTCATCGTGCCCCCATTCATGCCAGTGCCCCCGTCACCGCAATGCCTGCTCGACCTCGTCGAGCCAGTCGATCGCGCTCTCCTCTGCACGAATGCCGCCGGGCAACACCAGGGACTGGGGTAGCGCCGGGCCCGTCAGCGAGCGGGGGGCGGGGAA
>CAXYUC010000006.1:0-49353 GCA_964292075.1 uncultured Mycolicibacter sp.
CCGGTGGCCAGGTGGCGCACCGCCCCGCGGGTTTTGCGGCGGGCGCAGCTGTGGCAGATCCCCATCCGGCTTCCGCTGGCCCGCTGCAAACCGCCCGCTTCGGCCTGCTCCAGCAGAGTCCGGCCGTCGTCGACCACCGAGACGGTGCTGCCGAGGAAACTCACCTGCCCACCGGACGGGTCGGCCGGAACCGTGAAGACCGGGGGCACGAAGCTCTCTGAGATCGCGTCGGGCCGCTGCTCGCGCACGGCCGCCACCAGCGCCGGCGGCCCGCACACGTACACCGCTTCGGGGTTCGGCGTCGCCGCCGCAAGATGCTCGGCGTCGAAATAGCCCTGCAGGTCGCCGCCATCCGGCTTACGGGTGTAGCCGTGCAGCACCCGCACCCGCGACATTTCGGCCAGTTCGTCGTGGTAGCAGGCTTCGTCGCGACTGCGCGCGTAGTGGATGAACGTCACCCGGCCGTCATAGCGCTCGGCGATCAACGTACGCAGCATCGACATCACCGGGGTGATCCCACTGCCGCCGGAGACCAGCAGGATGCTCCGGGGGCGGATCGCCGGAAGCACGAAGTCGCCACCGACCGTCTCCAGTCCGACAACCATGCCGGGCCGGGCGTTGCGGTACAGGTGCTCGGAGACCAAGCCCCCTTCGTGGCGACCGATGGTGAGCTCGAGGAGCCGTTGTCCTTCGGCGCTTGCCGGCGAGTAGCACCGGGTGCGCCGGCGCCCGTCGATGTCGACGGACAGGTTGACGTGTTGGCCCGCCTTGAAGCCGGGGAACGCGTCGTTGGGTTCGAGGAGCAGCGTCACGCTGCGCGGGGTGGAGCGCCGGACTGCGACGACCCGGGCACGGGCGTCGTTTTGGGTCCACGTCGGCGACACCAGCTCGGTGTAGCGGTCGACCCCGTGGGGACCGGTGAGCAGATCGACCAGGCTGGAGCCCAGTACCCGCCGCGTCAAAGTTTGAGTGAACATATGTACACAGTGAACACTTGTTTACGACGAGTCAAGGGCTATTTGCCCGCTGTGTTACGCTTCACAACAGTGAACAGTCGTATACCGAATTCACGGGCTGGGCGCACGCGGCCACCGCGGCCGGAACGTCCCGAGCGCGCACCTCGTCCGGCCCGCCCTGCCCGGCCCAACGGTCCGGAGCGGGTTTCGCGCGAGGAACGCAAGGAAGCCACCCGACGCGCCATCATCAACGCGGCGCTCACACTGCTGGACGAACGCAGCTTCAGCGCGCTGAGCCTGCGCGAGGTGACCCGCGCCGCCCACATCGTTCCCGCCGCGTTCTACCGCCACTTCGAGTCGATGGATGCCCTGGGCCTGGTGCTTATCGACGAGTCGTTTCGAGCGCTGCGCGAGACACTGCGCGACGCCCGGACCGGAGGCGTGGACCCCAGCCGGGTCATCGAGTCCTCGGTAGAGGTGCTGGTCGACAGCGTGGCCTCCCGCCACGAGTACTGGCGATTCATCAACCGGGAACGCTTCAGCGGGATGACCGTGCTGCGCTACGCGATCCGCACCGAGATCCGGCTGATCACTTCCGAGCTGGCCACCGATCTGGCGCGTTTCCCCGGGTTCAATGCTTGGAGCGCCGAGGATCTCAACGTCCTGGCGGGACTGTTCGTCAACGCGATGATCGTCACCGCGGAGGCCATCGAAGACGCCCCCGATGCCGAGACGCTCGCCGAGATCAAACATGTTGCCGTCAAACAACTCCGGATGATCGCGGTCGCCGCCGGCGGCTGGCGCAGCAAGCCCTGAGCGGTGCCCTCCGCCGCGCGGAACGCCCCCGGGAAGCTGGCCGACGTCACCGGCCCGGGCATCACCGACCGGTGGGGTGTGACGTGCGCGGACCTGGGCGCCTCCGTACTGGCTGCTGACGGCACCCTGGTGTCGGTGTTCGGCGACACCTTCGCCGGCGAGCGGGTCGGCCAGGGTGATTGGCGATCCCCGGTGATCCTGATCGGCACCGGCGACGCCGGGCACCGGGTGCGCTACCAACGAGCCGGCGGCACCGACCCGCACTACGCCCGCCAGCTGTGGCACTACCGACACCGCCAACCGGCTTCACGGCTGGACCGCTACGCCATCAGCACCGTGATCCCGTCGGATCTGCTGCGAGTGGAGCAGATGCTCTACCTGCACGCGATCGTCAACCGCGGATTCGGCAAGGTGGCGTGGACCGAGATCTGGCAATCGGCCGACAACGGAATCACCTGGCACAACAGGGGGGCGCGATTCCCGGCGCGGCTACATCGCGGGTACGCCCAATGCTGGTCCTGGGACTACGACCCCGACGACGGCTGGGTGTATGTGGTCTCGACCGGGTTCCAGCGCGACAAAGGCGTCATCCTGCGAAGGGTGCGCCCCGCCGATATCGGCGATCCCAGCAAGTACTCCGGCTGGGGGTATCGCGGTGAGCGCCGAGCCTGGGGCCAAGCCCCGGTGCCTATCACTCCACCGGGTGAGACGTGGGGAGAACTGTCGCTGCGGCGCCTGGCCCCGCAACGCTGGATTCTCGGCGGGTTCGTATCGTCGCGGTACGCCCTGGGCTACCGGGTGCTGGACTCCCCCACCGACGTGCTGACCTCAGCGCCGCTGCAGCTTCCGCTGCTCGGCAGCAGCTGGGGCGACGAAGACCACGCCTGCGGACGAGTCGCCCAGCTCTACGGCGGCTACGTGCTGCCCGGCTCCCGGGTGGATCGCACCGGCGGGGTGGGCCTGATGGTGTCGCAGTGGAACACCGCGCACGGCTGGCCGTACCGGGTGATGCAATTCCGGGCAACGCTGGTCAGCGGGGACACGATTCTCTAGTTCGGGCGCGGCCGCGGCATCACGCCAGGGCCACCCTTCCCAGATTCCTCAGTAACTTCCTGGCTATATGAGAGGTTTTAGGGATTAATCTGTGCATTTCCTGGGAGTTGCTGCTAGCATCGCCGCCAATTAATCCGCACTCCTCCGGCAAGGGAATCGATCGTGACAACACTCAAGCAATTGCTGTGCGGCACGGCCGTCGCCGGCCTGGTTGCCGGAACAGGGTCGGTCGTAGGGCCGCAGATGGGGCTGTCCACGCTGACCGCCGACTGGATGCTCGCCGCCGAACATGTGCTGCTGCTCGGCACCGACGGCACCAACCTGGACAAGATCCTGGAGTACGCCTACAACGACGACAGCGGCTTCAAGATGCTGATGGACCGGGGTATCACCGCGGCCACCAGCCTCGCCGGCCATATGACTATGTCCACGCCGTCGTGGTCGACGATCCTCACCGGGGTCTGGGACGACAAGCATGGGGTGGTCAGCAACGTCTACCGGCCCGAGCCGTACACCACGTGGCCGTCGGTGTTCAACCTGATCGAGTACAACAAGCCCGAAGTCGACACCACCGTGATCTCCGGCCGGGGCCTGTTCACCGATATGGCCTCCACCGGGGGCTATCCGGCCGATCACATCATCGGTATCACGGGTGGCTCCACCTCAGCGGAGATGGACGCACTGGTCACCCAGGAGACCATCTCCCGGATCCTGGCGACCACCAACAACCCGAACCTCGACACCTTCATGTTCTCCTACCAGTCGCAGGTGGACCATGCCGGGCACTCGTACGGCGGCGGATCGGACGAGTACCGCGACGCCGTCATCAACGTCGGGGCCAACTGGAAGGAAATCCTGGAGGCGGTAGCCCAGGCCGAAGCGGCTACCGGCGACCGTTGGACGATCATCGGGGTCACCGACCACGGCCACCAGCAGAACCCGGACCTGTTCGGATTCAGCCTCGGCCACGGCTTCCAGTCGCCCAACGAGACGTCGAGCTTCGTGATGTTGTCGTTGGCCGGCAATGACGCGCAGGCCGGCGGGCAGAGCTTGAGCTACCAGACCATCGACATCACACCCACGATCCTGCAGGCCTTCGGCATCCCGATGCGGTCGGACTTCGACGGCGTCCCGATGCAGACCGACCCGGACATCCTGAACGGCATCGTCTTCCCGGCCGATCTCAAGCAGGCCCTCACCGACGCGATCCACAGCTACGGCTACCCGAACATCGGCATCGACGTCATGCTCAGCATCCGTGCACTGGCGGGCGGAGCCGGCTACTTCCTCGAGAACTACGCCCTGCCGCCCATCCTCAACTACCTGCAGACGATCGTCGACCAGGACATCTTCCTGATCAGCGGGCTCGCCGAGGGCGCACAGTGGGTGCTCAAGACCGTCGGTGACGCCACGGCCGACGTACTCACCGATATCGGCAGAGTCGTCGCGTACTTCACCGGGGCCGGCGTCATCCCGCCGAACGACGCACCGCTGCCACTGCCGGGCGCCGCCGAGTTCACCGGATCGCTGGAGGCCCTGCTGGCGGGCCACGCCCTTACCGTCGCCGACCTTCCCGCGCTCCTCGATGTGGATGCCCCGCTGAGCTGATACAACTCCGGTTACGTGCGTCTCGCCAGGTGAAATAACCCACTGGCCTCCTCAGCAACTCCCTGCTCAAATGAGCGATTTTTGGCAGAAAGCTGAGTTTTCGCTGGGTAACTGTTAGTCTGGCGCCAATTGGCTGGCAATACTCGACGAGGGAATCCGATCGTGACAACAATGAAGAAGTTCCTCAGTGGTGTGGCCGTCGCCGGCCTGGTTGCCGGGACGGGGGCCGCCGTCGGGGCGCCGGTGGGGCTATCCGCCGTGACGGCCGACTGGCTGCTTACCGCCCAGCACGTGTTGCTGATCGGCACCGACGGCACCAACTTGGACAAGATCCTCGAGTACGCCTACAACCAAGACAGCGGCTTCAAGACGGCGATGGACCACGGCATCACCGGGGCCACGACCGAGGTCAACCACACCACGATCTCCGGTCCGTCGTGGTCGACGATCCTCACCGGGGTATGGGACGACAAGCACGGTGTGATCAACAACGTGTTCGAGTCCGACCCGTACGACAAGTGGCCGACGGTGTTCAACCTGCTCGAATACCACAACCCGAACATCGAGACCTCGGTGATCGCCGACTGGGACTACATCAACAGCATCGGCGCCGCGGGCGGCTACGGGGCCGACAACAACCTGTTCGTCCCGTTCCAGAACAGCTGGGCCGACACCGACGCAGAAGTCACCGCGCAGACCATCGCCCAGATCCTGGCGACCACGACCAACCCGAATATCGACACCTTCATGTTCTCCTACCAGGTGCAGGTCGACGAGGCCGGACACGGGTTCGGCGGCGGGTCGGACGAGTACAAGCAGGCCGTCATCAATGTCGGCGACAACATTCAGCAGATTCTGGCCGCAGTCGCGCAGGCCAAGGCGGCCACCGGCGACGACTGGTCCATCATCATCACCACCGACCACGGCCACCAGCAGTCGCTGGGCTTCGGGCACGGCTTCCAATCGCCCAACGAGACGTCGCAGTTCGTCATCTTCGATCAGGCCGGCCACCACGCCACCGACGGCAGCCAGAACCTGAACTACTCGATCGCCGACATCACGCCCACGATCCTGTCGCTGTTCGGCGTCCCGATGCGGTCGGACTTCGACGGTGTCTCGATGGCCAACGACCCGACCATCCTGAACAGCATCGTTACACCCGTCGACCTCAAGCAGGCGCTCACCGACGCGATCGCGATGTACGGCTACCCGAACATCGGCAACGACCTGGCCCTGGGCCTCCGCACGGTCGTCGCCACCGTCCCTTACGTGATCGACGGTTGGGTCGGCGACATCGACAAGTTTCTGCAGGGGATCGTCGACCAGGACATCTTCCTGATCAGTGATCTGGCCCAATTCGCCCAGGAGGTCAATGACTTCTTCGGCGGCCTGTCGGTGGATGCACTCCAGCTGGTGGCGCACGGCGTCGCCTACCTGACGGGATCCGGGACCATCGAACCGACCGACCCCCCGCTGCCGCATCCGGGAAGCGCCGAGTCCACCGGGATCGAGTCCTTGTTGGCCGGCCACAGCTTCTCGGCTCCCGACCTCGGCGACTCCGACCTGTCGGGGCTGCTCGCGGCACTGGTGGGCTGACAGCTCTTCGCACGCCGATATGCCGCCAGGTCAAAGACCTGGCGGCATCGGTGTTTCGGTCATCAGACCGCACCAGCCGTGCCGCTTCGCCCGTGCTGCGATAACGTCGCCGCAGTTGCCTCACCCCGTGGGGCCGAGGAACCGTTCTCGATCCCCGTTACCAAAGGAGCGGCGACACCGTGAAGACCCCCCTCTGCGAGCAGTACGGCATCGAATTCCCGCTTTTCGCCTTCAGCCACTGCCGCGATGTGGTGGCCGCGGTGCCCAACGCGGGCGCCTTCGGCGTGCTCGCCGGCGCCGCCTACACACCGGAACAGTTGGATCAGGAACTGACCTGGATCGACGAGCAGGTCAAAGGAAAGCCCTACGGCATCGACATCATCGTGCCCGCCAAATTCGAAGGCAAGGGCGAGAACCTGTCCGGTCGCCAACTGTCCGACCGGATCCCCGATGAGTATCGGGGCTTCATCGCAGAACTGCTGGCACAACACGACATTGAGCCCGAGGAAAAGCCCCGCGTAGGATCGGCCATGCTCGCCGGCAGCAACGGCGAACAACTACTCGAAGTCGCCGTCGCCCATCCCATTCGCATGATGGCCAACGCACTCGGTGTGCCGCCGGACTACATGATCAAGTCCGGCAAAGACAATGGCATTCCGGTCGCAGCGCTCGTCGGCGCCAAGGAGCACGCCCTTAAGCAAGTAGCGCAAGGTGTGGATCTGATCGTCGCTCAGGGAACCGAGGCGGGCGGACACTGCGGTGAAGTCTCCACGCTGGTCGTCGTTCCCGAAGTCATCGAAGCCATCGACAATGCCGTGCCCGTGCTTGCCGCCGGCGGGATCGTCACCGGTCGACAGATGGCGGCCTGCGTGGCGTTGGGTGCCGCCGGCGCATGGACGGGTTCGGTATGGCTCACCACCGAGGAAGCCGAAACAGCTCCGCACACCGTGCAGAAGATGCTCGCGGCCACCTCGCGGGACACCATTCGCTCCACCGGGCGCACCGGCAAGCCCGCTCGCCAACTGGTCTCTGATTGGACTGATGCGTGGCGGCCCAACGACAAGGGCCACCCGACCCTGCCGCTGCCACTGCAATCGATGCTGGCCGAACCCACCTTGCGGCGCATCGACAAGCTGGCCGCCACCGGACACCCCGGGGCGCAAGCCCTGTCCACCTATTTCGTCGGCCAGGGGGTCGGGCTGATGAACAAGGTGAAGTCCGCACGTGACGTCGTGTTCGAGTTCGCCGAGGACTACATCGCCGCCGCCGAACGCCTCAGTGGCTCGGTCAGCGACTGAGCACTACGGGGTCTGCGGCTCCCGCCACATCTTCCACAGCGTCGGGCCGCCGTTGGGGACATTGATCTCGCCGATCACCCGGAAGCCGAAACGCTCGTAGTACGGCACGTTTTCGTGCTTGCTGGACTCCAGGTAGGCCGGGCAGAGCTCGGCGTCGCAGCGATCCAGCCGCGGCTGCATGACGGCCTGGCCGAAGCCGCGTCCCCGCACAGACGGGTCGCTGCCGATCACCGCCAGATACCAATGCGGTTCCTCGGGATGGCTGGCGTCCAACAGATCCGTCAGCGCACGGCCCTGCGAAAGCCGGAAGCCGAACGACCGGAACAGCGATGGCACCATGCGCAGCTGCGACCAGATCGACTGCTTCCAACGGTTGGGCGGGTCCCACAGCGCGGCCGCCCCAACGACTGCACCGTCGTCGGCCACCTCGACACCGCCGCCCGGCAGGTGATGAACCCGAGTAGATGTGCCGAAGAACGTCGTCAACTGCTCGGTGCGGGCCTGGTCGTCGGGAAGCAGCCACATCGAGACCGGGTCGTCGTAGAACGCCCGCCCCAATGCCTGCGCCAGCGAGGGGATGTCCGATTTCTGGGCGGGCCGCGAGTCGATTGCCATGGGGCTCAGCGTATCGGGACGAGTCGGATTCATGGCTGCGGCCTGACTTCAGGCATCGAGGGCTCGAAGTTGGTGTAAGGCGGCAGACCGCACTAACCCATGTCGGGGCCCCAGTACTTGAGCGCGTTCCCTTCCTCAAGCGCCGCAAGTTTCTCGCACGAGTGGACGACTGAAGAGTCGGCGAATAAATCCTTAATACGGCCCACGTTGTCGCGAATCCACGCCGCAGTCTCTGCGGGCGAAATTACCTTTTCCTCGTCATGGCCATCCAAGTATTGGCGAACGATCGGCGCGCGGAACCAGTTTTCCGGCGAGCTCATTCCGGTTGGGGAGACATCGAATTGGATTTGTCCACGATCATTAGCTATCTGCCAAGTCCGTGTTGGTCCGGTGAGTGCTAACGAGGCGTTGATTGTCGCCGAACCTGTTGTTTTGGAATTTGTGATCCGGTATTCGGGATCCAGATAGATGAAGTCAAGATATTGCAGATAGAACTCCAGCAACGTCTTCATCGCGGCTTACCTTCCATCGATGGCGCCAACGTGTCCGCTCTCACCCCTCACGGCGGTGTTGATTTCTTCCGGCTTACACGTTTTATGCTCCTTTGATCGCTGCAGATATTGCAGTCCTAACGCCCGTTTCCGGGTGGGAGTGCTGCGGTTTCCCATAAATTACCTGGACGAAGGTCCGAACCAATCACAGCGTGAGTCGGCGTTGCTCTGCGTGGCAATTTCCGGGTTAACTGAGTCCTTGCTGCTGACGCCAGCGTGTCCAGTACTTGTCTGAGTTGGATTGCCGCAATCCCCTCAGTTCTTTGCATACTTCATCGAGTGCCGATGCGTTAGAGAATATTTGCTCGATTCGATCCATATTTTCCCGCGCCCAATCGATCTCTTCCGCTGCTGACAGGTAAGCGATCTCTGCTTCGGCATCGATATACTGCTTGAGTAGAGATACCCAGAACCAGTTTTCGGTCGCAGCTAACTGCGTGGGCGCCACCGTAAGTTCTATCCGCCCTCGATTATTAGATAAATTCCAACTCAGAATCGGACCTGTCAGCTCTAGAAACGCATCGATCGTGGGGAGGCCACGGCTCCTGGAGTTAGTGATGCGGTATCGCGGATCGAGATACAGCACCTCAAAATGTCTTAGGAAATACTCCAAAAGGGTTTTCATTCTAACGACCTCCACTTGACGGAATCCATTTAGTTTCGCTTACCTGGCGGTATCCACGCGATTCCAAGTATCTGATCTCGGCAGCCGTAAAGCTGTCTGGCCTAACCATCTCGAATGGAGCTGAAAGAGTGATTGAGTCGTGGTTAGCAATCGCCATGTCGAGGACGTGCTGGTTTGCGGCCAGTCGTTGAGTGTCGGTGGCTGAGTACCAGGCGTCACCGATATCGAAGTAGCTGGCTCCATGCTGCCGCGCGACATCGATGTAGGACGGCGCACCGCCAGGCGGCTCAAACGGTCCGATGACGGTTTCACCGCTGCCGGTGAGGTGCTGTTCAGACAAAATCCGCAGCTGTGGACTCATATGGTCGAGCGGATTGTCCAACGTAAAAGCTGGCCACGACGGCACCGATTCGCCCGGCAACGGATGAGGAACGTGTGGACCGGTCTCCAGCAGCGGATGCTCGTGGGTGATGGCCGGCGGGATGTGCTCGCCGCTGGTGGTCACCGGGGTGTGCAGTCCCGGGTGGTGGGCGGCAAGGTCCTGCGCGGCCATGTCGGCGCGGATTTCGGCTTGGGTGATCGCTCGCGGCAGCACGTTGTCGGCACTGAGTCCCGTGGCGGCGCCGCCACCGCTTTCCAGGGCTTCACGGGCGAACAGTGACCGCATGCCCTGCCAACCGGCTTCGATGCCGGCCTTGCCGGCCCCCACCGCGGGGCCGGCTCCCACCGCGGTGAAGATGACGTTCTGCAGCAGCGCGTCGTCGGGGGTGACCCGGCCCGGATCGAGGAATCGCGAGGCGACCAGTTTGCCGTCCTGATAGGTAAAGTACGCCCCACTGCCGGCACCGGCGCCCTGGTCGTATATCTCGCCGCGACCGTTCTTGAGCACCCCGGTCACCACCATCTTCTGGCCCTCAAGGGTGTAGGCGAACGACAATGCCCCGTCCTTGCCCAGCTGCACCGACGCCGGGTCGATCCTCGAGTAGTCGGGGATCTTGCCCAGTTCATCGAGGGCATCGGCAAGGTTCTTCTTCAATGCCGGCAGCCGCTTCATAGCCTGCTGGGCGTCATCACTGCCGGCGCCGTGCGCGTAGGCTTTCGCCGCCGCGTCGTCGAGGGCCTTCTGCGCGGCCCGCACGCGGGCCATCGCATCCAGCACCGCCTGGTCGTTGGCGTGCAACAGATCCTCGAATGCACTCTGCTCCGTCGAGCCGTCGAGCGCGGGGCTCGGCGGCCGGCCCCAGCCGCCCAACCGCACCGGGGGACCAGAGCCGGGGGGCGGACCCCGACCAAAGCCGCCGTCGACGGTGTAGCGCCCACTGAGCGTTTGCACCACGTCGGCTCTGGCCCGACTGTCGGCGACACCGTCGGCAACGATCTTGTGAATTTCGCGAGTCTTGCCGATCAAGAACTGCTGAAACTGACGAGCGCCCGCCGGCGTGTCCAGACCCCGCCACGTCGCGGCGGCCGCTTTGACCGCACCTTCGATGGCATCCAGCTGCCGTCGCAACTCGCGGCTGTGCTCGACGGCGCCTTGCAGCACCGCCACGAACTCCTGGTCCGCTGCCACCGATGCCGCGAGCCGTTGCGCCAGTCGCATTTCGCGTGTCCGCGCAGCGTCGGCGAACGCACCGCGTTCTTCGGGCATGCCGCAAAAGATAGCCCGCTCTTTCGTCATCTGTAATTCGTTCCGTCAATCGCCGGGCCGCTGGCAAGCCCCCAGGTCTCGCTGATTTCCGGAGAACCCCCGCAGTCACCCAGGGCAGGAGCAAGATCAGCGGCTATGAGCATGCTGCTGTGGGATCAGCACACCTGCCTGCCGCTGCAGGACGGCGCCGAGGTGGCGCCGCTGACCCGCTACCAGCACGCCGGCGGCGCGTTGCTGTCGGTGAACGCGGGCTATGCCCCGCAGCGCTTCGCCGACACCATGGCCCTGCTGCGGCACTATCGCCGCGCCATCGACGCCCACCCGGGCCTGACTGTGGCGGCCAGCCTGGACGACGTCGACGCGATCACCGGCACCGGCGGTATCGCGGTGGTGTTCGACCTGGAAGACTCCAACCCGCTCGACGACGATCTGGGCAACCTGGCCGTCCTGGCCGAGCACGGGGTTCGCACCTTGTTGCCCAGCTACAACCACGCCAACCGCGCCGGCAGCGGCTGCCTGGATGCACACGACGGTGGGCTCACCGCGTGGGGCCGCGCGATCGTGGCGGAGATGAACACCGTGGGGATGGTTCCCGACGGTTCGCACTGCAGCCCCCGCACCGGCCTGGACATGTGCGCGGTTTCGGCCGGGCCGGTGGTCTACAGCCATTCCTGTATGCGGGCGGTGTGGGATCACCCGCGCAACATCACCGACGATCAGGCCCGGGCGTGCGCGGCCACCGGCGGTGTCGTCGGCATCACTGCGGTGGGAATCTTCTTGGGCCCCAACACTGCAACCCTGGATGCACTGGCGCGCCATCTGGAGTACGCCGTCGAGCTGGTGGGTATCGAGCACGTCGGCGTCAGCACGGATTACTCCTTCGACCACGCGGACTTCAACGCGGAGTTGGCCGCCAACCCACAGTTGTTCGACTCCAGCTATACCCGCTGGGGCCCGATCCAGTGGATGCCCCCGGAGACCTGGCTGCAACTGCGCGAGCACCTTTCGGCGCGCGGCTGGACCGACACCGACGTCAACGCCGTGCTCGGCGGCAACTTCTACCGGGTGGCTCGATTGGCTTGGCGTACCTAGTTTGTCGGGTGTCGATGTTCTTGTCGGTCGGGGTGCCCGGAAACGTCTTACCGATGACTCACTTGTCGTCCGAGTCAGCGGAGGCCGGCCGGGACAGCTCCCCTGGTCTCCGCACGTCGACCAAGTCGTCGATGATGCGGAACTCAGCGGTGTTGTGCGTGAGCAGTGGCACGCCCGCCACGTTGGCGGTGGCGGCGATGGCCAGGTCCACCGCGCGACGACGCGGTTGTCCACCGCGCTGGCGCACCGCGGCGGACAGTCGACCCCATTCCCGTGCGATCTGGACGCTCAGCGGCAGGGGATCGAAGGTTGCTTCGATCGCGCCCAGACGTGTGACTCGCCGGGCACGTTCCTCTTGACGTCCTCCCCGCACTGAAGTGCGGGGATTCCTCGTGCCGGCCGGCTGTCTCGATAGGCGTTCATGCGGCTATCGCCGTGGGCTGGCCGGTAGTGGAGGTTCGCGCCGAGCGGCTCTGTCGCATCACGGTTTTGGCTTTACGCCTGGCGTTGATGCGCGCCACGGACCTCCGCGAGGGCGGATGTCTGCGGCCTCGCCGCTTCGATGAAGCAGCACGGCTGGACTTCGGCGACCCGTCGACGTCCTGACGGTGCCCGAAGCCCTGGCAGGCGGCGGGCAAGTCCAGCCGATCAGACCCATCGGCTGATGCCCGGACGTGCAGTCCGAGGTAGGCCGAAAACAGGTCTCGATCTTCGGTGATGCCGCACTCGCAACGGTGAACCCGTTGCGAGAGCGGCTTCTTCTTTTTCGTCCCGCACAGGCAGGTTTGCGACAGGGCGGTCGTGTAGGGGCTGTACTCGTAGAGACGCTGACCGCCGGCGCTTTCAGCCTTGCGGCGCATCATCTCCACCAGCAACCCCGGTGCCCGGTCGCGCACACTGCGCGGGAAGTTCTTCTGCCACGACACATAGTCCAGTCGTTCACAGGCTATGGCGGGGCCGTGGGCCAGCAGCCGGTTGGCCAGGGCGCCGTGCAGGGTCTTGCGGTGCTCGGCTAGCCGGCGATGCTGCTCGGCGACCCGGATACCGACCTGCTGGGCGCTCATGGAGCGCCGCCAGCCGCATGGCCCGGTCTTGTGGGTGCCATCGGCGCGGAAGCATTCCGGGGAACCAGCCCGGTGCGCGCGGTCCAGGCGCCGCTGATGGCGTCGCAACCGGACGCTGTCTGGCTGAATCTGATCGGCCAGCGGCTCAACCCACCCCGACCAGACTCCACCAGCGGGCTGCACCGCGACCGCGATCTGGCTGGGCCCTAGATCGAACGACACCCGGCCCTCCCCGACAAGGTGTCGGCGCGGCGGATGGCCATCGCAGACCAACTGCATCCGGTAGGTGTCGTGGCCGGCGATCACCGTGCGCACGATCCGCGTCGACAACACTTTCCCGGCGGCGATCAACGCCACAATCTGATCGAGTTCCGCCTGCTGCTCGCGGCCCCGCCGGCCCGAAGTAGCTGCTGGGGCGATCGGGATGACGAACCCGGCTCCCCACTGCAACCCGACCAGTCGACCTTCGACGTCGGTCTTGGGCCGCAGGGCACCGTTGCCGTCCTTAGCGGCCAACGAACGCAGGCGCCGCCGGGCCGGCTTGAACCGCGGCTTGCCCTTCTGCCCGAGGTGCCACTGGCGGACCGCATCAAACGCGCGAGCACCCAGATTCTGGGTCTCCTGCGCCGGTAGATGCTCACGCACCCACGACTTGCGCAAGCTCGAAGCGTACGACTGCGCCGCATCCGCGGTGAAACCATGCGCCTGCTCGACCGCACGAAACGCCACCGACCGGGCGGCCCGCTCGTCGGCCGTTCGGCGCGGCATTTCCCGTGCCAGCTGCCAGGCCGGATCAGTCTTCACCGTGCGGCTACGCCCGATGAACTCGCCCAGCACCGCGTTATACACCCGCGAACCGGTAAAAAACCGTGTCCCCATCACCCGGCACTGCACCGGTTCCGGCCGCAGCGGCCACGACCGCACGTGCGCAGGCGCGCCCTTCGGGCGCTTACGCGCACGCGGCTTGCGTACCGGCTGACCAGCCGGTGTCGGTGCCGTGCGGTACGTCTTACCCACAACGCAACCGTAGAGGTGCCCACTGACACAAACGACGTACCGCCGCGCCCGACACAGCGTGTCGCTGCTGCACGCCCACCTCGTGTTCGTGACCAAGTACCGGCGCAAGGTGTTCACCGACGCCATGCTCACCTTCGCCGAGCACACCATACGCAACGTGTGCGCCGACCTCGGAGTCGAGCTGGTCGAGTTCAACGGCGAAGCCGACCACGTGCACCTGCTCGTCGCCTACCCACCCACCCTCGCTGTATCGGGACTGGTGCAGCGCCTCAAAGGCCGCACCGCCTACGCCGTACGGCGGGAGTTCACGGGCGCGTGCGCCCGTGCCCGGATGCGCGGACACCTGTGGTCCCCGTCGTATTTCGCCGTCTCCTGCGGAGGCGCACCCCTGTCGATCATCAAGCAATACATCGACGGACAAGCCCGACCTCTTTGACCGCCGGGCTCCGCCCGGCGACACACCAGATGGGCTCACCCCGCCATAAATGGCGAGGCTTGCGCCCAAGAATCCGGTCATCCCCGGCGACCAGAACACCGAAGTGCAGCTCCGCCATCGACGCCACACTGATCGCCGCCTCCACCTCGGGCGGCGGATCGGCGGCGATCAACACCGAGGTGTCAAGTAGAACCCGCATCAGTTAGGCGAACGGGTCGGTGAGGTCGCTGGCAAAGTCTTCGATTTCAGCCTCGAGGGTCCGCAGGGCGGCAGTGGCCCAGACCTGCCGCAACTCCGCACCAGAGACCCATTGACGGCTCGCGGTCGGCCCGAGTTGGGCAACCGGGCGCCCCGCGACGGTGACAATGAGCTGTTCTCCCGACTCCGCGCGGCGCAGTACTTCGGCCACGTTATTGCGAAGTTCCTTCTGGGGAATCACCGCCATCACCCGATGGTAGTAGAACTGCTACCAGGTGCTCTACCTAGGCGCCGACGTCAGCACCGTGCTCGGCGGCAACTTTCACCGGGTGGATCGGGAGACTGGCGGACCTAGTTTTTCTTGATGCCGTGGGCGAATTCTTTTATCGCCCCGATGAATTCGCTCGGCTTCTCCACTATGGGGCTGTGTCCTGATCCGGCGATGACGACCGGCTGCAGGCCGGCCTGGCGGTAGCGTTCGACGTTCTGGGACGTCGGGGTCAGCACATCCCTTTCGCCCCAGACCACCAGCACCGGTTTACCCAAACTCGCGAGCCGGTCGGCCACCGCCCGCTCTTCGTTGATCCGGCTCGCGGTCTTGGCGTCGCACAATGCGTTGTGGGACATCCGTTTCAACGACCGGTAGGCCAACGCCGGGATCGGAAAGTCGGCGGCGAACCCGGTCTGCAGAGAGCTCTTGTCGACGGCGTCGAAACGGCGCACCTTGTCTATCGCGGGACCGAGCACCGGCCAGCACACCGCGTTGCCGAGCGCGGGCATCGCGGTCATTCCCAGCGCCGCGGGGGTGTCGGAGACGATCACGCGGTCCACCAGGTCCGATGCGCTTTCGGCCAGTGCGGTGGCCACCGTCCCACCCATCGAATGCCCAACCAACACCGCATGCCGCACACCCAGGGCGTCGAGCGCCTGGTGCACGGCCGTCGCCTGCCCCTCAGCGCTGTAGCGCTCCACTTCGCTCGGGGCCTCGGAGCCACCGTGGCCGACCAGGTCGATCGCGACCACCCGGGCACCCTGCGCCAGTGCCGGCGCCACCGCCTCCCACCACTGGATCGACGCCGAATAGCCGTGCAGCAGCACGATGGCACGATCCCCGCCCGAACCGTACTCGCGGACATTGAGATCCGGCCCGGGCAGCTCCAGCACCCGCCCGCCCGCAAATGGCTCAGCGGCCCGTGAGATGCGGTTGGTGACCACCATATTGACCAGCAGCGCCACCAGGACAACCGTGATAGTCAAGGCGGCAAGACGTTTACCCACCCGCTGACGGTAAACCGGGCTTAGCCTGGAACGAGAGTAAAACCCACAGGAGGAAGCAGTGAGCGACCACGACATCCGGATGATCGTCTTGTCCACCGACGACCTCGACGAATCGATCAAGTTCTACAGCGAGACCCTGGGCATGCCGTTGAAGTTTCGCGACGGCGCGCACTTCGCCGCCCTCGACGGCGGCTCGGTGACACTGGCGTTGGCGACCGCGGTTGACCACCCCATCCACGGGCAGGTAGTGGTCGGCATCAAGACCGACGACGTCGACGGCGCCGCGAAAGCCATCGAGGCCAGCGGCGGCGGAATCGTCAAGGGCCCCTACGACGATGCTCACGAGCGCCGGGCTGTGGTCTACGACAACAAGGGCAACGGGCTGGTGTTCTATAAGCCGTTGGGGCGGTAGGGGGTTGGTGCCTTTCGCCCGTTACAGCACCGGAATCTGTTGGGTGAATTGACGGGGCCGCTATCGCAATTAGCGTTGAACCGACATTGAACGCAGCGGGAGGCGACCGGTCATGCTCGTCAACACGGCGATGCTGCGCACCGCGGCGAGTGCGCGGGACGGTGCGCTCGGGTGAGTCCTCCGAGCCTGCAACATCTTCAGGTGGACGGCCTGATCGCTTCGGCCGGCGGTGATCCGTGGGCGATCGACGACAGTCTGCAGGCCGGCAGCCCGACCCAGATCAACTTTCTGGCGCAGGCGTTTCATTCGGCGGCCGGCTCGTCCACCGCGGCCGAGGAGACCTTCCGCACCGCCCAGCAGCACTTCGAGCAGTACAACCGGGAGAACGGTGAGCAGCCGATCAACAACGGTGCCGAAGTGCAACGGGTCAAAGAAGGCCTGCACGCCACCAACGCCCAACTCGGCCAGATCGCGGCCGATCTGGAGACTATCGCCGCCGCCCTGGCGCAGGCCCGCGCCGCCGCGCAGGCCAACATCACCGCGCTCAACGCCAACCTGAAGGCTCTTGACGCCCGGATCGGCTACTACCTTGAGTTCGAAAACCAGGGCCACGACTGCGACGCGGAGATCAACCAGTGCACCCGGCAAGCCAAAGACGACACCGCGACCGCCCTGCACAACGCCACCGTTATCCGTAGCACCTATTCCAGCACCCTGCAGCAGGCCCTGACCAACCTACGGGTCAAAGACGGCTACCGCCCGGCTGCTGAAGTACGTAAATTCGACGGGGATACATTTAGCGAACGAATGCGAAACCAGGCCCAGGCGTTCGAGAACGCATACGGGCGTCAACCGGCTAGTCAAAACGACTGGCGGATGGCCGAAGCTCTCGATCCCCATAGTTATGACCCGAAGAATTTCGGGGTGCCTCTGCAGATCGTCGCCGGGCGGTTCCAGCCCATGCCCGGGCGAGGAGTTGTACGAACGAATATGTTTATCCCGACTGATCAAGTAGTAAACACGTTCAAGGACGGCACAGACATAGCCAATGGCCGGCTCCTGCCGAGGAATCTGGGCGACAATCGCGGTCCCAGCGCAGCGGCGGACATCGAAGCCTCCCGTGTTTCCATGTTCATCGACTACGACCACGGTCTGATCGTGGTACGGCAGAATCCGACTGTTAACACCGACGGACAACGCGGCGGCGCCGCGGCGGGAATCCCCAACGTCCATGTCATCCAGTCGCCGGACGGGCGCATGACCGTCGACTACGCGGCACAGGACGCCTACGAAAATCCCTTTGGTACAGCCGCCGGGATCACGGTCAACGGTCGCGTTACCTTCAGCCCAGAACCTAACGGCGCTATCAGACTAGGCGGGACCAGCACGATCTATCCGAGTATGGAGACCTACCAGTACCGCGATGGGCTAGCGCCCCAACAGCTGCAATGGAACCCTGCCAACTCCGGGAGCCAATGGGGTCCGGCGACGAGCCTGCCTCGTCACCACTGGGTGGGTGACGCGACGATTCCTTATGTACGTCCCGACATGCCGGATTGGAAATGGGAACTAGAGAATGCGTTGCCGTTCGTGCAGGATCCGTTCATTACACACACGCAGCAACTCATCGATCCCGCCGACTACATCCCGACGGTATCGGTGGGACGATGAACAGCGTCCGTTTCGCCAAGCCGTCTTTCGAGCGGGTGTTGTGGTCGATCATCGCGGTAGCCGCAGCATGCTGCGTGATCGCGGGCGTATTCCTCTACAGCGTCGCCATCGCCACACACAGTGATGTGGAAACGCCACCCAAGGGCGAATACGTTCGGCTGCTCATCCTCGACCTCACACTATGGGGGCCGGTATTGCTACTGACGCTGTGGAAGTTCACCCTCCCGCTCGTTGTCGGGCTCGGCTGGCTCGCCGCGGCGCTACGCCGGGCGGCACCGCCACCCCCGCAGAAGCAGGACTGAACAAGCTCTTCCAGATTCAGGGTGCCTTGATCCGGCCCTGAGGCCGAGCTGCGCCAACTCGTCCAGTCCGTGGGGTAGGCCTGAGCGAATTCGTTTGAGGCACTTGAACATCACCAACTTGCCTGCGGATGATCAACCGCATTCCGGCCGGCCAGTTCGACAGGTCGGCCATGCCCGTCACTTCGGCGCCCCAGGCGTCGTCCCGGATGCCGCCGTCGGTGTCATAATGCTCCTTGACCTGGTCCAATTCATCCCTAAGCAAGATGGATCCTGCCAGCTCAGAGCACCTTTCTTCGTCAACGCCACACGGTCACAACGAATTACCGTGAAAGCGCGCGGCTAGGGGACTGGAGCCGGCTTGAGGTCTACCATCCGCATTGTGACCATGACACCACCTCCTTGGCCCACACCGCCTGCCGCCCAGCCACACCGCCGGTCCACTGCGGTATTCGCGGCGCTCGCTGCGTTGCTATCAGTCGCTGCATTGATCGTGGCGATTATTTCGCTAACTCGCTCAGCGGACACAGCGACGCCTCGTTACACGGCCGCGCAGCAAGCCGACGCCCAGAAGCGTCTCTGTGACAGTTACAAGCTTGCAGCTCATGCAGAGCACATCGAGACGAACACACCCAACAACATTGCGCTCGCGCGTCTCTCTGCAACCAACGGCGCCCTGATCCTTGAGACGGCTGCTGCGGACCCCGCCCTCGATCCTAAGTATCGCGATGCGGCCCGGGCGCTCGCACTCACTTACCAAACGCTCGTGGCGGTTGCCACTGGGAAGGATGGGGGAGACCCGGAACTCGAAGCGGTGATCACCAATACCAACACCAATGCTCGCGCGATGCAGGAGCTCTGCGGCGATTAGCCGCCTTCGATTAGGAGGTCGACGCCGACTGAAGCTACCCCGACGCCGCGACGGCGGCTCATGCACTGCTCCCGTGGGATAAGCGTTTCGATTCGAACACCTCAACCTACCCAGCCGAAGTGGCAACTAGGGCTCTCCAGGGGCCGGATAGCGTGGCTACCATAGCCGTCACCTCCCGCACCCAGGACTTCCGCCGGCCGAACGCAAGCGGTCCCAATCAGGATGTAAACGTGAAATCGCGTCGAGGTCTACCATCCGCAGTGTGACGATCAACCCACCGCCGCGGCCCTCACTGCCGCCGGTTCCGCCGCGTAGCCGATTGACACTGGCGCTCTTGGCGCTAACGGCGTTGCTATCCGCCGCTGCTCTTGTCGTGGGAATACTAGCTCTAACCAAGTCGGAGCATGATCCTACGTATACAGCCACTCAGAGAGCGGCGGCCAAAGCACAGCTATGCAGCAAGTACACGCTTGCTTCAGATGCCGTGAACATTGAAACGAATGGCAACGATGCAGCATTTGCACGTATCGCCGCCGCAAATGGTGCGACTATTCTTGAGGCTGCCGCTACAGATCCTGCGCTCGATAACGAGTACCGTGATGCCGCGCTTAATCTGGCTCAGGCTTATCAAACCATGACTGCGGCTGCCAGCAAGGGTTCGGATAACAAGCAGTTTCAGGACTCTATCGAGACGATGACGACGGGACAACGCGTACTGAAGGAACTATGCGGTGACTGATCTACCGCCGGGGAAATGGTCGTCCTACCTGGTAGGTGCGTGGTGGCCCGCACCCCCAACCGAGCCGGCTAACGGCGTCCGGCACTGGTCTGACCAATCCAGCGCGAAGGAACACGAGGCTATTGAGCTCCAGGCTTTCACTGACAGCGTGGGTGCGAGAAACAGCGGGCAGACCACAGAGGACGAGCTGATGCGCCTGAGGGTTGGCTATAACCGTCTTACGAACGCCGCCGAACACTGTCGCAGCAAAAGCACCGCTAGCACCAGCGTCGCCAACGCCGTTGATGATCTTCGTACCAAATTGCGGAACATCGCCGATCGATACAACCCGAAGGTCGACGAGCTTGTCGCGAAGAACACGCCTGAGTCGATGGCCGAAGCTATTGGCTTAATCGCCACTGCCAATTCTGAAGCTGCCGAACACGGTTCAGAAGCCAACGGAAAGATCGTCGCGGCAACGCAGCAGATGTTCAACGAACTGGGCATCGAGGGTGACGCACAGCGATGGCTGCAAGACAACGGCGCAAAATTTAGCCCACCACCGTCGCAACCACCCACCAGCGAAGAGCTGAGCAGAAAGGCAGCCGGTACCGACCAGCTGCCATTCCCGTACGGAGCTGGGGATGTGGACAGTCACCCCGGTCCCAAGAGTGTGGACGAACTCCTCCTTCCGGCCGGCCCCGCCAACAGCGGCACAGGAGGTAACGACACTGGGGAGACGGGTGGCCCCAACAGTGGCGGTGATAGCCGTGGCATCGCCACAGGCGGCAGCAACAACATCACCACAGGCGACACAAGCGGCACAAGCGGCACAAGCGGCACAAGCGGCACAAGCGGCACAAGCGGCACAGGCGGCACAGGCGGCAGCAACAACATCACCACAGGTGCCGGCAGCAACGGCATCACTACAGGCGGCAGCAACAACATCACCGCGGGCAGCGGCAATATCGGAACTCAAGGTGGCCAAACGGGCGTCGCTAACCTCGGTGCAAGCGGACCGTCAGGTGGGAACGGTGGATTCTCGGGAGGTGGGATCGGGTCACCCGGCGCCGTCCCGCCCCCTGCCGCCCCTGCCATGCCAGGCCTCGGCAGCCCCGGCGGAATGCCGCCCGGCTTCCCGGGCGGCGGCGGCCCCACCCAGGCACTTTCCGCGGGCATGCCCGGCGGTGGGCCTCTTGGACCGGGCGGGCCACCGCCGATACCGCCGGGCGGAGCCGGCACCGGGGGCTTCGGTCAGCCATCGCAGATTCCGCCCTCGCCGTCGGTGACGCCGATGGCCGGCGGGGCGCTCGGCAATATGGCCCAGCTGGCCAGCCCAAGCACGGAAGTGGCCCCCGCTGCGCCGACCGCGGGCGCCGCACCGGCAACACCCGCGGCGGCCCCGGTAACGGCCAGCCCGTCCTCAGTGCCGTCGGGACCGATCAGCGCCGGCCCGGCCGCCCCCTCGGGTCCGTTGCCCGGCTATGGGGCGGATTTGCGCCCAGCGGCTGCCGCGGTCCCGCCGGCACCCGCGGCGCCCGCCGGACCGGCGGGCCCGACTCCCCCGCCCAGCGGCCCCACAACGCCGGCGTCCGGGGGACCCACCGTGGCCTCCACCGGCGATCGGCCGGCACCCGGCAAGCCCACTGCCGGTGTCGGTGGTCAGTCCGGCGCATCGGTGGCCGGCGGCATGGGCGCCGGGGGCACGGCCGGAGCCGGAGCCGGTACGGCCGCCCGTCGGCTGGCCGAACACCAGGATCTGCAGCGCAAAGTCGACGCGGTGGCCCGGCAGGCTCCGAACCTGGCCTGGGCGGCCGGCCTTCGCGACGACGAGATCACCACCGTGCTGGCGACCGACTTGGCCGGCGGCTGGATTCCGCCCACCGTCAAACTCCCGCCCGGCCTGACGCTGCTGGATCCGGCCCACCGCCGCCGCGACACCAGCGCGGTCGATCTGCTGGGTGCGGTGATCGCAGCCGCGGCCCACCAACCCAACACCTACATCACCGAGGCCGGTCCGAACGATCCAATTCCCGGCAGCGGGGAACGCGCCCGCTATGGCCAGCACGTCGACGAACTCGGCCCCACGCTCATCGACATCACCGGCACCAACGACCGGCTACCGCGGATCGTGCAGACCGTGGCACGCGCCGTGGCACGCAGATCCGGCGTCGCCGACAACGAGATCGCGCTGTTCCGGCAGGTAGTCACCGATACGCAGGCGCGAGTACTGTCGGCCTATCCCCAGCATGCTCCGCGCGATGTGGCCGACTGGATGTTGTTGGCGGCCATCGACGCCCTGATCGACGGAAGCGAAGAGCTCGCCCGCTACCACCTGGCGTGGTATCTGGCAGTGGCAGTACGGCATGGAGGTGTGGCGCCATGACAGATGACTTCGTCAAGCACTACGGTGCCGACTTCTTGCACATTGCGCTCTCACAGCCCCCGACGGCGATCCCCCCTGGCCCCGTCCATCCCGGCGGATCCTCCCCGGTCGACGCCACGATGGCCGCCTTCGGCGCCGCCACCAACCTGAACCTGGTCGAGAACAACACCGAACTCGCCAACGATCACCGGGACCGCACCGGCCACGCCGCCGACGCCGTACGAAAGTTCGCGTCCCACGAAGCCGACGCGGCATCAAAGTTCCAGAATGTCGCCTCCCAGGGTGACGCCCTGATGGCACAGCAGCAGCTTCCCCAAGAAGCCATGGGCGGGGCAATGCAGGGCGTCAACAGCGCGATGCAAGGCATCACCAGCGCACTCAGCGGAGCTCTGGGCGCGGCGACCAAACTGCCGCAGGGGCTGATGCAGGCCGGCCAGGGTGCGTTGTCGCCGCTGATGAGCGCGGCGTCTTCCCTGGGCAAGGCCGGGCTCGGCGGTACCACGCTGGCCTCGGACATCAGTCCCGATCCCGGCTTGGGCGGAGGGGACTTCGGCTCCGGCGGAAGCGGCGGGGGGCTGGGCGTGGGCACCACGCCGGCCAGCAACCTCGGGCCGCCCCCGGTCCCGGGAACATCCACGCCGACCACGCCCGCCAGCTCGATGGCCAACACCGGTGCGGCCGGTCCCGCAGGCGGTACGCCCACCGCCGGTAGCGGTGGCGGCGGGATGATGCCGATGATGCCCGGCGGGGCAGGCGCCGGCGGCAAGGGCAGTAAGGACGACAAGACCGACGTGAAACGGATCGCCGCGCCCAGCGTGCCCAACGGCCAGCCGGTCAAGGGCCGGACGACGGCCCCGCCCAATGTGCCGGTGACCAAGTCCGTCGCAAAGGATGCTGGCCTTCCTGGCATCACCCCGCTGAAACGCATTGTGGACAAAGACGATTCGTCGAAGTGACCCGTCGGCCGCGTTGATCGCAGCGGCGTCTACTTATCTGCGATAAGCGCGGCGCCTTGTCGTGTCAGGAACGGACCGATCAGATCGACCACGACCCAGCGTCGCGCCGTATCAACCCCGGTGATGATTCCTAGGTTCGCGGTGGAACCGTCCACTTCCGCAGTGACCGGAGCGCCGATGATCTTGGCATCGCCGGCGGTGTCCGTGTCGTCCGCCGCGACGACGACTCGGTCGATGCCGGCAGGGATGTCTCGCAGTTCCGCTGTCACCGCGGGATCCACCACCCGCCCTCCGACAACCCTGCCGTCGAGGTCTGTCCACGCTGCGCGAGCCCGGTTGCGTTGCACCACGTCGGCTGTCTGGATGGTCGCGGCGGTCGGAGGCTTCCCGTTGACTGTGACGTCGACGGGCAGAGTCCAGCCGCCCGGTCCGGATCTGAACACGGCCAGCGGCGATATCGGCATCGTCCAAGCCTGGTCGGCCACTTGCGGACGTGATTCACCCGCCGTCAGGTAAGCGATTTCGCCGATCTGGGTCCGAGTTGGAGCCAACCCGGCGTCTTCGATCTTCATGACGGCGACCGAAGCATCTCCGTCACCGTGTGCGCACTGGGCGCCGGTCACAAAGCCGGAAAACCGTTGTCCCGCGGCGTCCGGATCCGGGAAATCGACATAAAAGCCGGTCGTACACACGGTCGTCGTCGTTCCGTCACCCACGAGCACCTGAATTCCGGGCTGCAGCCGCGACACCGGCCGCGGCACTACAGTTGCCTCGTTGACTGCAGGGGGAAGCAGCTTGGGCGATAGCGTCCCTGTAACACTCGACGTACCCACAACGGGCAGGTTCTGTGGACTCTTTGACTCACAACCGGCGGCCGCTAGGGCAAGACTGATCGAAATAGCGGCGGCCAACGTTCGACGACCCCGAGCCATCTGAATTCTTCCTCTCGTTCGGGTTACCGCCGCAACCTGTCAGCCGAAACTTGCGGCACAACAATCACTCCTGCGGGCGCATTGAGGTTTTGGACCCATCCGGCCAAACGATGTCTCCGGTGCTGTCATCAACCTGGCCCCCGAATTTTCCTGCTTCCACGACGATTTCGCCATATTCTTGCACTACTTTATTTCTGGCCAATTGAACAGCATCGTGTTCACGCTTCCATTCTTGATATCGCGCCGCCTGTGCAGGGTCTTCCATATCGAAAGCGATACCGTCGGGCCATTTTTTATTGAACGCCCTAACCTTATTTGCGACTGACTTATTTTCCTGTTTCCAGTCATCAATTTTCTTAAGCAAGTCGGCCGCATCCGCCGGGTCGTACGCGGGCGGTTCACGCGTGGGACTAGGGGTGGGCGGCGGACTGGTCTTCTGGCCACCCCGTTTTGCACCACCAGCCGGATACCGTCCGGTCAACGCCTGGACCTGGGCCGCCCGCTGCTGACTGTCAGCGGCCGCATCGGCGACGATCTGGTGGATCTCCCGGGTCTTGCCGGCCAGATACACCTGGAACTGACGGGCACCGGCCGGGGTGTCCAGCCCGGGCCAACTCGCAGCACTCTGGTGGATCTCGGCTTCCAGCGCATCCAGACGCGCCCGCGACTGCAGGTTGTACTGGTGGGCGCCGCGCAGGATCCCCTCGAAAGACCGATCGAGCTCAACCGACGTCGCCAACCGCTGCACCAGCTGCTCTTCGCGCGCCCGGGCAGCCTCGGCGAACGCCCCCAACTGGTCCGGCATAGTCCACAAGGTACGCGCGCCCGGGAGGCATCGCGTGCGCGCAACTGACTGGTTCCCGCTGGCCAACGCCAGTAATGTCGTCGCGGTGCGCTTTGTCGCCGCAGGGGGCGGCGCTGCATCGCCGAGCGTGCGTCGTTACGGGAGCAGAGCATGCCGCTGAGTCTGTCGAACCGGGACCAGAATTCCGGTCACCTGTTCTACAACCGACGACTGCGCGCCGCCACCACGAAATTCTCGGTGCGGATGAAGCACGACGACCGCAAACAGACCGCCGCGATCGTGCTGTCCATCGTGCTGATCTTCATCGGCATGGGCTGGATGCTGCTGCTGAACGTGCTGCGTCCGGCCGGGATCGTGCGGACGTCCTCGATCGTGGGCGACCGCGACTCCGGTGCGATCTACGCGCGCATCGACGGGCGGCTCTACCCGGCGCTGAACATCACCTCGGCGCGGCTGGCGGTCGGTCACGCGGAGGTGCCCACCTGGGTCAAACCCGCCGAGATCGCCAAATACCCGACCGGCCCCATGATCGGCATCCCCGGCGCCCCGACGTCCTTGGTGGCCAATACCGCCGCCCCCTCGGCCTGGGCGGTCTGCGACACCGCGGGCTCCGCGCGGCGCGCCGAACCACCCGTGGTGACCTCGATCGCGGGCCCGTTGAGCGCTGGCCGTGCCACGCCGCTGGCCCCGGATGCGGCCGTGCTGACCCGCTTCCAGGGCGCCACCTACGTCATCTGGGGCGGCAAGCGGTCCCAGGTGGATCCCGCCGATCGAGCGATCACGCTCAGCCTCGGCATCGACCCGGGCATCACCGTTCCGGTGGAGATGTCGCGGGCACTGTTCGACGCGCTGCCGAGCACCGAGCCGCTGCGGGTCCCGGTGATCCCCCTGGCCGGCACCCCGTCGCAGTGGGTGCCCGGGTCCCAGGTCGGGGCGGTGCTGGAGACCCGGACGGCCGGCGGCGGCTCACAGTTCTACGTGCTGCTGCCCGACGGAGTCCAGAAGATCACCAGCTTCGTCGCCGACCTGATCCGCAGCGCGAACTCGTTCGGGTCGGTGGCGCCCCTGGTGGTCAGCCCGGACAAACTGGTCAACATCCCAGAAGTGGGCACGCTGCCGGTCGAGTACTACCCCAACAGCCGGCTCAAGTTCGTCGACACCGCCGCCGATCCGACCACCTGCGTGGGTTGGGAGAAGGCTTCCGGAGACCGGCAAGCGCGAATCACCCTGTACAACGGGCGGGGCCTGCCGGTGTCACCGGCGATGGACAACCGGATCGTCCGGTTGGTGCGTGATGACCGCAGCCCCAACTCCGTGGTGGCCAACCAGGCGTTGGTGTTGCCCGGCGCAACGAACTTCGTCACCTCGACCAGTGAACTGCTCGACGCCGATTCCCGCGAAACCCTGTTCTGGGTGTCGCCCAACGGTGTCCGGTTCGGCATCGCCGCTCAGGACGAAACCCTGCGCGGCCTCGGCCTAGATCCCGGCTCGGCGCAGCAGGCACCCTGGCCGCTACTGCGCACCTTCGCGACCGGTCCGGAACTGTCGCGGCATGCCGCACTGCTGGCCCGCGACACCGTGGCGTCGGCCGGCGCGGTGCAGCCGGTGGTCCCCAACAATCAGCAGGGCGTCCCGGGAGGGCACTGAGGCGATGTCAAAGCGCGCATTCGTTCCGGTCCGTCTTCAGGTTCCCGAGCCCAAGCCGGTGCGGGTCGCTCCCCGCGCACCGGACGCCCTGCCCGAACGCGAGCCACGCAACCTGTGGGTGATGATCGGCATGCCGGCGCTGATCGTCGCGCTGATCGGCACCATCGTCATGCTCTACGTGTCCGGGGTGCGCAGCCTGGGTTCGGGCATGTTCCCGATGGTGGGCATGGCCGGCCTGGGCATGCTGATGTTCTCCGGGCGATTCGGGCGGGCCCGCAAGATCAGCTGGGGCGAGCAGGAAAAGAATCGGCGCAGTTATCTGCGCTCCCTCGACGGCGAGCGCGACGAGATCCAGAAAGCGGTTTGCGCACAACGCAATTCCCAGGAGTTGGTGCACTCCAACCCGCAGGATCTGGGCGCGGTGATCGGCGGGCCGCAGATGTGGGAGCGTCGCCGCTCCGACGCGGACTTCCTGGATGTGCGGGTGGGCGTCGGCGTGCAGCATGCCCCGGACTCGGTGCTGTCGGTGCAATGGCCGGAGATCCCGATCGACGAAGAGCTGGAGCCGGTCACCGGCCAGGCGTTGCGTGACTTCATCCTCGAACAACGCAAGATCCGCGACATCGCTAAAGTGGTCAACCTGCGCTCCCGCCCCGGCTTCAGCTTCGTCGGCGAGGATCTCGACGGGGTCCGCTCGCTGCTGCGTTCGGTGCTCAGCGGGCTGGCGGTCTTTCACAATCCGCTGGACGTCAAGTTGATGGTGGTGACCCGGCACCCCGAGCTGTGGTCCTGGATGGTCTGGCTTCCGCACAACCAGCACGATGAGCTGTTCGACGCCTGCGGGTGGCGGCGCCTGGTGTTCACCAGCCCGACCGAACTCGAGGCGACGCTCGGCGCCGACCTGCACATGAAGGGCAAACGCGGCGCCTGGCGGCCGCCGTCGGCCCCCAGCCCCACCACCATGGGATCGGCGTTGGAGACCGGCGCCGACGGGCACGATCTGGGTCCGCACTGGGTAATCGTCGACGACAACACCGGCAGCCCCGAGGCCTGGGAGAGCGTGGTCGGGCGCGTGGGCAAGGAAGGCATCACGGTGCTGCGGGTGGCGTCCCGGCTCGGCACCGGTGTCGGGTTCGCCCGCGACGAGTTCTTCGAGGTGATCAACCAGCCGACCCGCTACAACACTGTCGAGGACGCGGCCCCGGCCCATCGCAGAGACGGGCGCGGCGCCGGCCCGTCAGCACGACCCATGCTGCGCGCCGGCGGCAAGTTCTTCGCCCACGCCGACCAACTGTCGGTGCCGCGCGCCTACCGCTACGCGCGGGCGATGGCACGCTGGTCGCCCACCGCCAGTGTCGACGTCGCCGACGCCGGCAGTGGCGCCCTGGAACTGTTGCGCGCGCTGGGAATCGACGATGCCCGCGAGCTGAATGTCGACCGGCTGTGGGCCGAGCGGCGCAGTCGCGGCGACGAGCGGTGGGCGGAGATCCCGGTCGGCGCCAAGCCCAACGGCGAATTGCAGAACGTCGTGTTGCGCGCAAAAGACTTCGGCGGCTTCGGTTTCCACTCGGTAGTGATCGGCACCAGTGGCTCGGGCAAGTCGGAGTTTTTCTTGTCGCTGGTGTACGGCATCGCGCTGACCCACTCGCCGGAGACCTTCAACGTGATCTTCGTGGACATGAAGTTCGAGTCCGCCGCCCAGGACATCCTCGGCATCCCGCACGTATCGGCGGCCCTGTCCAACCTCGGTAAGGACGAGCGGCACCTGGCCGAACGGATGCGCCGGGCCATCGAGGGCGAGATCGCCCGGCGCTCCCGCCTGTTCAACTCCGTCGGCGCGCGCGACGCCAACGACTACGAGGAGATCCGGCTGGCCGGCCGGGACCTGGAGCCGGTGCCGATCCTGCTGGTGGTGATCGACGAGTATCTGGAGCTGTTCCAGAACCACCCGAAGTGGATCGACCTGATCATCCACATCGGTCAAGAAGGCCGCGGCGCCAACGTCTTCTTCATGCTCGGCGGGCAGCGCCTGGACTTGTCGTCGTTGCAGAAGGTCAAGTCCAACATCGCCTTCCGGGTCGCCCTGCGCGCCGAGTCCGGCGACGACAGCCGCGAGGTGATCGGCTCGGACGCCGCCTATCACCTGCCGTCGAAGGAGAACGGTTTCGGCCTGTTGAAGGTCGGCCCACGCGACTTGGACCCGTTCCGCTGTTTCTACCTGTCGGCACCGTTCGTCGTCCCCAAGCGCAAGACGTCGACGGGCAAGACCCTCGACATGACCTTGACCAAGCCCCGGCTCTACACCTGGCAGTATCAGCCGCTGGACGAGGCGGACGCCCAAGCGCTGCAGGATATGTCGGCTACCGACGCCGAGCCCGACGAGTTTCTTCTGCACGCCGACGGGTTCAAGAAGAAGAAGATCGTCGACGTGCTGCGCGAGTCACTGATCGCCGCCGACCGCAAAGCGCCGCACCTGCCGTGGCTGCCGCCGTTGGAGATCTCCGAGTCGGTGGATGCTCTGGTTGCGCTGTACCGCGGGAAGCCATGGGATGTCGACTACGGCCGCAACCCCGGGCTGGTGTGGCCGCTGGCCATCAAGGACATCCCCGAGGACGCCCAGCAACTGGTTCACAGCGTCGACGTGTTGCGCAGCAACGTCATGGTGGTCGGGGCCAAAAGTCGCGGCAAGACCACGACGCTGATGACGCTGATGTGTTCGGCGGCGCTGATGTATTCCCCGGCGCGGCTGACGTTCTTCTGCGTGGGCGGCGCCACGCTGGGCTACGCCGAGACCCTGCCGCACGTGGCCGACATCGTCTCACCGGCCGACCGCGAGGGCGTGGAGCGCACCGTGGCGACCATGGCCGCGCTGATCAGCGCCCGCCAAGACACCTTCCGCCGCGACAAGATCGACATCAACGAGTTCCGGGAGCGGCGCTTCGGTTCCGGTGGCGACAGCCTCGCCGGTACCGACCCCAACGATCCCTACGGCGACGTTTTCCTGGTCATCGACGACTTCTCCGACCTCTACAACGCCGACACCATGCTCGGGGACCGGATCATCGCGCTCAGTGGTGTCGGTCCCGAATACGGAGTGCACCTGATGACCAGCGCGTCCGGCTGGATCCACGGCCAGCGCCAGACGTTGTTGCAGAACTCCGACGTGCGCATCCAGTTGCGGCTGCAGAACCCGGGTGAGAACGAGATGGGCACGGCGTCGCTGGATGCCCGTGACGCCGCCAAACGCACCGTGAACCGGCCCGGCTTCGGTCTGACCGAGTCATTGCACGAGATGCTTATCGGGGTGCCGGAGCTGGCCGCCGAGGACGGCACCCGGATCGGCACCCGGGAACTGGGGACGCGGGTCGCCGAGGTCGCGGGCGTGACCAAGCACGCCACGCTCAAGCGGCTGCCGCCCGCGGTGGCGCTGGCGGAGGTCTTGGCCTACGACGTGGCTCAGCGCCCGCCCGCCCAGACCGCCCCGTCGATCGCGTTCATGATCGGCGAGCAGCACGAGCTGCTACCGGTACCACTGATGCTGTCCGAACAGCCCGGCATGATGATTCTGGGACGGGCCCTGTGCGGCAAGAGCGCCACCCTGGCCGCGATCGGCGAAGCGGTGATGGCGCGGTTCAGCCCACAGGAAGCCCAGATCACCATCGTCGACCCCAAGACTGGGCCCCTGCGTGACCTGCAGGGCGCCGGCTACGTCAATGCCTACGCCTACGACCAGGACGAGATCGACGAGGTGCTGACGACGCTGGCCCAGCAGGTTCTGCTGCCCCGGCTGCCCGCCAAGGGCCTAAGCCAGGAGGAGCTGCGTGCGCTCAAGCCGTGGGAGGGCCCGCGCCATTTCGTGTTGATCGACGACGTGCAGGATCTGCGGCCGGCGCAGATCCATCCGGCCAAGCCACCGGTGGGCGCCGCGTTGTGGAAGCTGATGGAGCGGGGCCGCCAGATCGGGCTGCACGTGTTCACCACCAGGAACTCGTCCAACTTCGGCCAGCTGGAGATGGACCCGTGGGTCAAGACGCAGCGCGCCGCCAAGGTGCCCACCCTGTTCATGGACAACGACCCGCAGAACAAGGTCAACCGGATGGTGCGCGCTCAGGCGCTGCCCGCCGGACGCGGCCTGCTGGTCAACGACTCGGAAGTGGAAGGTGTCCTGGTCGGGGTGCCGTCGTCGATGATCCACAATTTCGAGCAGCAGTAACTGGTATTTACATCGTGAAGTGACGGCGGCCCCATATCGGTTTACGATCGATTCCGACCTGCCAACGTCGGCATAGCAGCGATGAAGCTGATGAGGCATAGGGGAGGAAATATGTTCTCTGTAGAACCGGAAGCGGTCCTGGCGTCATCGGGCGTCGAATCGGGGATCAGCGCCGAAACCGAGGCGGCCGCCGCATCGGCGAGTCCGGCACTGCTGGGCGTTCTGCCGATGGGTAACGACCCTGATTCCATCGCATTCCAGGCCGCCCTGCTGGCATCCGGAACCCAATACCTGGGCATCGTCGCCGAGCATTCGGCGCAGCGCGGGCTGTTCTCGGGTGCGCAGGCCACCGCCTCGGGGGTGTACGGCGCCACCGAGGCGCTGCGCGCCGCCACCGTCGCGCTCGGCGGCTAATCGGTGGCCGACCCGGGGTGGGCCGCCCGCACGCCGGAGACCAACGACATGTTGATCAAATCCGGCGCGGGTGTGCTGACCATGCTGGCCAATGGGGCGGCATGGACGGCGTTGGGTGTGGCCCACCATGCGTCGGGCATCGCCTCGGCGGTCAACACCGCATTGACCTCGATCGGATGGGTCGGCGCCGGCTCGGAGGGATCAGTTCTCAACGCAACCCTGCTGAACGTGGCCCTGCACGGGCTGGCGGGCTGGGTTGACGTCAAGGCGCCCATTGTCGCGACGGCCGTGGAGGCCTACCAGCTGGCCTACGGCAGCATGCGTACCACGCAGGAGTGCGAGGAGAACCGGGTCGAGACGGCCACCGACTACGGGATCAACCCGTCGGTGCTCGGCGCGTTGACGCCGCGCATCACCTCGCTGGAATACGAGTACTACGGCCTGTTCTGGCCCAACAACGCCGCCGTCGGCGCGTCCTACGGGACGGTGCTGACCGCGCTCACCTCCAGCCTGACGGTTCCCGCGCCGGTGGCCGGGATGGGCGCTTCGCCGGCGGCCCCGGCGGCAGCGGCCAGCGCGGTCGGCGGGGCAGCCTCCCAGGCCGCGGCCGGGGGCGCCATGCGCGCCGCCTACACCGGTACGTCGTCGGCAACCAATGCCGCCGGCCAGGGCGCCAACGCAGCCCAGGGCATGGGTTCGCAGATGAGTTCGATGCTGGGACCGGTCCAGCAGATCGGCTCGACGCTGATGCAGGCGCCGCAGTCGCTGATGCAGCTGCCTCAGTCGATGATGAGCCCGATGCAGTCGCTGGTGGGCATGTTCATGAACCCCAGCATGCCCGGCGGGGGGCGCGATCCGGCGGGGGCCCGGGGGGGGGCGGCCGCGGGGACGCCGGCCAACGCGACGTCCGCACCCGGGGCGGGTGGCTTCGGGGGCGGTGGGGCGGGCGCGCCGATGTCAGCGTTCACCCGGCCGGTGAGCGCATTCGAGTCCGGCGGCGGCCGGCCGGTGGGGTTGCGGCCCAGTGGTGCGCTGGGCTCCGTCGAGTCCCAGCGGGTGACGACCGCCAGCGCCGGTGGCATGGGTGGCATGCCCGTGGCCCACGGTGCCGGGGCGGGCGGAAAGGGCCCCGGAAATGGTCAAGGCGACCGGTCCTCCGACCGGACCAACACCGTACGAGTTGTCGACGACCGGGTGTGAACTGGGCGTTTGCTGAATACAGGGTGAATCGACACATCCGAGAGGAGCCAATACACTACCGCCAGCTACATCCCGCCGAACCCGGGGGGGTTGTTCTACAACCGAGGAGGAAACGATGGCAGCCATTGTCGTCACGCCCGAACTGATGCGGAACACCGCGTCGAAGTTGTCGCAGCACATCGAACACGCGCAGGCGATCGCCAACCAGTATCTGGCCGACCACGAGAACATCCTGAGCGCATCGACGTGGGACGGCGCGGGGTCACAGGCCTCGTATGCCACCGCGGGCCAGGTCCACCAGGACCTCCAGAAGGTCCTCACCGGCGGCCACCGCCTGACCGAAGGCCTCAACCAGGCCGCTGCCCTGATGGAATCCCACGAATCCCACTCCGAGCACGCCTTCCACTCGCTCTTCGGCGGACAGTCCGTCTAACCCCCACCCCCGGATTTCGAAAGGACACCGATCCCCATGGCTGACGGCATCACCTATAACCCCGGCCCCGTCTCCGATCACGCCCATAGCGTGGTCAGCAGCGCCGGCACCCTCGACCAGATCCACCAGGACTCCCACCAGCTCACCCAGATGCTGACCGAGTACTTCGCCGGGCACGGTGCGACCGGCTTCTTCGAAGCCCAGGCCCAGATGCTCTCCGGCCTACAGGGCCTGATCGAGACCATCGGTCAGCACGGCTCCACCATCGGCTCCGTGCTGGAAGGCGCCATGCAGACCGACCAGACGATCCAGTCCCTTTTCTGATCGACCCCGATCGTCACCGAGGTGGGGTGTCTGCGCTACCGGCGCAGATGCCCCATTTCGTGTGTCAGGCCGACTACCGCAACCACTGAGACGAGGGTGCCGTGCTGACTACGACGCTCGACGGGCTGTGGGTGCTGCAGGCCGTCACCGGGATCGAAACGCTCTGCCCGGAGCTGGGACTTCGGCCCCTGCTGCCCCGGCTGGACACCGCCGAGCGGGCGCTGCGGCACCCGATCGCCGAGGAGCTGACCGCGATCGGCGTGCTCGACGACCAGGGCGAAGTGGACTCGATGGTCCGGGAATGGCTGACGGTGATCATGCGGCGCGACATCGCACTGATGCTGAACCTGAACTTCCCCGGACGGCCCTCCGGCGACCCCCAGCACATGACCCGCGTCTCGATCAGCCGGTTCGCTTCCTGGTGGGTGGTGCTCGAACGCCATGACCAAGAGGTCCGGCTCTACCCCGCCGGCAGCGCCACCGACCAGACGGCCGCGGGCGATCTGCTGGTCGGCCAGATCGAGCGGTTGTGCGGCGTCACCGAGGCCGCCCAGCTGCGGCCAGTCACCCTGGACACCAAGGAGCTGCTCGAGCGGGTCCGCGACCAGGACAGTCTCCGCCGGTACCTGGCGGCCCAGCGGCTCGACATCGACCAGCAGCAGATCGTGGCGCTGGCCGCCGACCCGGAGTTGTCCGGGCAGGCCAACATCGTCGCGATCCA
Source organism: uncultured Mycolicibacter sp. (assembly GCA_964292075.1). Taxonomy (GTDB): domain Bacteria; phylum Actinomycetota; class Actinomycetes; order Mycobacteriales; family Mycobacteriaceae; genus Mycobacterium. Next base: position 33,854 of record CAXYUC010000006.1, read on the forward strand.
GCCGGGTGCGGGCCCCGAGGAGCTGGCTCGGATGGCTATCGCGGACACGGCGGTGCTGATCTCGGACACTCCGTCGGGCCGGGTCTGCGTGGAGAACATCGACACCGGCGGTCGCCGCTACCAGATCGTCTCCCCCGGCACACGCGGCGACGTCGCCGACGCGATCCTGCGGCTCATCGCTCGGCTCCCGGCCGGTGCGGACTGGCATTCACATCGGCGGGTTGTATGACGGTGAATTCACATCTTCACCATTACCCTGCATTACCGTCCACCGTCAGAATCGTCGCAAACGCGGATTCATCAGCCGTGTTAACATAACGCACGTGACGAGCCCATGGAATAGCCAGAATATGCCTGACGAAGGCTCATCCGGGCGGTGGGATCCGGCATCCAGCCACGGCTACCGGGATTCCGTATCGGACTCCATGCGCATTTCCGACCTCGCGACACCGCGCAAGATTCCACCCGGGTCGGGCTGGCGCAAACTGATCTATGTCATGTCGGCGAAAGTTATTAATCCCGGCGAATCCCCGCGCGAACGCCATTACCGTGATTTGCGTAATAGAATTCGTCGGCACATCCGGCGTCAGTACGTGATCACGTTAGTGTCCGGAAAAGGCGGCACCGGTGTGACGACGATGACCGCCGCTATCGGCAGCGTGTTCCGGGAATGCCGGCCGGAAAATGTGATCGCGATTGACGCCGTTCCGGGCTTCGGGACCCTGTCCGATCGCATCGACGAGCACCCGCCCGGCGACTACTCGGCCGTTCTGAGCGACACCGACGTGCAGGGCTATTCCGATATCCGCGAGCATCTCGGGCAAAACGCCGTCGGTCTGGATGTCCTGGCCGGCAACCGCACCTCGGATCAGCTCCGGCCGCTAGTCCCGGCCATGTTCAGCGGGGTGTTGTCGCGGCTGCGGCGAACCCACAACGTGATCCTGGTCGACACCGCGGCGGACCTGGAGCACCCGGTCATGAAGCCGGTGTTGGAGAACACCGACACGCCGGTCTTCGTCTCCGGAATCACCGCGGACCAGTCCCGGCCGGTGCTGCGGGCGGTGGACTACCTGGCCTCGCAGGGCTACCACGAGCTGGTGTCGCGGTCCACGGTGATCCTGAACCACTCCGCGCCGGGCGAGGACAGCGCCGCGGTGGCCTATCTGACCGAACGGTTCAGCAAAACCGGCGCCACGGTGGAGGTCATGCCGCATGACGCGCATCTGGCAAAGGGCGGAATCATCGACGTCCACAATGAGGTGAAGAAGAAGACCCGGCTGCGGTTATTTGAAATAACCGCCGGTCTGGCCGACAAGTTCGTGCCCGACACCGAAAGGTAAGCGCGGTGACTTCTCCGACACCAGCTAAAGTCGCTTTTCCGGCACGCTGTGCGGTGAGTCTCGCGTACGACAAACATCTCGTGTCGCAGGTCTTCCCGGCCGGTATTCCGGTGGAGGAATTCTTCGAGGGAATGGTCGAGCTGCTCGACGAGGATCTGCGGCACCACGGTTTCGACGGAGTGGCGCTGCCCCCGGGCAGTTACGAACTGCATAAAGTCAACGGCGTCCGGCTGGACATCACCCGCAGCCTCGACGACCTGGGCGTACAGGACGGCGACACCCTGGTCCTGGTCCCTGCCGTAGGCGGTGACTCCTTCGAGCCGCAGTACGAATCGCTGTCGAGCGCCCTGGCCGCGACAGCCCGCCGACTGGGCACCCAACCGGAGATCAAGTGCCAAGAATGCGGGCACAAAGCCGACGAGCAGACCGTGACCCGGCTGCTCAACGTCAAGGTCGATCGGATGTTCGCCCCGGTCACCGCGTTGACCGCCGCGCACACCGCGATCGGGCTGATGGCCATGGCCGTGGTCGTGCTGTGCACGCTGGCGGTTCGGGCCCGGACGTTCAGCGACAGTTGGCCGCCGGCGGCGGTCCTGGCCGGCCTCGGCGCATTGCTGGCGCTGGGTGCCACGGTGATCCGGCGGAACTGGCCCGCGCGCGACGACTTGTTCAGCGGATTCGGCTGGCTGGCCGTGCTCGCGCTGTCGTGCGCCGCGCTGTGCGCGGCGCCCGGACCTCTGGGCGCACCGCACCTGATGATCGGGGTGACGGTCCTGGCGTTGGGCGCGATCGGCCTGAGTGTGCTGCTGCGTTCACAGACCGCGGTGACCACCGCGGTCGTCACCGCCGCGGGAATCGGCGCGGCGGTGGCGGCAGCGCGGATGTGGCATCCGGTATCGCCGCAGGTGATCGGTATCTGCATGCTGTTGGGCCTGCTGATCCTGTTGCGCATGTCGCCGACGATCGCGCTGTGGGTGGCGCGGGTGCGGCCGCCGTACTTCGGGTCGATCACCGGGCGGGACCTGTTCGCCCGTCGCGCCAATATGCCGATCGACACGGTCTCCCCGGTCAGTCCGGAGGACGGCGAGGACGACGAGGACGATCTGGTCGACATCTCCGCACGCGGTGCCGCGATCGCGGCCTCGGCACGGTTGATCAACGCGGTACAGGTCGGGATGTGTGTCGCGATCGCCACGGCGCTGCCGATCGCGGTCTGGATGGTGTTGGAACCGGGCGGGCCCCGCCCGCGTGGCACGGTGGCGCTGTGCGGTCTGGTGGCGGGCCTGTTCATCACCCAGGGCCGCGGTTTCGCCGGCCGCGTCCAAGCGATCGCCCTGGTCGGCGGGGCGTGCGCGGCCGTGCTCACCGGAATCGTCAAATACGCGCTGGCGAATCCGGGTGACACTGCCAGCGGATTCTTGTGGCCGGCCGCCGCCATAGCGGTCTTCACCGGGTTCGGGGTGGCCGCCGGCCTGCTGGTCCCCGCGACCAAGTTCGTGCCCTGGATCCGGCTGGCCGTCGAATGGCTCGAAGTACTGGCGTTCATTGTGGTGGGGGTGCTTGGCGCTTGGCTGGGAGGACTGTTCGTGTGGGTGCGCAACTGAGCCGCGTGCGCGCCCGCGGGGCCGCGGTCGCCGCGGTGATGCTGTTGGTGAGTTTGTCGAGCGGCTCTCCGATGGCGCGGGCGATCGAGCCGCCGTCCGTCGATCCGGCCCTGGTGCCGGCTGACGGGGTGCCCGGGCCGGACCAGCCGATGCGCCGCTCGAACTCCTGCAGTGTGCCGATCACCGTCAGCAACCCCGACGTGGCCCAGCTGGCACCCGGCTTCGACATGCTGGGAATCGCCGCGGCGTGGCAGTACTCCACCGGCAACGGCGTTCCGGTGGCCGTCATCGACACCGGCGTCACACCGAACCCCCGGCTACCGGCGGTCGCCGGCGGCGACTACATCATGGGCGGCGCCGAGGGCCTGGGTGGTCTGCAGGACTGCGATGCGCACGGCACCATCACCGCGTCGATCATCGCCGCGGCCCCGCTCGGCGTGCTGCCGATGCCCCGCCCAATGCCGGAGGTCCCCGCATTCCCCCCGCCGGCCGGTCCACCGCCGAGCATCGGCGAACCCCTGCCGCCGGCTGATGTGCCCGGCCCGCCGGCACCGCCTCCGATCCCGGCTCCGGTGACCATCACCCAGGTGGCACCGCCGCCACCCCCACCTCCGCCACCCCCACCTCCGGAGGGTGCCGTGGCACCGGCCTCGGGGCCGGCCGATCCGCAGACCGACGACGAGCCGGCGGTCCCGCCGCCCCCGCCCGGCGCCCCCGACGGCGTCGTCGGGGTGGCGCCGCACGCCACCGTCATCTCGATCCGCCAGTCGTCGCGGGCGTTCGAGCCGGTCAACCCGCAACGGTTCGGCTACGACGACGAGCGGGTGAAGGCCGGCACGCTGGCCACACTGGCCAAGGCCGTGGTCCACGCGGCCGACATGGGCGCCAAGGTGATCAACATTTCGGTGACCTCCTGCGTCCAGGTGGCGGCCGGACTGGATCAAAAGGTGCTGGGGGCGGCGCTGTGGTACGCGGCGCCCGTCAAGGAGGCGGTGGTCGTCACGGGCGCCAGCAATGTCGGGGAAGCGGGCCGCGACGGCAAACCGCTGTTAGACCCGCTGAACCCGAGCGATCCGCGGGACTGGAACCAGGTCAAGGTGATCTCGAGCCCGTCGTGGTTTTCGGACTACGTCTTGTCCGTGGGCGGCGTGGACGCCACCGGGGCGCCGATCGACAAGAGCATGGCGGGCCCCTGGGTGGGGGTGGCCGCACCGGCCACCCACGTGATGGGCCTGTCGCCCCAAGGCGGTGTCCCGGTCAACGCCTACCCGCCGATCCGGGTCGGCGAGAGGAACATGCCGTTCTGGGGCACCAGCTTCTCGGCCGCCTACGTCAGCGGCGTGGCTGCCCTGGTCCGCGCCAAATACCCTCAGCTCACCGCGCACCAGGTCATCAACCGGATCATGCAGACCGCCCACAATCCGCCCGCCGGGGTCGACAACCGGGTGGGCTACGGATTGGTCGATCCGGTCGCGGCGCTGACGTTCAACGTGCCGGCGGGCGACCCGCTGGCGCCGGGGTCGCAGCAGCGGGTGATCACCCCCGCGCCGCCGCCACCCCCGCCGGACCATCGGGCCCGGACCGTGGCCCTGGGATTCCTCGGCGTGATCGCCGCGACCGTCCTGGCGGCCGCGATCACCGCGCGGATCCGGAGGGCCGCCAAGTGAGCCAGAACCGGGTCCGGCTGACCGGGTTCCCGCCGTCGAGCAATCGGCGGCTGCTGTGCGCGGCGACGATCGCGCTGTGCGGTCTGGCGGGCTGGGCATTGGGCGGCTTGATCGGCGTCGCGGTGGCTGTCGCGCCGGCGGTGCTGGTGGTGCTGGTGCCGTGGTGGGGCCAGCCGGCGTGGTCGTGGGCGCTGTTGTGGTTGCGACGCCCCTCGAAGGCGGCGAAGGCCGCCTGGAGCGAGCCGATCACGGTGGCCAACAACCGCGCCGGCGGCGGGGTGCGCATCCAGGACGGTGTGGCGGTGGTGGCAGTCCACCTGCTGGGCCGGGCGCATGCGGCCACCGTGGCCACCGGATCGGTGAACGTGGAGACCGACAACGTCGTGGACGTCGCCGAGCTGGCGCCGATGCTGCGGCACGCGCTCGGGCTGGTGCTGGAGTCCATGAGCGTGATCAGTATCGGGGCGCGTCGGGCCACCACCGGCGATTTCCCGCGGGTCTACGACACCGAGATCGGCACACCGCCCTACGCCGGCCAGCGGGAGACCTGGCTGCTGCTCAGATTGCGGGTCATCGACAACACCGCGGCGCTGCGCTGGCGCACCACGCTGGGTGCTACCTCGGTCGCCGTCGCGCAACGGATAGCCGGCCTGCTGCGTTGCGAGGGCCTGCGCACCCGGGTGGCCACCGCCAGCGACCTGGTCGAACTGGATCGGCGCCTCGGCGGTGGTTCACTGCTGGCCGGCGCCGAGCGCTGGAAGACCCTGCGCACCGAGGGCGGCTGGGTGACGACCTACACCTATCCGGCCCGCCAGATCAGTGCCCAGCTGCTGGCGCAGGCATGGACCCTGCCGGTCGATGAGGTGATCCAGAACGTCACGGTGTTCCCGGACGGGACGTGTACGGCCACCGTCACCCTGCAGACCCCGCAGCCGGCCCCGACTCCCCCGTCGGTGGTGCTACGCCGGCTCAACGGGGAGCAGGCCGCCGCGCTGGAGGCCAACATGTGCGCCCCCCGCCCGCAGTTGCGCGGCCTGCGACCCGGCCGGCTACCGGCCAGCCTGCCCATCGAGATCGGCCCGTCGGGCATCCTGATCGGCAAGCTAGCCAACGGCGACCGGCTGATGGTGCCGTTGACCGATTCCGGCGAATTGAGCCGGGTCTTCATCGCCGCCGAGGATCTGATCGCCAAGCGCATCGTCATCCGGACAGCCGGTGCCGGCGAACGGGTCTGTGTGCACACCCGGGACAAGGCCCGTTGGGCCAGTGTCCGAATGCCCGAGGTGGCCGTGGTCGGCGAATCCCGGCCCACGCCGCGTACCACCGTCAGCGTGGTGGACGGGCCGATCGCGCCGTCACCGCGGCCGGCCACCGTGATCACCGTGGCGCCACCTGGGACACCGCCGCCACCACCGGACGCCGTCGAGGTGAGTATCGAGCAGATCGACCGGACCGCGGTGCGAGTTGCGGCCGGCGGAAAATCGTGGCTGGCTACGGTGGAGTTGTTCCGGGCAGAAAACCGGTACTGCAGCCCGGAGGCGCTGGCCCCGATGTCGTCGCGATGACGGCACCGCAGCGGTGGTCAGCCGGAGAACCTGGACGCGCGACAGAGGACGACAGACATTGAGTGACTTGCTGGCGGCCCGTCGACACTTCGACCGGGCCATGGTGAGCATGGACGGGCGCTACGGCTCCCCCGACGCCCGGGCCGACTTCGTCGCCGCAACCGAGGCCGATCCCTCGATGGCCGACGCCTGGCTGGGCCGTATCGCCTGCGGCGACACCGACCTGGACACCCTCAAGCGGCTCTACGCCAACAGCGACTGGCTGCACAAGGAGACCACCCGGCTGGGACGGCACCTGGCCGCCCAAATACCGCTGGGCCCATATCTGTCGATCACGGTGACCGATGCCTCGCACGTGGGTTTGGCCCTGGCATCGGCGCTGACCGTTGCCGGTGAATACGAGCGCGCCGACGCCCTGCTGGCCGACAAAGCCCTGCTCGACAGTTGGATCAACCACCAGTGGCATCAGCTCGGCCGCACCTACCTGATGTTCGTCACCCAGCGGTGGCCGGATCTGCTGACTGTCGCCGCCGAGGAACTTCCGGACCGCGCGATCGTGATGCCGGCGGTCACCGCCTCGGTGTGCGCCCTGGCCGGTTATGCGGCAGCGCACCTGGGCCAGGGCCGGGTGGCACTGGACTGGCTGGACCGCGTCGACATCACCGGACAGACGCGTTCCTCGGAGCGGTTTCCCGCAGGTGTGCTCACCGCGTCGATCAACCCGGGCGAGATCCCCTTGCTGGCCGCGGATCTCGCCTATCTGCGTGGCATGGTGCACCGCCAGCTCGGCGAGGAGGACAAGGCGCAGGTCTGGTTGTCCAAGGCGGCGATCAACGGTGTGCTGACCGAACCGGCCAAGGCTGCGCTGGCCGAACCGAATCTGCGCCTGGTGGTCACCGAGGAACAGATCATCGACAGTCGCACCGACCGTTGGGACGCCGGTTCGGCGAAGAGCCGCGCGGAACTCGACGAGCACAACGCGCTGGACCGCCGTGCCGAGCTCTTGGAGCAGGGTCGCGCCGAGCTGGAGAAGCAGGTCGGCCTGGCGGAGGTCAAGCGCGCCGTCAAAGCGTTGGAGGACCAGCTCGAAATCCGTGCCATGCGACTCGAACACGGCCTGCCTGTGGAAGGCCAGACCAACCACATGCTGCTGGTAGGGCCGCCCGGCACCGGCAAAACCACCACCGCCGAGGCATTGGGCAAGATCTACGCCGGCATGGGTATCGTGCGCAACCCGGAGATCACCGAGGTACGCCGCTCGGACTTCTGCGGCGAGCACATCGGATCATCCGGACCCAAGACCAACGAGCTGATCGAAAAAGCCTTGGGTGGAATCCTTTTCATGGATGAATTCTATTCACTGGTGGAGCGTCACCAAGACGGAACTCCGGACATGATCGGTATGGAGGCCGTCAACCAGCTGCTGATCGCGCTGGAGAAACACCGCTTCGACTTCTGCTTCCTGGCCGCCGGCTACGAAGATCAGGTCGATGAATTCCTCACCGTCAACCCCGGTCTGGCCAGCCGGTTCAACCGCAAGATCCGGTTCGAGTCGTACAGTCCCGAAGAGATCGTCGAGATCGGTGAGCGCTACGGATCCAGCCGCGCAACAATATTAAATCCCGAAGCGCGCCAGCGGTTCCTGGAGATGATGCTCACAATCCGTGGCTACGTCAGCCCGCGCGGAGAACACGGCATCAACGTCATGCACAACGGTCGGTTCGCCCGCAACGTGATCGAGGAAGCGGAACTGGCCCGCGATACCCGGGTGGCCGCCCAGAAGCGTGCCGGGCAGCCCGTAACGATCGACGACCTCAAGACCATCACCGCCGTCGACATCGACTCCGCCGTGCGCGCCGTGTGCGCCACCAAACGCGAGATGGCCGCCCTCAACTGGTAGCGGTGGGCCGCGCTCAGACCGGGCTGGCGCCGTACCGCGTCTCGAAGTCGGACTGGGCTTCCTCCCGCAGTGCGGTGAAGACGACGTTGAGCCGATCCGCCAACTCGCTGTAGGTGTAATCGCTGACCACACACGGGTGCAGCGTCAGCTCGAGCAGCCGGCCGTCAGAGTTAGCCACGGCACGGATGTCACCGAGATCGACGCTGTAGGTTGTGTTCTCGGCCTCGGCGACCAGCGCTTCCCATTTCTCGGCGGCCTCACGCAGATCCCGCAACACGGACTCCACGAGGTCCTTGTCGCTGAGTTCCGCGCGGCTCTCCGCCCCCGACATTGGCTAAGTATGTCCAGCCGGTGTGAACAGCGTCAATTCATCGACGCCCGTTAAGTCTGTGAATCCCACTGGCTGGCGGGCGGCGCGCTGAGTGTCCGAAACCAGCTGTAGTGGTAGTTCGCCGAAACCGTGTCTCCGGTCGCGATGCCTTCGGTGGCGGCCAACAACATGCAGTTCAGCACCAGGGCGGGTTCGGAATCGGGATACTGCGCGAGCAGCTGATAGCGCAGGGTATCCAGATGTACACGCAACAAGTCGATTTCGGCGTCGACCACTCCGGTTCCGGCGGCGCCCGCCTTCACCAGGGTGTTGGCCATCCGCGGAAGTCCTTCGCGCCAGTGGGTGGCCTCGCTGAGCTGCCAGCTGAGGTCGTCGATAGGCGCCAGCGTGCGGGGCTGCATCGAGGTGTCGGTCGCCGCGAAATCACTCGCCCAGCCGAGACGATCACCAGGACTGTAGCTTGCCGACTCCGTCGGGTTACTCAGCATCTCGGTGGCGGTGCCACCACGGCGGTCGGGTTCGAGCAGTTGCACCCCGTCCGGCAGCTCGATCCCAGAGGGGATCCATCCGTTGGCGATATCGGTCACCAGTTTTGTGGTGCCGTCGGCAAAGGTGCCGATCGCCCAGCGCAGTCCGGGTTCCTGACGGGCGACGAAGGCCAGCAAGCGCTGGAGACGCTGCTCGTCGGATTCGGCGACCGTCGGCGCGACGGGCGTCGGCGGGACGGGTTCGGGCTGGGCCGCCGCGGGTGGTTCCGGGACTGCCGGAGCCGGTTCGGCGGGCGTGACGACTTCCGGCTCGGCGGGGGTAACGACTTCCGGCTCGGCGGGCGTGACGACGTCCGGCTCGGCCATGGGGACAACGACCGGCTCGACCAGCGCTACGTCGATCGCTTCAGTCGGGAATGCGGCCGTCGGCGGTTGCTCTTCCTCGACGCCGTCGATCACGGTCGGCGGCGGAGCGTACGGCTCCGCGGGGCGCTCCGGTTCCACCACCTCCGGCGTCGCGGGCACGTCGACAACCTCCGGTGCCGGGTCGAGTGGCGCCACCTCAGGCGCGGCGCCGGTGACGGTTTCCGGCAACCGATGCCGGGCCAGTTGGGCAGGGGCCTCCATAGGCTGCTCGGGCGGCTCGGGCGGGCGCGGCGCCACGACAGGTTCGGCCGGGACCTCGGGGGCCGGCGCCACCGGAGCCGGGGCCGGAGCCGCGTTGAGGCTGATGTACTCCTTGCCGAACTCCAGGGCCTCCTTGTGCAATTGGCGCACCGTCGACTCCACCCGGAGGACGGCGAAAGCCCTGGCGACGTTGATAACCCGGGTCTCCGCAGCCTGACGGGCCGGGCCGACCAGATCTGATCGACTGATGGCGTAGAGCTTCTCGTTGGCCGAATGCGCAATGCGCTGCAGATCAGCGCTGAGATAGTCGGCAAGCGGGGCCGTCTCCGGGGTGATCGTCGCCAACTCGGTGGGCCACAGGCCGCCGAGCACCCAGGAACTGCAGTCGACCGGAGCGCTGAAGGCCGGGATCGTCAGGGATTCCCGGACCGCGTTCCGGAGGCGCTGGCGCGCCGACCGTCGACCGAAGAGTGCCACCGCGCAAGCGTACCGTTGCGGTCCCGGCGCTCTTGTCCGAATTCGCCCTCGTCGAGCGGCGCCGCCCACGGCATTCGGACGATCTTCCACAGTCACTGCGCGCGGTGAATTGTCAGTCCCTGGACCGGTCGGTAGCGTGCAAATCGTGGCTGATGTCGGGTCCCCGGGCACGGGGTGTGCAGCGCAGTTGAGCGAAGTACTCGCCTTGCTGGAGCGGGCCCGAAAACTGTTCGGCGACATGGTGGTTGATCCCCCAGCAAACATCGCCCCCAACGCCGACGCTGCCGGAAGATGGGTGCTTTAGCCCCCGGTGTTCGAACCCGGGTGCAGTTTGTGGGCCAGCAGCCGCTCGGTAGCCACCCGCAGATCGTCATGGGTGGGCACCGCGGCCGAGGGCACGTGCCCGGTCGTGACGATCTCGCCCCGGATCTCCAACGCCGCCTTGAGAAACGAGACGTCCGCGGCCAGGACGATCGCCTCCGCCAACCGGTGCACGTCGGTGTCCAGCACCGCCTCAGTGAGCACCACACTGTGCAGATAGCCGCCGCGGCAAGACCGGAACAGCACATCACCACTGGGGTGGATCGTGTCGAAAGCCGGATTCGGCTCAGTCATCGGTGCCCATCGGTGAGGTGCCTAAAGGCGTTGGCGGCATCGTCTTCGTTCGTGTTCCACATTGCCACCGCGCGGTGCAGATTGTCGGAGACCGTCGAATGTTCACTGGACTGGTCTTCGTAGCAGTCTTTGCGTGCGTCGAGCAGCGAACCGGCCGCCTGGCGAAAGTCGCCGTAGATCGGACCGAGCGAATTCAGGGTCGCCTGGATCGCCTCGTGCGAGGCCGCAACGGTGGACAGGTAGTCCGACGCCTCTTGATGGTGCCCCGCCGCGTTGGTCAGAACGTCCTGGTTGACGTGGATCTTCTCGGGCATGTTCCACCTTCCTGGCTAATCGACGATGACGGTTGGAGCCGCCTTTTTCAAGCTCATGAGGTCACCGAGCACCCACGCCGGCCTGGTCCCGACCGGCTCGGCGGGCGGCGCGGGCTCCTGGACCTGGGCCGGTGGATGCTGCCAACCCAGGAATCCCGGACCGCGCAGGTTCTCGACGAGATGGACCTGCCCGTCGAGCAGCGCCTTGCCGGCGCCCACAGCGAGGGCGTGGCGGTCGGTGAACACGCCGATGTCGCCGGGTCGCAGGCCAGCCACATCGACCGCCGCCAGCACCGGTGTTCCAGGCGGCGGGATGTGGATGCCCTGGCTGCGGAATGCCTCCACGACAGATTGTCCGTCGGCGACGGCCTGCATCGCCGCCGCCAGTTGCGGATTGGCCACGGTCGTGGTCTCGCCGTCGGGCAGCCGCACGGCGACCGGGCCCTGCTCCCCCGGGTCCTGTGCCGGCGTATCGCCGTCAGCGCCGTCGGCGTTGACACCGTCCGTCGCATCGGCGGCGGCCGCATCCTCGGGCCGGTAATCGTCCGCTGCGGGCAGGTCGTCACGGCCCAGTCCAGGCGTCAGCCCGGTCAACGGAAATCCGGCGGGCATTGCAGCCGGCATCGCCCCGAAGCCCGGTCCGTCGGCACCCATGCCGGGGAACGTCGGCGTCGCCAACTGCGGCGGCCCTTGCGGTTCCTGCGGGTCATCGACGTCAGGCTCGTTATCGGCCAGTTCGTCCAGGTAAGGATCGGTATCCGGATCACCCGAGGGCGGCTGGCTGTCCTCGGCGGGGGTCGACTCGTCGCGATCTGATTGCGCGCCGGCGTACAGCCTCGTCAACGCGGTGGCCAACGCTTGCTTGGAGGAGTCGTCGTCGTTGGCCTCTTCGACCACTCTGATGATCTGCCCCAGCCTGTCGATCAAGAACCTCTGGAATTCCCGCGCCCCCGCGGCGGTGCTCAGGTCCCAGGATCCTGCGGCGCCGGCAATCTCGGCCTCGAGTTCGTCGAGGCGACGTCGGCCTTCCAACGTGGTCTTGCGCGCCTGGCGCAGCGCTTCGATGATCTGCCGGTCGAACTCCGCGACAGTCGACAGTTGCTGCGCCAGAGCCGCTTCGGCAAGCGTCATGGCTTGCGCCGCTCGGCCCTGCTGTTGGTCACCGGCCCGTTCGATGCGGTCGATCGCATCAAGCACGTCGTCGCGGGTTGCTGACCGCTTCATGGCCGGTGACTGTACCGAGGCCCACCGAAGCCGACAATTCACCCGAGCACCCCGTGGGGACAGTCCGATCACGGCACCGGACGCCGGATCGCCACCTGCGCGCCCAGGGGGCTGATCTGCACGGTTGCGCCGGCGTGCGGGGCTTCGATCACCCGGTTTCCACCGATCGCCAGCTGAACATGCCCGGTGCTGGGGAAGACCAGGTCACCGGGTCGAATCTGGGAGCGCGGCACCGGGATTCCTTCGTGGATCTGCGTGTAGGTGGTACGCGACAGCGGCACGCCGGCCTGGTGATACGCCCACTGGGTCAGCCCCGAGCAGTCGAACCGGTCGGGACCGGTCGCACCCCACACATACGGTCTGCCAAGCCGCGACAGTGCCGCGCGGACCGCCAGCCCGGCACGAGTGTTGGGCAGCCGCAACCGATCCAAGCCCACCGGCCTGCGCCGCACCCCCCGATAACGCAGCCGCCGCAACCCCGCACGGTGCGCCCGCGCGCGATGCTGCGCCGACACCACGTGGGCGTGCTGGGTGTGGAGCCGGGCGGCCCGCCGGCGCATCGCCTCCCGGTGCGCCAACGGCGAGTTCGGGGAAGCCTCCGCGTCGGCGCGGGCGGCCGAAACGACGTCGTCGGTCTGCTGGCGCGCCCGAGTGTGGTCGGCGACCGCGGCAGACAACACCGTGGTGGGTAGCGCATCGGTACGTGCGGTGGCCAGCAACAGATCTCGCTGGGCGAGCAATGCCGTCCGGTACCGGTCATGCCCGGCGCCGGTATCGGTGTTGGCGTTGCGCTCCAAGAGCTCGGCGTAGTGGTCCAGCCCGGACTCCAGTGACGCGGGCCGCGGATTGCCCGCGAACAGCTCATTGGCGCGCGTCAGTAGCTCCAACTCACCGTTGCTCACTGTTATCCCCCTCCGTCGCCACCAGCTGTCGCGTCCATGGATTCGTCCGCGAATGCCCGGACTCGGGCCAGGGCGCCGGGTGGGATCACACCCCTGTTGCGGATGTCCCACATCTCGTCGGGGCCGACGCCGATCAACGCCGCGATCACCGGTTCGGGTAGCGACGACTGTGCGCACGCCCGGTCGAAGCGGGCGGTCAGGCTGCCGGGCATTCGTTGCAGCAGGTCGATGCGGGTGCCCTCCAGGGCCTGGAGGTGCGCCATCAGCCGGGCGGCGTGTTCGGCGCCCGCGTTCACCGCTACCCGCCATGAACTGGCCGCGAGCATCTCCGCCTTCACGCACTGCGTGATCACGGAAAGAATATACGTCTCGTATTCGTCTGATGCTTCCGATGGCAGTCTCGCGATCACCGAACGCAGCGCGTCGAGCTGCGCCTCGGCATATCCCTCGAGCACTTCGGTGTCGCTGTGGCGGTCCACGACAATGGCTCCGGCGGGACGCGCGACGGACGTTTGCGACCCGGCCGCGGAGGTCAGCTGAGCCAGTTCAGCGTCGGCGTCGTCGGCTACCAGGAGCCGAGAATAGCTGCCCGGCGGCAGGCCGAGCCCATTCTCAACCTTCTGAACTGTGCCTTTATGGGGTTTGCGGGCGCCGCGCTCGAGGTAGCTCAGGCCCATGATGCTGATCCCGGTGGCCGCGGCGAGGTCCGCCAGCGACCAGTCGCGTGCCTCCCGCAGTGCCCGAATGGCCGCGCCGGCTGCCTCGCGGCTCATCGTTGCGCCCCGACCATGATCGGATCGTACACAGCCCGACCCTTCACTACTTACATATATGTTTTTATCAACTTCTGTTGCGTTCGTCGTCTTCGTTCGTATACGTTTCTGTCTACGTTATCCGTTCCCCTCACGAGGAGGTCTTCTGATGGCACCCCCCTGCTCCGTGAACCCCGAACTGTGGTTCGGCTACCCCGACGCCGACGGTGCCGACGGGGCCGCGAAGGCCCGCGCCTACGAGCAGTCCTCCACCGAGGCGCGGTTGCAATGTCTGCGGCGCTGCCCGCTCGCGCAGCAACGCCAATGCGCGGCACTCGCCGTGGAGCGCGGCGAGGAATACGGCGTGTGGGCCGGGGTGAAGCTCCCCGGCGGCCAGTACCGCAAGCGGGCCGAGCTCGCCCGGGCCCACGAACTGCTGCGCGCGATCGCCGCTGGCGAGATCAACACCCGCGAGTTGCCCGACAATCAGGCGCTGCTGGCCAACCACGAAGACGAGCAGCTGCCGGTGACCGCGACGGTTTTTCACCTGCCCACCGGCCGGATCGGTCCCCCGTCAGCGGCCTGACCAGGCCCCGTGTCGGTAGTATCGACGCAGCGGCTTGGCACGCGGCGCGGAGGTGGACAGTTGAGCAACCTGGAGAACACGTCGACTGAATTCGCTTGTGCCGCAGGACCCGCCGACCGCATCGAAGTGCTGCGCGCACGTGAGGTTCCGCTGGGCGGAGCTCGTGGTATCCGAGTACGCCGCACCTTGCCGCAACGGGACCGCTCACTGATCGGCGCCTGGTGCTTCGTCGACCACTACGGACCGCAGGACGTGGCCGCCGACGGCGGCATGGACGTGCCCCCGCACCCGCACACCGGGCTACAGACGGCGAGCTGGCTGTTCAGCGGGCGGGTCGAGCACCGCGACAGCGCCGGCGTGCACGCGGTGGTGAACCCCGGCGAGCTGAACTTGATGACCGCCGGTGCGGGCATCTGCCACTCCGAGGTCTCGATCGATCAGCAGACGGCTCCTGTCCTGCGCGGCGTGCAGCTGTGGGTGGCCCTGCCTGATACTGCGCGCCATGGTGCACGGGACTTCAACCATTTTGCGCCCGAACCTGTTTCGCTATCCGGCGCCACTGCGCTGGTGTTCCTCGGCGAGCTGGCCGGGCACCGCTCCCCCGTCCCGTCGTTCACTCCCCTGCTGGGCGCCCAGCTCGACCTGGATCCGCGGACCGAGCTGACGCTCGATGTCGATCCGGCGTTCGAGCACGGTGTGCTGTGTGACCACGGCGCGGTGGCACTGGGCGGCGCGGCTCTGGGTGTCGGCGAGCTGGGGTATCAAGGCCCCGGCCGCGCGGTGCTGCCGCTGCGCAACACCGGCGACTCCCCGGCCCGGATCCTGGTGCTGGGCGGGGTGCCGTTTCGCGAGGAGTTGGTGCTGTGGTGGAACTTCATCGGCCGTAGCCATGACGAGATCGTCGAGTTCCGGCGCCAATGGCAAGACGGCGACGAGCAATTCGGCGAGGTCAGTGGCTATCAGGGCCGGCTGCAACGACTGCCCGCCCCGCCGATGCCGCCGCTGCGGCTACGGCCGCGACGGGCCGGCGGCGGGAGTCCGTAGACCATCGGTTTGACCTTCTCCCGCGACTGAAGGTCGCGGGATTCCCTATGCCGCTTGCGCGTCA
>CAXYUC010000007.1:0-49263 GCA_964292075.1 uncultured Mycolicibacter sp.
AACCATGCTCCCGTTTCCGGCCCACACCACCCACCTCACCCACCCCACCATTTCCACCATTACGGAAGAAGCACGACGCCTTACCGCCGGCACCACCATTGCCACCGTTACCACCGAGGGCACCGTCGCCACCGACGGCACCGTTTCCGCCGGAAGCCCAGACACCGGTCGCGCCAGCCAGACCCGCCGCGCCGGCCGCGCCGATACCACCGGCACCACCATTGCCACCGGAACCGAACAGCCAACCCGCGCCATCACCACCATTGCCACCGGCGCCACCACCATCACCACCGGCGCCGCCGCTACCGCCCACGCCCATCCACGAACCACCGGCGCCGCCGTCACCGCCGGCCAGGCCCGCCAGGCCCGCACCGCCGGCACCACCATTGCCGAACAGCCCGGCCGCGCCACCATCGCCACCGGCGACACCGGCACCGCCATCACCGAACAGCCAACCGCCCGCACCACCATTGCCGCCATCGACACCGGCAACACCGGTCGCGCCATTGCCGATGATGATCGAACCGAACCCGAACGTGTCATTGATGAAGCCGTCGACCTGGATGCCCAACGGGCTCTCGATCCAGTCGACCAAACTGGCATGCAACGGCGTGTAAAGGTACGCATCCACCAACGCGGTCAGATCAAACGGATCACCACTAGCCAACCCCGCCGACGAGTCAAACAACGACCCCCAGTCGAAGCCAACCGCGGTCTCCACATCCGCACCCACCGCCGGGGTGAACAGATCCAACAACCAATCTAACTCACCGTCAGCCCGCGCGCCCGGCGCCGACACCAACGGCGTCACACCCAACGCCAAAAACGCCGCCGCCGCGCCGGCCACGCCGACCGCGCGCCGCCCCGGGCTGGTGCGTTGGAGATGTTGTGCTGCATTACGGCGCTTACGAGCCATGGGATGAGGCCTATCTGCTGTGTTGGGATGAGCTGGTCGTGTTGTCGGCGCTGAGAGCTGAGACTCTGGGGGTTAGCCGGGGGCCCCGTCCGCGCCCCTCGTGCCGGCTTCACCGGCACTGCCGGCCTGCCTCGCGGTACCGGGGTCCGCGCTGACCGCGCCCCCCGCATCGGCCGGTCCGGCGGCACCGCGAGCACCACCGGCACCGTCACCGCCGTACGCGTCGCCGCGAGTTCTTCCGCCAGCCGCTGCCTTGGCTCCACCGCCCTGGAGCAGGCTGGTGACCATCGACCCGATCGGCAGGTCGCCGATCCCGATTCCGATTCCGATTCCGCACAGGATCGTGGTCACGCTCTTGTCGCCGAGGTGCACGGTGTCCAGCACCCGACCGAGGGTGAAGTTGAGATCGAAAGGCTGGGCACCGACCGGCCCCGAGTCCACGTGCTGGCCCAGGTTGGCGAGGTTGGCGACCGTGTTCCTGAACAGCGGATCCCAGGCGACCAGTACATCGGACGTGTTGACCATCAACCGCAGATTCGGTTGTTGCTGGACCGGCCAACATCGGACCGTGGCGAGGGCAATGCATGCAGGCTTACCTGCGGGATCGGTACAGCAGTGACGCTGACGAGACCGGCACCTACCAGGGCGACACCCGTCGTGGCGTAGGGACGAAGTAACTGCTGCATCGGAAATTTCTTCCATCTCGAGGCATCAAACGTTCGCGACAGTACATGAGACACGTCACATTTCAAATAGACATCTCTCAGACTCACAGATCAAATTCGTCGGTTACTGAACGACAACGTTTGTAGTCACCATTTCGACAACATATGCAGTCAGAAAATTGACAACATTTGGCGATTGCTTTCACAACATTTTTGTTTACAACGGTGTCTTACCTGGTTTAAAGCGACAACGAACGTGGTCATAATTGGGCAACGCAGCTAGTACCACTTAGGTGACTGGATGGTGTGGTACGCCCAAACTTTCAACCTTGACGCTGTCTACGGGGCACATTTTCGGCGCTATACCGACTTGCCCGTCGGCATAATAACTGATAAATAACTGAGGAATCACATATCGCCACAGAAACCCCGATGGACAATTGTCCGCTAACGAATGACTGGTCGTTCCGGCGCGCCAGGCCCATCCAGACGGTTCGCAAGACGCCAAAGGTCGCGGTTCCAGCACCGGTCGGCGTGCGCGCCGCAGTCGCCGACGACTTGGGAGGCGTACTTCGATCCGGCGCAGCAAGATGGTTTGCTGAGCGGTACCACCGGTACCGTCATCGTGCCGCCCACCGGGGCCCTGGACGCGCCGGCGCTCAGTCCGATTCGCGCCGCTGGCGTGCCGACCTGCCCACGAACCGGGCCAGGCCTAGCGCCATCTGTTGCTTGGCGGCCGTTCCCGTATCGGGAGCCGGGCGTTGCGGGGCGCTCCACTGCGCCACCGCCACCAGCTCGCCCGCACTGAATTTCTCCCGGCACGCGGCCCGCTGGATCTTGCCGGAATGTCATCGGCTTGACCAGGACAACCACGTCGTGCACCTCGGTCCGGTGGTGGCGCCGGATCGCGGCCAGGACCGCGTCCAGGTCGGTCTCGGTCATCCGGTGTCGCTGAACCTCGTGGATCACCACAAGTCGTTCGGTGGCGAATGGATCTCCGGGCTCTCCGGGCGGTCGTGTTCGTCGTCGTCGCCCTCCGGGCAGAAGTGGAACGCGACCTTGTCACCGTGGCGCTCGGCCTGCCGCTGCAGCAGGTCCACCAAATGAAAGTGCGCTGGGCTCTGTCGTCGACATCGCCCAGCGCACCTACAAAACGAACGGGGTTACTGCTGCTGAATTACTGCTGCTGGCAGAGGTTGTCCAGAACGTCGATCTGACCGCGCAGCTGGTCGCGCAGCGGCTGCTGGACGGCGTCCTCGGGCGAGTGCCCAGCCAGGTAGTTGATGCTCAGCGCCTCGAGGGTGTCGGCCATGTCGCCAGCGGCCTTGGCCAGGTCGGCCGGGGTGGCCGGGTTGGCCTCGAGGTTCTGGTGCAGGAAGGCGCCACCGGCGAACAGCGAAAGCCGCGCATTGGTGCCCACCGCCAGGTCACCGGCCAGGTCGCCCGGCACCGGGTTCTGCAGGTTGGTGTTGAACTGGGTGCCCTGACGCACGACGCCCTGCGCCTCGCAGATCTTGCCCTTGGCGTCGGCGCGCTGGTCGTCGGAGAACTTCTGGCTCGTCGACGGGTGGAACCAACCGAAGATGGCCAAAACGATGCCGATCACGGCCAGCGCCAGCGCGGCGATAGTGGGCACCGACAACGCCGACGCGGAGGTGGAAGATTGCGGAAAACCCGCGGTCTTGGGCTTGGCAGAGGAGGATTCGCTCGCAGAAGTCTCAGGCATTGCGCGATCGTATCGGGACAGATCGCAATAGTCACGCTGAACGGGAATCCGGCGCGTTGGCGGTACCCTCATGTGCGATGTTGAGCACCGAGTTGCAGACCACGACGCGCCGCCTCACCGGCTGGGGCCGCACCGCGCCCAGCGTGGCGCAGGTGTTGTCGACCCCGGATGTCGAAGTCATCGCCAAGGCGGTGGCTCGCTCGGCCGATTCCGGAAGCCGTGGCGTGATCGCCCGCGGCCTGGGCCGCTCTTACGGCGACAACGCCCAGAACGGCGGCGGCCTGGTGATCGATATGACCGCGCTGAACCGGATCCACTCGATGGACGCCGCCACCGCGCTGGTCGACGTCGACGCCGGGGTGAACCTGGACCAGCTGATGCGGGCCGCCCTGCCCCTCGGGCTGTGGGTTCCGGTGCTGCCCGGCACCCGGCAGGTCACCGTGGGCGGGGCGATCGCCTGCGACATCCACGGCAAGAACCACCACAGCGCCGGCAGCTTCGGCAACCATGTGCGCTCGATGGAGTTGCTGACCGCCGACGGTTCGGTGCGACACCTGGAGCCCGAGGGCCCGGAGGCGGAGTTGTTCTGGGCCACGGTCGGGGGCAACGGCCTGACCGGGATCGTGCTGCGCGCGGTGATCGCGATGACCCCGACCGAGACGGCGTACTTCATCGCCGACGGCGACGTGACCGCTTCGCTCGACGAGACCATCGCCTTCCACAGTGACGGCACCGAGGACAACTACACCTATTCGAGCGCCTGGTTCGACGCGATCAGCGCCCCGCCCAAGCTGGGGCGGGCGGTGATCTCCCGCGGTTCGCTGGCCACCGTCGAGCAGTTGCCGGCCAAACTGCGGCGCAATCCACTGAAGTTCGACGCGCCGCAGTTCTTCACCGCCCCCGACATCTTCCCCAACGGGCTGGGAAACAAGCTGATCTTCGGCACGCTGACCGACGCGTGGTACCGCATCGGCAGCACCTATCGCGGCAAAGCGCAGAACCTTACGCAGTTCTATCACCCGCTGGACATGGTCGGCGAGTGGAATCGCGCTTACGGCTCAGCGGGTTTCGCGCAGTACCAGTTCGTGGTGCCCACCGACGCGGTCGAAGAGTTCAAGCGCATCATGTACGACATCCAGGCCAGCGGACACCACTCATGGCTCAACGTGTTCAAGCTGTTCGGCCCGGGAAACCAGGCGCCGCTGAGCTTTCCGATCCCCGGCTGGAACGTCTGCGTCGACTTCCGAATCAAGCCCGGCCTCAACGAATTCCTCAACGAGCTCGACCGCCGGGTGCTGGAGTTCGGCGGCCGGCTCTACACCGCCAAGGATTCCCGCACCACCGCGGAGAATTTTCACGCCATGTACCCGCGGATCGACGAATGGATCGCGGTGCGCCGCAAGGTGGATCCCGACGGGATCTTCGCCTCCGATATGGCCCGACGTTTGGAGCTGCTCTAGATGGTGTTCGACGCGACCGGTAACCCCCAGTCGATTCTGCTGCTGGGCGGTACGTCCGAGATCGGCCTGGCGATCTGTGCGCGCTACCTGCGCAACGCCTCGGCCAGCGTGGTGCTGGCCTGCCTGCCCGGTGACCCCGGCCGCGACGGCGCCGTGGCGGCGATGGAGGCGGCCGGCGCGAAGTCGGTGCGGATCGTCGACTTCGACGCACTCGACACCGCGAGCCACCCGGCGATGATCGACTCCGCGTTCTCGGGCGGCGATATAGATGTGGCGATCGTGGCGTTCGGCATGGACGCCGACGCCGAGGAGCTCTGGCACAACCAGGCCAAGGCCGTGCAGGTCGCGCAGATCAACTACACCGCAGCGGTCTCGGTGGGCGTGCTGCTCGCCGGCAAGATGGGCGCCCAGGGCTTCGGGCAGATCATCGCGATGAGCTCGGTGGCCGGTGAACGGGTGCGCCGGACCAACTTCGTCTACGGCTCCACCAAGGCCGGGCTCGACGGCTTCTACCTCGGCCTGGGCGAGGCGCTTCGCGAAGACGGGGTGCGGGTGCTGGTGATCCGGCCCGGTCAGGTGCGGACCCGGTTCTCCGCGCACGTCAAGGAAGCGCCGTTGACCGTCGACAAGGAAGACGTCGCCGAACTGGCAATGGCCGCCGCCGCCAAGGGCAAGGAGATCGTCTGGGCGCCCGGGGCGTTCCGCTACGTCATGATGGTGCTTCGGCACGTCCCGCGGGCGATCTTCCGCCGGTTGCCGATCTAACCCGATGAGCCGCGCCGGTCTCGTGCGTCACACACGTCACTCGGGGGAAGGCCGCGGTGAGTTGCCCGCCTTTGAGCGACAACCGTTGTCGCTCAAAGACGGGCAATCGACATATATCGCTTTCCTGGTGACAGTTGGGGCTGGTGGTGACAGTGCGTAATGCGCTGAACACGGTGGCCCAGATGATGCTGGCCGGCGTCATCGCCGTCCTCGTCGCGGTGGTCGCGCTGATAGCGATCGCCCGGGTGCAGTGGCCGGCGTATCCGTCGTCGAATCAACTGCATGCGCTGACCACCGTCGGGCAGGTCTGCTGCCTGGCCGGGTTGGCCGCGGCTGCATGGGCGTGGCGACGCGGCCGGCAGGCGCTGGGCTGGCTGGCCGCGGTGGTGTTCACCAGCACGTTCTCGGTGGTGACGCTGGCGATGCCGCTGGGGGCCACCAAGCTCTACCTGTTCGGGATCTCGGTGGACCAGCAGTTCCGCACCGAATACCTGACCCGGCTGACCGACAGCCCGCGGCTTCACGACATGACCTACCTCGGGCTGCCGCCGTTCTACCCGCCGGGCTGGTTCTGGCTCGGCGGGCGGGCGGCCGCCTGGACCGGGCTGCCGGCCTGGGAGATGTACAAGCCGTGGGCGATCACCTCGATCGCCGTGGCCGTCGCGGTCGCGCTGGTGCTGTGGAACAAGATGCTCCGCTTCGAGTACGCGGTGCTGGTCACCCTCGCCGGGGCGGCGGTGACGCTGGCCTACAGCTCCCCGGAGCCCTACGCGGCGATGATCACCATGCTGCTGCCCCCGGTGCTGATCCTGACCTGGTCGGGCCTGCGGGCCGGCTACCCGCCCCACCCTCCCGCCGACGTTCCCGCCGAGTGGGAATCTCACGACCGACACGCCGGCGAGCGCGACGCGAGATTCCCTCTCGCGGGGGCTCTCACGGGGGCTCTCGCGGGGGCTCGCACGGCGGCACGACGCGGCTGGGGTGCGATCGTCGGCGCCGGCCTCTTCCTGGGCTTTGCCGCCACCTTCTACACCCTGCTGGTGGCCTACACCGCGTTCACGGTGACGCTGATGGCGGTGCTGCTGGCGGCGTCGCGGGCGGTCAAACACGCCGGCGTCAAAGCCGCGCTGAGCCCGCTGACCCGGCTGGCGGTGATCGGGGTGATCGCCGCGGCCATCGCGTCGATCACCTGGACGCCCTACCTGCGCCGGGCGCTGTACCACCCGGCCGGCGAATCCCGCAGCGCCTTTCACTACCTGCCCGGCGACGGCGCCGAACTGAGCTTCCCGATGCTGCAGTTCACGCTGCTCGGAGCGCTGTGCCTGCTGGGGACGTTGTGGCTGGTGGTGCGGGCCACCAAGTCGACCCGGGCAGGGGCGCTGGCGATCGGCGTCGTCGCCGTCTACGCATGGTCGATCCTGTCTATGTTGTCGACGCTGGCCCTCACCACACTGCTGAGCTTCCGGCTCCAGCCGACGCTGACGGTGCTGCTGGCCACGGCCGGAGTATTCGGCTTCATCGAGGGCGCCCAGGCACTCGGCCGGGCCGCACAGGGCTGGCACACCATCGTCTATCCCGTCGCGACCGCGGTGGGGCTGGCCGGGACGGTCGCGTTCAGCCAGGACATTCCCGAGGTGCTGCGGCCCGACATCACCGTCGCCTACACCGACACCGACGGCCACGGCGACCGCGGCGACCGGCGCGCACCGGGCGCCGCAAAGTACTACGAAGCCGTCGACGCCGCGATCACCCAGGCCACCGGCAAGCCGCGCGACGAGACCGTGGTGCTCACCGCCGACTACAGCTTCCTGTCCTACTACCCCTATTGGGGTTTCCAGGGGCTGACGCCGCACTACGCCAACCCGCTGGCGCAGTTCTCCGCGCGCGCCGCCGCGATCGAGGCCTGGTCCAAACTCGAGACCTCCGAACAGTTCACCCACGCGCTCGACGACTTGGCGTGGCCGGCGCCGACGGTGTTTCTGATGCGGCCCGGCGCCGGGGAGCGCTACACGCTGCGGCTGGCCAAGGACGTCTACCCCAACCATCCCAACGTGCGGCGCTACACCGTGGAGCTCGATGCGGCCCTGTTCGCCGGGCCGCAGTTCCACGTGCAGAAGATCGGCCCGTTCGTGCTTGCCATCCGCACCTGACGGACGCCGTCGAGGACACCGATACCATCTGGTCCGTGACCGATACCCGCGCCGACTACCGGATCGCTCGGGCCGTCGCCGTCGTCGCCGGCATCCTGGGCACCCTCCTGGCGATCCTCACCCCGTTGTTACCGGTCAAACAGACCACCGCCGAACTCAACTGGCCGCAGAACGGCGCCCTGGCCAGTGTGCAGGCACCGCTGATCGGCTACGTCGCCACCGACCTCGACATCAGCGTGCCGTGCCAGGCCGCGGCCGGCCTCACCCCGGCCAAGTCGGTGCTGCTGTCCACGGTGCCCAAACAGGCCCCCAAGGCCGTCGACCGCGGACTGCTCATCGAACTCGTCAACGACGACCTCGTTCTGGTCGTCCGCAACGTGCCGGTCGTGGTGGCACCGCTGTCGGCGGTGCTCGGCCCGAACTGTCAGAAACTGACCTTCACCGCGCACGCCGACCGGGTCACCGCCGAGTTCGTCGGCCTCAAATACGGACCCAACGCCGAAAAGCCCGGCTCCCCGCTGACCGGGACCCGCAGCGGCTATGACTTCCGCCCGCAGATCGTCGGGGTCTACACCGACCTGTCCGGCCCGGCGCCGGCCGGACTGGACTTCACCGCCACCGTCGACACCCGCTTCTCCAGCGCGCCCACTGCCCTCAAGTTGGCCGCGATGATCCTCGGGGTGGCGCTGACGATCGTCGCGCTGATCGCCCTGCACGTCCTGGACACCGCCGACGGCACCCGGCATCGGCGTTTCCTGCCCGCCCGGTGGTGGTCGGCCTCACCACTGGACGCCCTGGTCACCCTGGTGCTGGTGTGGTGGCACTTCGTCGGCGCCAACACGTCCGACGACGGCTACATCCTGACCATGGCGCGGATCTCCGAGCATGCCGGCTACATGGCCAACTTCTACCGCTGGTTCGGCACCCCGGAGGCGCCGTTCGGCTGGTACTACGACCTGCTGGCGGTGTGGTCGCAGGTGTCCACCACCAGCATCTGGATGCGACTGCCCACCCTGGCCATGGCGCTGGCCTGCTGGTGGCTGATCAGCCGCGAGGTGATCCCTCGCCTGGGCCACGCCGTCAAACACAGCCGGGCGGCGGCCTGGACCGCGGCCGGCATGTTCCTGGCGTTCTGGCTGCCGCTGAACAACGGCCTGCGCCCCGAGCCGATCATCGCGCTGGGCATCCTGGCGACCTGGTGCTCGGTGGAGCGGGCGGTGGCCACCAGCCGGCTGCTGCCGCTGGCGATCGCCTGCATCATCGGCGCGATGACGTTGTTCTCCGGGCCGACCGGCATCGCGTCGATCGGTGCGCTGCTAGTGGCGATCGGGCCGCTGCGCACCATTTTGCACCGGCGCTCCACGCAGTTCGGCCTGGCGCCGCTGCTGGCGCCCATTGCCGCGGCGGTCAGCATCACCGCGATCGTGATCTTCCGCGACCAGACCTTGGCCGGCGAGATCGAGGCCAGCACGCTGAAGTCCGCGGTCGGGCCCAGCCTGGCCTGGTTCGAGGAGCACGTCCGCTACGAACGGCTGTTCCTGGCCACCCCCGACGGCTCGGTGGCTCGCCGGTTCCCGGTGCTGGCATTGGGCGTCGCGCTGGCGGTGTCGGTGGCGATGGCGTTGCGCAAGGGCCGGATTCCCGGCACCGCTGCCGGACCGAGCCGGCGCATCATCGGGATCACCATCATCTCGTTCATCGCGATGATGTTCACGCCCACCAAGTGGACGCATCACTTCGGGGTGTTCGCCGGGCTCGCCGGGTCCCTGGGTGCGCTGGCCGCCGTCGCGGTGAGCGCCGCGGCCATGCACTCGAGGCGCAACCGGACGCTGTTCACCGCGGTGGTGCTGTTCATCACCGCACTGTCGTTCGCCAGCGTCAACGGCTGGTGGTATGTCTCCAACTTCGGGGTGCCGTGGTCGAACGCCTTCCCCAAGTGGCATCTGGCGTTCGCCACCATGGGCGTGGGGCTGACGGTGTTGGCGGCACTGGTGGCGGCCTGGTTCCACTTCACCAATGGCGCCGGGCGGCGACCGCGCTGGGCGGCGCTGTCGGGCTACCCCCTCGCCATCGCCTCCTGGGTGCTGATCGCCTTCGAGGTGGTGTCGCTGACCGCGGCGATGCTCGGCCAGTACCCGGCCTGGACGGTCGGCCGCTCCAACCTGGACGCCCTGACCGGCAAGACATGCGGGCTGGCCGACGACGTGCTGGTCGAACCGGACCCCAACGCCGGGATGCTCGTGCCGATCGACGCCCCGCCCCCGGCGGCCCTCGGCGCTCCCCTCCGGGCGGGGTCCCCGCCCAAGGGGCCCCCCCCCGCCGCCCCCGCCGCCCAGATGATGGGCCGCCCCGGGCTGGGCCGGCTGGCCGACGACGACGCTCAAGTCTCCGGCGGCGAGGCCGGCACCGAGGGCGGCATCACCTCCGGCGAGGGGATCAACGGTTCGCGAGCCCGACTGCCCTACAAGCTGGACCCGGCCCGGGTGCCGGTGCTGGGCAGCTGGCGCGCGGGCATTCAGGTGCCCGCACTGCTGCGCTCGGCCTGGTACCGGTTGCCCGCCGATCGGGCCAACGCCGGACCGCTGCTGGTGGTGGCGGCCGCGGGCCGCTTCGACCGCGGCGAGGTCACCGCGCAGTGGGCCACCGAGTCCGGCGCAGCGAACGACAAGCCCGGAGGTTCAGCGAGCCTCGACGAAGGAGAGGCGAAGCTGGGACCGTCGCATACAACCAGCGGCACCGTGGAGTTCGGTGACATCGGCGCGGTCCCGGCGTGGCGCAACCTGCGCGCACCGATGTCGGCGATCCCAGCTGAGGCCACCCGCGTCCGGTTGGTGGTCCGCGACGACGACCTGGCCCCGCAGCATTGGATCGCGGTGACACCGCCGCGCGTCCCGCAGCTGCGCACCCTGCAGGACGTGGTGGGCTCGCAGGATCCGGTGTTGCTGGATTGGCTGGTCGGCCTGGCGTTCCCCTGCCAGCGTCCGTTCGGCCACCAGAACGGGGTCACCGAGGTGCCCAAGTGGCGGATCCTGCCGGACCGATTCGGCGCCGAGGCGAACTCCCCGGTGATGGACAACAACGGTGGCGGCCCCTTGGGCATCACCGAGCTGCTGGTGCGCGCGACCACGGTGCCCAGTTACCTGAACCACGACTGGTTCCGCGACTGGGGTGCCCTGCAGCAGTTGACGCCGTACTACCCCGCGGCCACACCGGCACAGCTGGATCTGGGCACCGCCGTGCGCTCCGGGCTGTGGAGCCCGGCGCCGCTGCGGCACTGAACGGGCCACGCGCGTCCCACTCGTACTGTTCTCTGTCACCCGCCTCACTCGCCCCACCCGTCACCGGACCCGGGGCATGTGAGAGTTGCCCACCTTTGAGCGACAACTCCCCGCCGTGTCGGACCGCGGTGCCAGGGTTCGCCACATGACGAACCGAAGGCCGCTGCGCGGCATCGAACTGCGTTACGTACTGACCCACTACCTGCAGCATCACGGAATCTGCAGCATCGACGAACTGGCCGCGGAGCTGAACTCCCGGGGCTTCGCTGTCCGGGGACGGTCGTCGAAGGCGATCTCGGACGCGCTGCGCTGGGAACGCGGCCGCGGCCGGGTGTTCCGGCGCGGCCGGGCCCGCTACGGGCCCGGGGCGATGCCGCGGAGTACTGAGTACCGGATTCACCAGCGGGTGCTGGCGCTGCGGGCGGAGGCGGCGCAGATGGGCCCCCGCACGACCACCCTTAACCCGACATAATGTGGGTTGTCGCTCAAAGCTGGGCAACTCTCCGTATGGTCCGCCGCGGCATCGACGCGGTCGCCTAACATCAGGGCTCGTGTCCTCCACCTACGACCGGCCCAAGCAGAGCTACCGGATCGCCCGGCTGATCGCGGTGGTGGCCGGCGCCACCGGTGTGCTGCTGTGCGGCATCACCCCGCTGCTCCCGGTCAAACAGACCACCGCCACCATCGCCTGGCCCCAGGGGCTCGACGCCGACGGCCACGTCAGCGACGTCACCGCCCCGCTGGTGTCCGGCGCGCCCCGCAGCCTGGACATCACGATCCCCTGCTCGGCGATCTCCACCCTGGGCGACAAGGGCGGCTTGGTGCTGTCGACCGTGCCGGCCGGCGGCGTCGACGCCACCGCACACGGCCTGTTCGTGCGGGCCAACAAGACCGCCGTGTTCGCCGCCTACCGCGACCAGGTGGCAGCGGCCGCCCAGCGGAGCAAGCTCGCCGACTGCACCGAACTGCACCTGTGGGCCAACGCCGGTGAGGTCGGCGCGGATTTCGTCGGCATCCCCGGCGCGGCCGGCACCCTGCCTCCGGAGAACAAGCCGCAGATCGGCGGCATCTTCACCGAACTGAAGATCGGCCCGCAGCCGGGCTTGAGTGCCCGCATCGACATCGACACCCGGTTCATCACCGCGCCCACCGTGCTCAAGGCCGGCCTGATGGCGCTGGGGGTGCTGGCAGTGCTGGCGTCGATCATCGCGCTGGCCGTCCTGGACCGCCGCCAATGCCACCGCACCCCGCGCAACTGGCGGCACTGGTTCAAAGCCAACCCGATTACCTGGCTGGCCGACATCGGCGTGCTGGGCACCCTGGCGCTGTGGCACGTCATCGGCGCGATCTCCAGCGATGACGGCTACAACCTGACGATGGCACGCAACGTCGCGCACGCCGGCTATGTGGCCAACTACTACCGGTTCTTCGGCGCTACCGAGGCCCCGTTCGACTGGTACCCGTCGCTGCTGGGCCAGTTGAGCACCATCAGCACCGCCGGCGTATGGATGCGGCTGCCCGCCACGCTGGCCGGCATGGCCTGCTGGCTGATCCTCAGCCGCCGCATCCTGCCCCGGCTGGGCCGGCTCTCCGGCAACCGGGTGGCGATGTTCACCGCCGCGGCCATGTTCGCGGCGGCCTGGCTGCCGTTCAACAACGGCCTGCGCCCCGAGCCGCTGATCGCGCTGGGAACCCTGCTGGTCTGGGTGCTGGTGGAACGCACGATCGCCACCCGGCGGCTGGTGCCCACCGCGCTGGCGGTCCTGGTTGCGGTCTTCACCGTCACGCTGGCTCCGCACGGACTGATCGCGCTGGCTCCGCTGCTGACCGGTTCGCGGGCTATCGAAGGGGTGATCCGGAAGCGCCGGGTCACCGACGGGCTGGTCGCGCCGCTGGCGGTGCTGGCCGCGGCCGCCGCGATGATCGCCGTGGTGGTCTGCCGGTCTCAGACCCTGGCCGCGATCGCCGAATCGGCCCGGATCAAGTACGTAGTCGGTCCGACCATCGCCTGGTACCAGGAGTTCCTGCGGTACTACTTCCTGACCGTCGAAGAGAATGTCGACGCCTCGCTGACCCGCCGGTTCGCCGTGCTGGTGCTGCTGTTCTGCATGTTCGCCATGCTGGTGGTGCTGCTGCGGCGCGGGCGGATCGCCGGCGTCGCCAGCGGTCCGGCCTGGCGGCTAATCGGATCCACCGCAGTGGGCCTGCTGCTGCTGACGTTCACCCCGACCAAGTGGGCGGTGCAGTTCGGCGGGTTCGCCGGGCTGGCCGGGGCGCTGGCGGCGCTCACCGCGTTCACCTTCGCCCGGGTCGGGCTGCACAGCCGACGCAACATGACCCTGTACGTGACCGCGCTGCTGTTCCTGGTGGCCGTGGCGACCTCCGGGGTCAACGGCTGGTTCTACGTCGGCGGCTACGGGGTGCCGTGGTTCGACATCCCCCCGGTGATCGCCAGCCGCCCGGTGACGTCGATGTTCCTGGCGGCCTCGATCGCCACCGGCCTGCTGGCCGGCTGGCAGCACTTCCGGCTGGACTACACCGGGCACACCGAGGTAACGCCCAACCGGCGCAACCGGATCCTGGCCTCCACCCCGCTGCTGATCGTCGCCAGCCTGATGGTGCTGCTGATGGTCGGCTCGATGGCCAAAGCCGCGGCCGGCCGCTATCCGGCCTACACCACCGCCAAAGCCAACGCCGACGCTATCCTTTCCGCGATCTCGCGGACTTCGTCGTCCTGCGCCATGGCCGACGACGTACTGGCCGAACCCGACGTCAACGCCGGGCTACTGCAGCCGGCCGGCGGCCAGACCTACGGCGAGCTCGGCCCGCTCGGTGGTTCCGACCCGTACGGCTTCGACCCCAACGCCGTCGACGAGGACCTGACCTCGCTGGCCGTGATCGCCAAGCCCGGCGTACCCAACGCCGACGCCTCACCCAACAAGCCCAGCGCCAACCAGAGTGACGCGGCGGGCACCGCCGGCGGCAAGATCCCCGACGATGCCCCCGACGGGGTGAACGGCTCCCGGGTGGCACTGCCGTTCGGGCTGGACCCGGCCGTCACTCCGGTGCTCGGCTCCTACAAGGAGCAGGTGGCCGCACACGCCACCTCGGTCTGGTACCGGCTGCCGGAACCGTCGAAGGACCGGGCACCCATCGTCGTCGTCACCGCGGCCGGCGCCATCTGGTCGCACGGCGAGGACGGCAAGCTCGACTACGGCCAACCGCTGAACCTGGAGTGGGGCACCAGCAATCCCGACGGCACGTTCAAGGCGCTCGGGCAGACCGAGCCGATCGACATCGGGCCGCAGAACTCCTGGCGCAACCTGCGGTTCCCGCTGGCCTGGGCGCCGCCGGGCACCGACGTGGTACGCATCGTCGCCAACGACCCGAACCTGTCCACCGAGCAGTGGATCGCCTTCACCCCGCCACGGGTGCCGGTGGTGCAGACCATCACTGAGCTGATGGGCTCGCAGACCCCGGTGCTGATGGACATCGCCGTCGCGGCGAACTTCCCGTGCCAGCGGCCGTTCACCGAGCACCTGGGCATCGCCGAGCTGCCGGAGTACCGGATCATGCCGGATCACAAGCAGACCGCGGCGTCGTCGAACCTGTGGCAGTCGGCCGAGGACGGTGGGCCGTTCATGATCACCCAGGCCATGCTGTGGACGACCACCCTCCCGACCTACCTGCGCAATGACTGGTATCGCGACTGGGGTGCGGTGGAGGCCTATCACCGACTGATCCCCGCCAAGGACGCGCCCGACGCCGTCATCGAGCAGGGCACCGTCACTGTTACCGGCTGGAGCCGGCCCGGACCGATTCGAGCACTGCCATGACACGCGACCTGAAACTGACCCGTTGGGTGGCCGTTGTCGCCGGCCTGGTGGGCTTCCTACTGTCGGTGGCCACGCCGCTGCTGCCGGTGGTGCAGACCACCGCCACGCTGAACTGGCCGCAGCACGGCGAGCTGGGCAGTGTGACGGCACCGCTGATCTCGCAGACCCCGATCTCGATGTCGGTGAAGGTGCCGTGCGCGCTGGTAGGCCAGTTGCCCGCCGAGGGCGGCACGCTGCTGGCGACCGCGCCGGCCAAGGGCAAGGATGCCGCGCTCAACGGGCTGTTCATCACCGTCACCGAGAAGCGGGTGGACGTCACCGATCGCAACGTGGTGCTGGCGACGGCGCCCCGGGCCAAGGTGGAAGGATCCGGCTGTACTGACATCGAGGTCACGTCGTCGCACGCCGGAACCTTCGCCACCATCGGCGGGATCACCCAGCGCTACGGCTGGCCCGACCCGAACCTGCGCCCGCAGATCGTCGGGGTGTTCACCGATCTGGTCGGTCCCGCGCCGGCCGGCCTTTCGCTGACCGCCGACATCGACACCCGGTTCTCCACCAAGCCGACCGCCTTGAAGCGCGCCGCGATCTACGTGGCCATCCTGGCCACCGTGATCGCGGTGCTGGCGCTGTGGCGCCTGGACCGGCTCGACGGCCACCGGATGCACCGGCTGATCCCGAGCCGTTGGCGATTCTTCTCGCTGGCCGACGTCGCGGTGGTGTTCGGATTCCTGCTCTGGTACGTGATCGGCGCGAACTCCTCCGACGACGGCTACATCCTGGGGATGGCCCGGGTGGCCGACCACGCCGGCTATATGAGCAACTACTTCCGCTGGTTCGGCAGCCCGGAAGACCCGTTCGGCTGGTACTACAACCTGCTGGCGCTGATGACGCACGTCTCCGACGCCAGCATCTGGATCCGGCTGCCGGACCTGTTCGCCGGGCTGGTGTGCTGGCTGCTGCTGAGCCGCGAGGTGCTGCCCCGGTTCGGGCCGGCGGTGGCGGCCAGCAAGCCGGCACTGTGGGCGGCCGGGATGGTGCTGCTGGCGGCGTGGATGCCGTTCAACAACGGCCTGCGGCCCGAGGGCATCATCGCGGTCGGGGCGCTGATCACCTACGTGCTGGTGGAGCGGGCGATCATCTCCAGCCGGCTGACCCCGGCGGCGCTGGCGATCATCTGCGCGGCCTTCACCCTGGGTATTCAGCCGACCGGCCTGATCGCGGTGGCCGCGCTGCTGGCCGGTGGCCGGCCGCTGCTGCGGATCCTGGTGCGCCGCCACCGTATTCACGGCACCTGGCCGTTGGTGGCGCCGCTGCTGGCCGCCGGTGCGGTGATCCTGACCGTGGTCTTCGCCGACCAGACCATCCGTACCGTGCTGGAAGCCACCCGGGTTCGCACCGCGATCGGCCCCAGCCAGGCTTGGTACACCGAGAACCTGCGCTACTACTACCTGATCCTGCCGACTGTCGACGGCTCGCTGTCGCGTCGGTTCGGCTTCCTGATCTGCGCGCTGTGCCTGTTCACCGCGATGTTCATCATGTTGCGGCGCAAGCGGATCGCCGGGGTGGCCAGCGGCCCGGTGTGGCGGCTGATGGGCGTGATCCTGGCGACCATGTTCTCGCTGATGTTTGCGCCCACCAAGTGGGTGCACCACTTCGGGCTGTTCGCCGCGGTGGCCGGGGCGATGGCGGCGCTGACCACGGTGCTGGTATCGCGACAAGTGGTGCGCTGGTCGAGAAACCGCATGGCGTTCGCGGCGGCCGTGCTGTTCATACTCGCGTTGTGTTTCGCCACCACCAACGGCTGGTGGTACGTCTCCAGCTACGGGGTGCCGTTCAACGCCGACATGCCGCGCATCGGCGGGATCACGGTCAGCACAATCCTGTTCGCCATGTTCGCCGTGGCAGCCGGATGGGCGGCCTGGCTGCACTTCGCACCACGTGACCGCGGCGAGGGCCGGCTGGCCCGGGCGCTGACCGCCGCGCCCATTCCGGTGGCAGCCGGCTTCATGGTGTGCGTGTTCGTGGCCTCGATGGTGGCCGGGATCATCCGCGAGTACCCGACCTACTCCAACGGCTTGGCCAACGTGCGCGCGTTCGTGGGCGGCTGCGGGCTGGCCGACAACGTGCTGGCCGAGCCGCACCCCAACGCCGGCGCGCAGACGCCGCTGCCCGGCGAGTACGGAGATCTCGGACCGCTGGGCGGCGTCGACCCGGTCGGCTTCACCGCCAGCGGCGTACCGGAGAAGGTGGTGGCCGAGGCGCTGCGGATGCCGATCACCCAGCCCGGCACCGACTACGACTGGGACGCCCCGAAGAAGCTGAAGACGGCCGGGATCAACGGCTCGACCGTCCCACTGCCCTACGGACTGGACCCGGCCCGGATTCCGTTGGCGGGCAGTTACAGCACCGACGGCCAGCAGGAGTCCAGGCTGACGTCGGCCTGGTACACGCCGCCGGCCGCCGATGACGCCCACCCGCTGGTAGCGGTGACCGCCGCGGGCACCATCGCCGGCAACAGCGTGCTCAAGGGCTACACCACCGGCCAGGACGTGCAGCTCGAGTACGGGGTGCCCGGTCCGGACGGCGCGCCGGTGGCCGCCGGACGGTTGGTGCCCTACGACCTGTTCGGCGAATGGCCGCGGATGTGGCGCAACCTGCGCTACCCGCGGGCCCAGATTCCCGCCCAGGCGGTGGCGG
Organism: uncultured Mycolicibacter sp.; assembly: GCA_964292075.1. GTDB lineage: Bacteria > Actinomycetota > Actinomycetes > Mycobacteriales > Mycobacteriaceae > Mycobacterium. The sequence goes on from CAXYUC010000007.1 coordinate 17,497, forward strand.
TACGCATTGTGGCCGTGGACAAGTCGCTGAACCCACGGGACTGGATCGCGTTCACCCCGCCGCGACTGCCCAAGGTCAAGACCATCCAGGAGTACATCGGCTCCGACAAGCCGGTGCTGCTGGACTGGGCGGTAGGCCTGGCCTTCCCGTGCCAGCACCCGATGCTGCACGCCAACGGGGTAACCGAGGTGCCGCAGTACCGGATCACCCCGGACTACAACGCCAAGAAGCAGGACACCGACACCTGGCAGGACGGGGTGAACGGCGGCCTGTTGGGCATCTCCGACATGCTGCTGCGCGCGCACGTGATGGCCACGTACCTGAACTACGACTGGGGCCGGGACTGGGGCTCGTTGCGGCAGTTCGACGTGATCACGCCGGCCACGCCCGCGGAGTTGGACCTGGGCAGAGCTACGCGGTCGGGCTGGTGGTCACCGGGCCAGATCCGGATCAAGGCCTAGTTGCCCCGCGTGCGTTTGCACGCCGACACGCCTTGTCAGGCGTCATTCTGTGCACGCTCACGGAACCCGTCGGCTTGATTGGCGATGACGGCCGCCAGCTCACGCTCGAGTTCACCCTGCACTCCGGGGATTCCGGTCCCGCGCAGGGAGCAGCCGAGGGTCTCCGGCAGGAATCGCAGGGCCACCAACCCGAGCACCGCGGCGGCCACCAGATAGGCCGCCGGAAAGAGCTGCCATCCGGTGTGCTCGATGACCGAGTCGGCCAGCACCGGCGCCGTGCCGCCGAAGACCGCGACCGCCGCGTTGTCAGCAATCGCGAATCCCGCGTAGCGCACCTGGGTGGGGAACATCGCCGGGAACGTCGCCGCCACGGTTGCCAGCGGCGCAGCGAACAGCACACTGAGCACCGTGAATCCCACCAGCGCGAAGGCGAATCCCTGGCCCATCAGCCAGTACATCGGCAGCGCCAACACGATGAACCCGATCAGCGACCCGCGCCACAGCGGCTTTCGGCCGATCCGGTCCGACCAGGCACCCGCGAAGGGAATGCAGGCCATCATGGCCAACTCCCCGACGAGCACCACTGCCGTCCTGCTGCGTTCGCCAAGGCCGGCGGAGGCGTGCAGGTAGGTCGGTTGGTAGGTCACCAGGGTGTAGTCGATGACGTTCAGTGCGACCAGCAGCGCGAACGTGACCAAGATCGGTCGGGTGTAGTTGGTCAGCAGGTCGACCAGTCGGTCCCAGGCCGATCCCTTGATCTCGTCGCAGGCGACACACTCGGCGAACACCGGCGTCTCGGGCATCCGACTGCGCAGCACCAGCCCCAGCACCCCCAACGGCAGGGCCAGCAGGAAGGGAATACGCCAGCCCCAGGCCGCCATCTGTTCGTGGCTGAGCATCGCCTCCAGTGCCAACACCACAGCACTGCCGAGGACGAAGCCGCCGACGGCGCCGAACTCCAGGAAGCTGCCGTAGGTCCCGCGTTTGTCATCGGGCGCGCTTTCGGCCATGAATGTTGCGGCGCCACCGTATTCGCCGCCGGTGGAAAAGCCCTGCACCACACGTAGGGCGATCAACAGCCCTGGCGCCCACCATCCCGCTGTGACATAGGTGGGCAGCACGCCGATCAACGTCGTCGCGACCGCGATCAGCAGAATCGTCGCGACCAGGACCGACTTGCGCCCGAACCGGTCGCCGATTGGGCCCCAGATCATGCCACCCAGCGGCCGGAGCACGAACGAGACCGCAAAGCCGAGCATGGTCCCGAGGTTGCCCAGGGCGGCTGGAAAGAACGCCTCGGTCAGATAGGTCGCCACGACGGCATAGACGCCGTAGTCATACCATTCGGTTGCGTTACCGATGGCTGATGCTGCAATCGCTTTGCGCAGCAGTCGTTTCTTCTCGTCTGGAGCACTGCGCGGTCTCCGCGCCACCGGCGCCGACGGCGTCGCCGGTAGCAGTAGACTCATCGAGCCTCGCCGCTAGGAAACACGCTGCCAGTACACACGTCGCCCCCTCGTCAGGCCTCCGACGATTCGCACGGCGATCCGGGCAGCCGGAATGACGTTCCGGCCCCGCATAATTGGAACCTCGGCGGCCAGCCCATCATGGGATCGCCTGGGGTAAACGATAATTGGTTTGCGGCAGAAGTGACTGGTGTTGCTGAAGCGTTACGCAACACTTATCGGTCCGAGACCAGGAAGCGGCTACCCAGTAAGCAGGATCCAGGTATTGACCAGAGTTCCCCGCCAGATTCCGTTGAATCCTGAGCCAGGACTTATCGGCGAAGCGGTAGAGCGGGCTAAATCGGCAGCAGGCCGTGCTTGCGCTGCACCTTGGGGAAGTTCTGCTTGTCCCGCAGCAGACGCAGCGACTTACGCAGCAGCAACCGGGTCTCGTGCGGCTGAATCACCGCGTCGATGTAGCCCCGCTCGGCGGCAGTCCACGGGATCGCCAGGTTCTCGTTGTAGCCGTCGATGAAGTCCTGCTTGATCTTCTGCACCTCGGGCGCGGTCGGATCCGGCAAGCGCTTCACCAGCAGCTGGGCCGCGCCGTCGGCGCCGATCACCGCGATCCGGGCCGTCGGCCAGGCGAAGTTCAGATCCGCGGAGAGCTGCTTGGAGCCCATCACCGCGTAACCACCGCCGTAGGCCTTGCGGATGATCACCGTCACCTTCGGCACGTCGGCCTCGACGATGGCATTGAAGAACCGGCCCCCGCGCTTGATGATCCCGTTCTTCTCCTCCGATACCCCGGGCATGGCGCCGGGGGTGTCGACCACGAAAACCAGTGGGAGATTGTAGGAGTCGCAGAATCGGATGAAGCTGGCCGCCTTGTCGGAGGCCTCGGTGTCCACCGCCCCGGACATGTACATCGGCTGGTTGGCGATCACGCCGACCGGATGCCCGTCGACTCGGGCGAACGCGGTGATCATCGCCTGGCCACGCTGCTCGGCGATTTCGAAGACGTCGCCGTCGTCGAAGATCCGCAGCAGGATCTCGTGCATGTCGTAGGCGACGTTGTCCGCGTCCGGAACGATCGCGTCCAGCTCCAGGTCGTGCGGGGTGATCTCCGGCTCGAGACCCGGGTTGACGATCGGCGCGTCGTCGAAGTGGTTGGCCGGCAAGAACGACAGGTAGTCGCGCACGTACTGGAAGGCCGCCGCCTCGTCGTCGACCACCTTGTGGATGTTGCCGCGCTGAGCCTGCACATCGGCGCCGCCGAGTTCGTCGAAGCTCACGTCCTCGCCGGTGACGTCCTTGATCACGTCGGGTCCGGTGATGAACATGTAACCCTGATCGCGAACCGCCACCAACAGGTCGGTCTGGATCGGCGAATACACCGCTCCCCCAGCACATTTACCCAAGATGATCGAGATCTCCGGCACCAGGCCGCGCAGCATCTCGTGGCGCCGGCCCAGCTCGGCGTACCAGGCCAGCGACGTCACGGCGTCCTGGATCCTCGCGCCCGCGGAGTCGTTGATACCGATGATCGGGCAGCCGACCATGGCCACCCACTCCATGAGCTTGGCCACCTTGCGGCCGAACATCTCCCCGACCGAGCCCTGGAACACGGTTTGGTCGTGGCTGAACACCCCGACAGGCCGGCCGTTGATCCGGCCGTGGCCGGTGACCACGCCGTCGCCGTACAGCGCGGCCGGATCACCGGGGGTCTTGCACAGCGCACCGATCTCCAGAAAGCTGCCCGGGTCCAGCAGCGCAAAAATGCGGTCGCGGGCACTGGGAATGCCCTTCTTCGCGCGTTTGGCGACGGCCGCCTCACCGCCGGGTTCCTTGGCCAGCTCCAGCTTTTCGCGGAGCTCGGCCAACAGTTCGGCGGTGGTCTTGTTACTCACTGCTCTCCCTGGATCCGGTTGATGGCCTCACTCATGTGGGCGCCCACCTTGGCAATGTACGGCTCGTCGATCACCTGGACGTGCTCGCCCCCGATCGGCACGATCTCCAAATCGGAGATGTATTCGCCCCAGCCGCCGTCGGGCTTGCGGGTTGCGTAGGCGGGCTCGAACACGATGGCGTCATCGTGGTAGCGGTCGGCCATGTACAGCGTGACGTGCCCGTCGTAGGGCTGGATCTCGATGGTGTCCAGGGCCCGGTTGTCCAGGTACGACGTGCGCTGATGCTCGATGATGCCCCCGGGGATCTGCACCCCGCTCTGGGCAACCACGTCCAGCACGAAGCGGACCTGGCCCTCGTCGTCGAGCTTCTCCAGCTCCTCGTAAGGGATCTCGGGAACCTCCACGTTGAAGGTGCGCTCGGCAAACCGTGCGTAGCGGTCCCAGCGCGCCCGCATGCCTTCTTTGCTCTGGTCGATCGGCTCACCGGGGAGCACCAGGTCGAGCAGCCCGACGTAACGCACATCGGCGCCGGCCTGCTTCAGCCCGATGGCACATGCGTAGGCCAGCGCCCCGCCCAGCGACCACCCCGCCAAAAGGAACGGCCCGTCGTGCAGCTCCAGCAGCCTGGGCACGTACTCGGCGGCGCGCTCCTCGATGGACCCCTCCACCCGCTCGATCCCGTACACCGGGAGGTCGGCGGGCAGCCGCTTCATCAGCGGCTCGTAGACCACGGTGGAGCCACCCGCCGGGTGGAATACAAAGAGTGGGACCTTTGCCGAACCTTCGGGCTTGGCGCGCAGGGTGCGGACGAAACCGTCCACCACGCCGTCCTCCAACTGATCGCGGACGATGGTCGCCAGGGCCTCAATGGTGGACGCCGACTTCACGTCGTCGACGGTGATGATGCCCTCGGCACGCTCCGATAACCGCTCGGCCACCTTGGCCACCGTGTCGTCATCGAGAGCGGGCAGTTCGTTGAAGATACCGCCCGGCGACTTCCCGGTGACGATCGCCCAGGTGGCGAATGTGACCCGCTCGGCGGCGTCACGCGGTGGCACGTCGGCGCCCAGCGCCTCGGTCACCGCCTCCTGGGTGAGCACCTTGGCGGCCGCTGCGGCGGCGGTCTTGGTGCTGACGCCGCTCGGACCGCTGGGATCAGTCGGTGGCGGCGGGATCGGGATGTCCGACGGTGCCATTGCCGGGGGGGCAGGTGCGGCAGCGGGTTCGGCTACCGGAGCCGGCACGGCCTCCGCCGATTCCGCCGCCTTGGCGGCCGCGATGATCGCGGCCTGCTCGGCGGCGATCTCGTCGGCCGTCTGGGTCTTCTGGTGCTCGTGCAGTGCCTCGATCTCGTCGCGGTGCTCGACGGCGTACTGGATCATCTCCGCGACGTTGTAGAGGTTCGCGTCGCGGACCGCGGTCAGCTGGATCGGCGGCATGTCGAAGTCGTATTCGACCCGGTTCTTGATCCGCACGGCCATCAGCGAATCCAGGCCCAGCTCGATCAGCGGCACCTCCCACGGCAGGTCCTCGGGCTCGTAGCCCATGGCACTGCCGACGATCGTGCCCAACCGGTCCGCGATGGTCTCACCGGATTCCGGCGACCACTTGGCGAAACCGGCGGCCAGCCCGGCGCCGGCCGTCAGGTTGTCGTGCAGAATCGCGGCGTCGTCGGCCTGTTCCTCAACCGGCGCAACCGATGCTGTGGCGGACTCGGCCACTGCGGTGCCCGCGCCGACGGCGATCGGCAACACGCCGGCTGCACCGCCACGCGACACCAGCGCGTCGTAGACCAGCGTGAACGACTCGCCGATGCGCGAGTGCACCTGCACGGCCGCGCCGCCCGGGTGCCGGGTCAGCGTCGTCACCAGCCGAGAACCCTCGCCGGGCACCGCCCGCTGTTCGGAGGCCACCAGGGTCGAGTCCGGAATGACAGCTGCGGCAGCGGCTTTCACCAGGGCGGCCAAGTCTGTCTCGCCGCGACCGGCGTACTCGAAGACGTGCCGGCCGTCCGGGGTCGCGACGTGCGAGCCGGGCATGACACCGGTGGCGTCCCCGGAGAACCGGGCGTGGCGCCAGTGCGCCTTGCGCTTGAAGCGGGGCGGCGGGATGTTGGCGAACCCCGCGGGGCTGATCGGCCCCTGCACCTCGCGCGGGAACAGCGTGCGGAAGTCGAGGTCGTGGCCATAGACGTACAGCTGGGCCATCGCGATGGTCATGGCGTCGACGTCGTCGGTCTTGCGGGCCAACGTTGCGATCAGTTGGGCATCGTGGAGCCCTGCGCTGGCCGTCGTCAGCCCCACCTGCATGAGCGCGACCGGGTTCGGCGCCAACTCCAGGAAGGTGGTGTAGCCGTTGTCGACGGCGTTGCGGACCCCGTGGGTGAAGTAGACGCTGTGGCGCATCCCCTTCTTCCAGTAGTCCACATCGTGGATCGGCTCGCCGCCGGGCTTGACGTAGCTGCCCTCGTGCACGGTCGAGAAGACGGCGATGTTCGGGGTGTGCGGTTCGATGCCCTGCAGCTCCGCGGAGAACTCGCCCAGCAGCGGGTCCATCTGCGAGGTGTGGCCGGCACCCTTGGTCTGCAGCTTGCGGGCGAAGCGGCCCTCGGATTCGGCGCGCGCGACGATCTCGTCGATCTGCTCGGGCGGACCGCCGATCACGGTCTGGCTGGGGGCGGCGTAGACGCACACCTCGAGACCAGGAAAGTCGGAGAAGACCTTGTCGAGTTCCTCGGCGGAGTACTCCACCAGCGCCATGAACCGGATGTACTCGCCGAACAGCATCGCTTCGCCCTCACCCATCAGGTGTGCGCGCGAGCAGATCACCCGGGTGGCGTCGGCCAGCGACAGACCCCCGGAGAAGTAGGCCGATGCCGGCTCGCCCAGGGACTGGCCGATGACGGCGGTCGGGCGCGCTCCGTGATGCTTGAGCACCTCGCCGAGCGCGATCTGGATGGCGAAGATGGCGATGTTGGACGTCTCGATGCCGTAGTCGTGCGAGTCGTCGAGGATCAGCTCCAGCACCGAGTAGCCGCGCTCGTCCTGGACGTGGGCGTCGACCTTCTCGATCCATTCGGCGAAGATCGGGTCGCGCAGGTAGAGGTTCTTGCCCATCTTGCGGTGCTGGGCACCGAAGCCGGCCATCACCCAGATCGGCCCGTTGGTGACCGGGCCGTCGACGGAGTAGACGTTCGGCTTCTGCTTGCCTGCGGCGACGGCGCGCAGGCCAGCGACGGCCTCGTCGTGGTCGTGGGCCAGCACCACGGCGCGCGAGCGGCCGTGGTTGCGCCGCGACAGCGACCGGCCGATCGACGTCAGCGGGGTGGCACGGCCTTCTTCGCTGTCGATCCAGTCGGCCAGCTCGGTCGCGGCGGCCTTCTTACGGGAGGTCAGAAATGCCGAGATCGCCAGGGGGATCAGCGGTTGCACGGGCTCTTGCGCCGCCAGTTCGGCCAGCGCCTCGTCGCGCAGCCGCAAGGCCTCATCGGTCAGGCCGGGCAGTTCGTACTCGGGTTCGTCGCCGTAGCCATGCGAACTCTCGGGCGCGATGAACTCGCCGTATTCGTCGAAGCGGGGTGCTTCGTGCTCGGCAAATTCGTCGGCCGGTTCAGCGACCTCTGCGGCAGCGGGTTGTTCGGGCTGCGGCTCACGCTCGATCACGTCGCGCGGCAACACCTCGCGCACCACCAGGTGCGCATTGGCCCCACCGAATCCGAAACCTGACACCCCGGCCACCGCATAGCCGCCGTAGCGCGGCCAGTCGGTGGCGGTGTCGGCAACCTTCAAGTGGGTGCCGGCAAAGTCGATGTAGGGGTTGGGCCCGGCGTAGTTGATCGACGGCGGGATCTTGTCGTGCTGCAAGGCGAGCACGATCTTGGCCAGGCTCGCCGCACCGGCTGCCGACTCCAGGTGGCCCACGTTGGATTTCACCGCGCCCAGCAGCGCGGGCTTGTCGGCGGCGCGGCCCCGGCCGACCACCCGGCCCAGCGCCTCGGCTTCGATCGGGTCACCCAGGATGGTGCCGGTGCCGTGCGCCTCGATGTAGTCCACGGTGCGCGGGTCGATACCGGCGTTTTTGTAGGCCTTGCGCAGCACCGCAGCCTGAGCATCCGGGTTGGGCGCCAGCAGGCCGTTGGACCGGCCGTCGTGGTTGACCGCGGAGCCGGCGATCACCGCGAGGATCTGGTCGCCGTCGCGGCGGGCGTCGTCCACCCGCTTGAGCACCAGCACGCCGGCGCCCTCGGCACGGGAGTAGCCGTCGGCGTCGGCCGAGAAGGACTTGATCCGGCCATCGGGCGACAGCACCCCGCCGACCTCGTCGAAACCGACCGTCACCAGCGGGGTGACCAAGGCGTTGACGCCGCCGACCACCGCGACGTCGGCCTCGCCGTTGCGCAGCGCCTGCACACCGGCGTGCGCGGCGACCAGGGACGACGAACACGCGGTGTCGACGGTGACCGACGGACCGCGGAAGTCGTAGAAGTAGCTCACCCGGTTGGCGATGATCGAGCTGGAGTTGCCGGTGATGGCGTACGGGTGGGTGATGCTCGGGTCGGACAGCGCCAGGTTCTGGTAGTCGCCGTTCGTCGAGCCCATGTACACCGCGACCGCTTCGCCGCGCAGGCTCGACGCCGGGATCCGGGCGTGCTCCAGCGCCTCCCAGGTCAGCTCGAGCGCCATCCGCTGCTGCGGGTCGACGTTGTCGGCTTCCATCTTCGACAGCGCGAAGAATTCCGCGTCGAAGCCCTTGATGTCGGAGAGGTAGCCACCGCGGGTGCGGGCCTTTTTGACCCGCTCGGCAACCCGGGGCTCCTCCATGAACTCCGACCAGCGCCCCTCGGGCAGGTCGGTGATCGCATTGAAGCCCGCCAGCAGCTTTTCCCAGGTGTCCTCGGGGGTGTTCATGTCGCCCGGGAAGCGGGTGGCAAGGCCCACCACCGCGATGTCGGCGACATCGGCGTCGCGCGACCAGTCCTCGCCGGCCGCGTCGTCCTCCAGCACCGGCTCGCCCTCGACGATCACGGTGGCCAGCGCCTCGATCGTCGGGTGCCGGAACGCCACCGTCGCCGACAGCGTCACCCCGGTGAAGTCCTCGATGTCCGACGCCATCGCCACCGCGTCCCGCGACGACAGGCCCAGTTCGATCAGCGGAGCGGTCTCGTTGATCTTGTCCGGCGACTGGGCGGTGGCATTGGCCACCCAGTTGCGCAGCCAGGCCCGCATGTCGGCGACGGTCAGGTCGGTGCGGCTGGTGCCGCGCAGGATTGCGTCGTCGCCGTCGCCGGTCATGTGCGGTGCCTCGCTCATCTGGGGTCAGACCTCGTCGGGGTAGGCGTTCGGACCGGTGGTCCCGCCACGCAGACTGCCGTCCAGGTACGCGGCCCGGCAGGCGCGGCGGCCGATCTTGCCGCTGGACGTACGGGGAACAGTGCCCGCCGACACCAGCAGCACGTCCCGCACGGTCACGCCGTGGCGCACCGCGATCGCCGCCCGGATGTCGTCGGCGATGGGCTGGTATTCCAGCTTGTGGGCGCCCGGCGCGCGCTCGGCGACGATCACCAACTGCTCGGAGCTGTCCTCGGGGTCGAACTTCAGCCCGGAGTGCGGGTTGTCGAAGGCCGACTGCGGCAGCTGGTTGGCCGGCACCGAGAACGCCGCGACGTAGCCGGCCCGCAGCGCCCGGCTGGCCTCCTGCGCGGAGTACTCCAGGTCCTGCGGGTAGTGGTTGCGGCCGTCCACGATCACCAGGTCCTTCACCCGGCCGGTGATGTAGAGGTCGTCCTGGTAGTAGGCGCCGTAGTCACCGGTGCGCACCCAGAAGCCGTTCTCGTCGGCACCCTCGGCCCGAGACGGGCTGGTACGCGACTTGAGCACGTTCTGGAACGTGTCGACGGTCTCTTCCTCACGGTTCCAGTAGCCGGTGCCCATGTTGTTGCCCTGCAGCCAGATCTCGCCGATCTGGCCGTCGGGCAGCTCGGCGCCGGTCTCGTAGTCGACGATGATCGTCCACTGGTCGACGCTGATCCGTCCGGCTGAGGCCTGCGAGACGGCGTTCGGTGCGTCCTGCGGCACCTCGACCAGGCGGTTGGAGTTGTTGAGTGCTTCGCGGTCGACGTAGATGATCTTCGGCTTCTCGCCGATCGGGGTCGTGGACACGAACAGGGTGGCCTCGGCCAGACCGTAGGACGGCTTGATGGCCTCCTCGCGGAACCCGTACGGCGCGAACGCCTCGTTGAACTTGCGCAGCGACGCCGCAGACACCGGCTCACTGCCGTTGAGGATCGCCTTGACGTTGCTCAGGTCCAGCGGCGGCTCGCCCTCCTTGGGCAGGCCGCGCGCCGCAGCGTGCTCGAAGGCGAAGTTGGGGGCCGCCGAGTAGACCTCGCCGGTCTCCCCCTCCTTGCGGGCCAGCTCACGGATCCATCGGCCTGGCCGGCGCACAAACGCAGCCGGGCTCATGAAGGTGAACTGCTGACCCATCACCGACGACAGCAGGATGGTGACCAGGCCCATGTCGTGGAAGAACGGCAGCCAGCTGACGCCCCGGTCGCCTTCGCGGCCCTTGAGTGAGTCCAGCAACTGCACGACGTTGGTGGGCAGATTCAGGTGGCTGATCTTCACCCCGGTCGGGGTGCGGGTGGAGCCGGAGGTGTACTGCAGGTAGGCCACCTCGCTCCGGTCGGTCTCGGGCATCACCCAGGTCGATCCCACCTCCGGCGGCAACGCGTCGACCGCGATGACCCGCGGCCGGGCGTTGGCCGGGCGGCTGCGGAAGAACTTGTTGACGCCTTCAGCGGCGTCGGTGGTGGTCAGTACCGCCGACGGGGTGCAGTCGTCGAGCACGGCGTGCAGCCGGCCCACGTGGCCCGGCTCGCCCGGGTCGAACAGCGGCACGGCGATGCGACCTGCGTACATGATGCCGAAGAAGGACACCAGGTAGTCCAGGTTCTGCCCGCATAGGATCGCCACCCGGTCACCGGGCTTGGTGACCTGCTGCAGCCGGGCACCGATCGCCCGGTTCCGCGCCCCGAACTGTGACCAGGAGATGTCGCGCTCGATGCCGTCACGCTCGGTGGAGAAGTCCAGGAACCGGTACGCGATCTTGTCGCCGCGCAGCGCAGCCCAGCGCTCGACGGTCCGCACCAGGTTGGCGTTGTCCGGGAACCGGATCTTGCCGTCCTTGACGAAAGGGTTGTGGTAACTGGCCTGTGTTGCCGGGGCCATGCAAAATCTCCTGTCGCGAACATACGTTCTCAGTCAGCTGCCGGGCGCTTGTGGCCACGCCGCTGCGTTACATCGCGCGGGCCCGGGACCTCACAGATGGTAATGGGTTGCCGGCACCCGACGACGCGCTGCTGCTCCGCGGCCACGCACCGCCGCTCTTAAATTTCTCTTAATGTTAGAGGTCGGTGCGGTCCATGCCAAATCAAACGGTACCGCGTGTGACGCCGGTCTCCGGGTCACGAGGCGGTTCCAGCTTCGCCTCTCCTTCGTCGAGCCTCGCTGAACCGCCGGGGTCACCCGTGCGGCGGACGCGGCGCGTTGTCGATCAAGTCACGTGCCCAGTTCAACGTCCACTGGGTGGCGGACAGCCCGTTCTGGTCCCAGACCTCGGTGGTGCCGTACAGCGCGTGCACCGGCTGGGCCGCGCCACCGGCCAGCGTCTCCAGGGTGGCGGGCAGTTTCCCGACGCTGAACGCCTCTCGCGGCGCGGCGCAGATGAGGTCCCCGCGCGCGCAGATCTCGTTGGTGCGCTTGTCCAGGTCGCCGAAGCCACCCTCGCGAGCGCCGGTCATGGTCAGCCCCATCCCGGACAGAATCGGCAGCTCATGCAAGGTCACTTCGGCGCCCTGGCCCGGCGGACTGGGCGGCACATCTATACCAACCCCGTCCTGGCGGCGGCCGTCGGCGATCAGCGTCACGCCCAGCACCAAGTCTTCGTCGACCGGGCCGCGTCCGTTACCGATGTCGCTGGCGATGTCCCCGGCGATCACCGCGCCCTGCGAGAAGCCGACCAGCACATAACTGGTCAACGGGCACTTGGCATTCATCTCCGTCATCGCCTTGACGGTCGCGCGGGTGCCCTCGGCCCGGCTGTCGTTGTAGCTCATCTGCTTGTCGGCCGACAGTGGATTGTGGAACTGCGCGGTGTAGGGGACGGTGTAGGTCTGCACTCGGGCCGAATCGAACTGCTCGGCGATCGGGCGGGTGACGGTGAGCAGCAGCGCTATGGGGAACTGAGTGGGGTTCAGCGGGTCGTCGGTCGGCGACGTCTCCCAGGTGCCGGGCACCGACACCAGTTGCACGTCCGGGCAGCTGGCGTCCTGATAGGCCGGTCGCGGCTTCTTGGTCCGTGTCGGCACCGAGCTGGTCGGCGGGACGCCCGCTCCCGGCTGCTCCGCGATCGGCGGTGAGGCCGGGCGGCGAATCCAGATCACCACGGCGACGATCACCAGCGCCACCACCACGGCCATTGAGCCGGCGGCGATCCAGGCGAGAACGCGTCGGCGGTTAGCGGGCGACTTGCGTGGAGATTTCCGGGGGGATTTCCGAGGCGATCTCGGTGTCTTCTTCTTGGCCATATCGCCTTTCACGGTACAGATCGGCGACGGCACATACTGACTCTGCAGCCAGGGCGGTACCTACTCGAACTCTTCCGCCGTGGACGCAGCGTCAACGCGCTGTGCTGATGGCGGCTACCTAATCGCGCCGACGATGTCGCCGGCCATGGCGCCCAGCTGCGACGCCCACGATCCCCAGCCGTTGTCACCGGCCGAGAAGTCGAAGTGCCCGTTCTTGCCGCGCACCTGGCGGTACTGCTGGTTGAAGTACCGACCGCTGCCGGCCGCCTGCGACGGGTCGCCGATCATCGCGGCCGGGTCGGAGGCGCCGCCCAGCGGGGCGTAGACCCAGACCCGGGTGTTGTTCTGTGCGAGCAGGGTCGCGTGCACCGTGGGGTCGTGCCACTTCCAGCGGCCCAGCTGGGGCGCGCCCCACATGCCGTAGGGGTCCACCCCGCCGAAGTTCTGCAGGCCCGCGGCGATGACGCCGCCCTCGGTGGTGTTGGCCGGCCCCAGGAAGCCCGACATCGAGCCGGCGAAGCCGAACCGGTCGGGGTGGAAGGTGGCCAGCGCCAAGGCGCCGTAGCCGCCCTGGGACGCGCCGACCACGGCGTGACCGCCCGGCGCCAGGCCCCGGTTGGCCGCCAGCCAGTCCGGCAGCTCACTGGACAGGAAGGTGTCCCACTGCTTGCTGCCGTCCTGCTCCCAGTTGGTGTACATGCTGTAGGCGCCGCCGGCCGGGGCGACGACCGAGACACCCTTGCCGGCCAGGGTGTTCATCGCGTTGCCCGCGGTCACCCAGTTGCTCACCTCGGGGTGGGCGTCGAAGGCGTCGAGCAGGTACACCGCGTGCGGTCCCTGGTTGAGGAACGCCACCGGGATGTCGCGGCCCATCGACGGCGACGGCACCATCAGGTTCTCGAACTGTGCGGCGTGCGCGGTGGAGCCGACGATCGTGCCCCCACCCCACAATCCCAGCATCAGCACGGCCACGCATAGCGCCCGCAGCAACTTCGACAGTCCGCTCATATCCACCTCGCTCGTCGGCACAGATTCTCAGATGATTCCACCCGCTGGTCGCGCGCCCTGACCCCGGGAGGTAGTCAATCACACGGCACTGCAGGGCAGGGCAGGAAACGACCGACGGCGACGACCTTCAGGTCGCCGCCGTCGGCGGTACATCTTTTGCGCTGCGGACTACTCGCCCGAGCTGCTGCTCGCGCCGCCGCCCGGCGTGGCGCCCAGGTGGCTCTGCAGGTCGGGCTTCATGGCCTGCAGCTGCTGGCCCCAGTACTCCCAGCTGTGCGTGCCGTACTCCGGGAAGTTGAAGATGGCGTTGTTGCCACCGGCCGCGGTGTAGAGCTCCTGGAACTTCTTGTTCGCACCGATCATGAAGTTCTGCTCCAGGAACACGGCCGGGATGTTGTCGCCGCCCAGCTCGTTGGCCTTGCCGTTACCGCAGAAGACCCACAGCCGGGTGTTGTTGGCCACCAGCTTGTCGACGTTGACCGTCGGGTCGTTGCGCAACCATGCCGGGTCGTTGTCGTCGCCCCACATGTCGTTCTTCTTGTAGCCGCCGGCGTCACCCATCGACAGCCCGATCCAGCCCTTACCGGTGGACGGGTTCAGGTAACCCGACAGCGAGCCGGCGTAGCTGAACTGGTTGGGGTGGTAGATCGCCAGCGTCATGGCCGACGAGCCGGCCATCGACAGGCCGACCGCGGCGTTGCGGCTCTGGCTCACGCCGTACTCCGAAGCCAGGTAGGCCGGCAGCTCGCTGGTGAGGAAGGTCTCCCACTTGTAGGTGGAGCAGCCCGCCTTGCCGCACGCCGGCTTGTACCAGTCGCTGTAGAAGCTGGACTGGCCACCGACCGGCATGATCACCGAGATGCCGGAGTTCAGGTACCACTCGAACGCCGGGGTGTTGATGTCCCAGCCGTTGAAGTCGTCCTGGGCCCGCATGCCATCGAGCAGGTACAGGCCCGGTGAGTCCGAACCACCGCTCTGGAACTGGACCTTGATGTCACGACCCATACCCGCCGAAGGCACCTGCAGGTACTCGACCGGCAGACCGGGCCGGGAGAACGCGCTCGCTTCGGGGGTACCACCGACGACACCGACCAGTCCCGCCAGCAGGGCCGCGCCACCGGCGACGACCATCAACCTGTCAAGCAACTTCATCCTTGGCATCCTCATTCGTTCGTTGCCGTACTTAGCTCATAGCGTGGCCCGACTCGGGCCCGATCTGTGCGTGCCAACGCAACAGTGCCGGTGTAGTCAACCACAAAATGCCCGCCATCGAAGGCCCCGGGTTCCCTCACAGGGCCCGCTACCCGGCCTGGGACCGGATTTTGTGACGGTCGGCGTGCTGCGCTCACGTGGGCATTCCAGCCGGTGAGACCCGACAAGGCGGGTAGCTGCCGGGTCCGGGGAATGACGTCCGTCACAATTCTTGAGTCGGCCCGACACCAGAGGGGTCAGGGGAGCTCCGGCGGCATCCCGGTGTAGGTCGGTCGGGTCGGCTCGGGCGCGGCCAGTCCGCAGCGGATCAATTCGTCGCGCGGGACCCGCTCGATGCGGTAGCGGGTGAAGCCCGGCGAGTGCAACACGTTGGACAGGAACCGGCGCGGGCCCATCGGCGCACGCACCGAGCCCAGCACCGCCGCGGTGTCGGGGCAGCGCAGGGCGGCCTCTGCCTGAGCGATCCAGTCCTGGTCCAGGTATGCCGGGATCAGCGGGTACCACTTGACCCACGGGCCGTCAGCCACGATCCAATCCCGGAACAGGTCCTTGTCGTGACCGATCCGGCCGTGCTCCAGCCGTTCGGTGTGCGCCGCGATTGGATTGATCAGCCCGATCTGGTCCAGCACCCGGACGTTAAGGCCGGTGTTCATGCCCAACATCCCCATGTTGGTGAAGAAAACAGTGTGGGGCCCGGTTCCGCCCGGGTCGGGATCGGTCGGAACGCCGATCCCCGGGGGCGCCGGCAGGATGACCGGCACCACGTCCCACTGGTCGTAGTTGCCCGACGGCAGCAGCAGCGCCCCGTCGGGGGTGGCGGCGATCGTGGTCAACACCGCGCGCATCCGCGGATAGCCGAGGTAGTCCGCGGCGGTCAGCGGATGGGCGTTGCCGGTCGCCTGGGAGTAGAACCGGCGCTCGTCGACGACCCCGGAGTACGTGACGGGGGTGCCGCCATCGCCCATTCCCGGCGAGTTGGCCGCCCACAGCGCCCAACCGCCCACCGCCAGCCACAGCAGGCCGACGGCGCCGCTGAGCGGGTAGCCGGCTTCCCGCCGATAGCGCGCGCCGTCGGGCAGCAGCACCGGAATGACCGCCACCGGGGCCAGCATGCAGAACAGCGGCGCCAGCAGCACCCGTCCGTGCATGAAGTCGCCGCCCTGGCGCACCCAGTAGATCGCCTGCAGCAGTCCGCTGAAGACGAAGAACCAGACCACCGCACCCGGGCTCTGCACCAGTCGGGCCCACGGGCCGACGCCGGGTGGCACCGGACGGCGCGGCCGGTAGCGGACGGCGGCGCCCACCCACAGTGCGGCGCCGAGCGCCACCAGCAGCACCGCGGGCACCCACAGCGCGTAGGGGGCGTTGAAGTTGGCCAGGTAGATCAGGCCCTGCGACCACTTGTCGCCGGCCGCGTCTTTGGCCAGCGCGGTCCCCGGCACCAGCAGGGCGTAGTAGCCCATCCGGAAGATCTGATACGCCACCGGCAGGGCGCCGCCGGCGATCAGGATCAGCGCGCGGGGCCGCCAGTCCCGCGCCGTGATCAACAGCATGACCAGCGCACCGCCGCCGATCAGCGCCAACTCGGGGCGGACCAGCACACTGCAGCCGGCCACAAAAGCCAGGCATGCGGTGAAAAGGGCTCCGCGAGCGCGGGATCGGGGCATCCGCAGCGCCTGTGACCAGCAGACCAGCATCCACCACAACAGACCCAGGTAGGCCAGCACCAAGCCGGCCTCCAGGCCGGAGGTGGCGAAGTCTCGCGCCGGCGGCAGTGCGATGTAGACCAGCGCCCCGGCCGGCAACAGCAGCGCGCGGCGACCCTGCAGGCTCGGCGCGTAGAGCCGGGCGGCGCCCAGCATCAGCATCGCCACCCCGGCCAGGCTCAGCACCAGCGCGAAGACCAGCGCCACGTACTCCATGCGCACCGGACCACCGAGCCAGCTGCCGAGATACATCAGGTACGTCCAGGCCGTAGAGGTATTGGCCTCCACGCGCTCCCCGACGTTGAACACCGGGCCGTTGCCGGCCAGCAGGTTGCGCACGGTCCGCAGCACGATCAGTCCGTCGTCGGAGATCCAGCGCCGTCGCCACGCCCCGATGCCGAACATCAGCAGCACCACCGCCACCCCGGCCCACGAGCTCAGCCGCACCGAGGGGCTGTAGGAAACGGCGGGCCAGCCCAGCGGCCGGACCCGGGGGTCCGGCGCCCGTCCGCCCACGGCCCCCCGGGCCGAGCTAGCCGAAGGCGACGGCAGCACCGATGGTTCCGATCCAGGCCAGCGCCATCAGCTGCAGCACCCGATCACGTCGCAGAATGTCCTCCGCTTCACCGGCCATACCCCCGTCGACGTCCACCGCGTAGCGCAGAATCCCCACCACGATCGGGACGATCGACACCGCGTACCACGAACCTGACCCGTTGTCGCGCTCGAAGGCGAACAGCGAGTAGCAGACCAGCATGGCGGTGGCCGACATCGTCCAGACGAACCGCAGATAGGTACCGGTGTAACTCTCCAGCGACTTGCGGATCTTGGCCCCGGTCTGCTCGGCCAACTGCTTCTCCGCGTAGCGCTTGCCGGCCACCATGAACAGCGACCCGAAGGCCATCACCAACAGGAACCACTGCGACAGCGGGATGTTCGCCGCCACGCCGCCGGCGATCGCCCGCAGCAGATATGCCGATGACACGACGCAGATGTCTAGCACCGCTTGGTGTTTGAGCCCGAAGCAGTAGGCCAGCTGCATGGCGAGATAGATGCCGATCACCAGAGCCAGGTTCGGCGTCAGCCACCAGGAGATGCCCAGCGCGAGCCCTCCCAGCAGCACCGCCAGGGCGTAGGCCAGCCCTACCGGCACCACCCCGGCGGCGATCGGCCGGAATCGCTTGGTCGGATGCGCCCGGTCGGCCTCGACATCGCGAGAGTCGTTGACCAGGTAGATCGACGAAGCCGCCAGCGAGAACACCACGAACGCGATCAGGGCCTTGCGGCCGACATCGGCGTAGTCGTACTGCACATCTCCGCCGAGTGCGGCCATCGGCGCGGCCAGCACCAGTACGTTCTTCACCCACTGGCGGGGCCGGATGGCCTTGATCACCCCGGAGAGCAGGTTGGCCGGCGGGCCGAGCTCCGACGTGCGATCGTGCGTTTCTGCGCTCATCCCGAGTCTCCAGAGTTGTCCAGGCGGATCGCGGTTGCGGCGACCGCGGCTCCAATCAGCGCGCCGGCGGCAACATCACTGGGATAGTGCACCCCGAGCACCAGGCGAGACAGCGCCATCGGCGGTACCAGCGCCGCGGGCAGGGCTCCACACCGCAGCCCGGCCGCACGACCCAGCAGGATGGCCGCCGCCGCGGTCGAGGTGGCGTGCGCCGAGGGGAAGCTCAAAGCACTCGGCGTGCCGACGTTGACCGCGATCGCCGGGTGGTCCGGGCGTTTGCGGCGCACGATGCGCTTGATGACGACCGCGGCGGCGTGCGCGGCCAGTGTTCCGGCGCCGGCCAGCAGCCAGCTGCGGCGCCGCTGCGGCTGGAGCAGCGCGCCGAGCGCCGACACCGCCAGCCAGCCCAGGCTGTGTTCACCGAAGTGCGACATCGCTCGGGCCACCGGCAGCACTCCGGGCCGGCCCGCCAGGGCCGACTGCACGGCGACGAGCACGGCGTCCTCGCCGTGCGGAGGTACCGCGTCGGGGTCCCGGGCGAGTTGGGTCATGACGACGTGGCACCGTCGGGAAGCAGCACCGTCTCCCACTGCTGCTTGCTCGCCAGCGTGGGCAACGCCCGGCGGTAGGTCCGGCGCAGGGCGTCGAACCGGCGCGCCAGCTGGTACTGGCGGCGCAGCGATTCGCGCAGCAGCGAAAGCATCTTCTCCCGGTCACGTTGGCGGTAGACCACACCGCGCCCGTCGGCGGTGGTGACGGTGACACCGTCCTGGGTGCACAGCAGGAACCAGCGTGCGTCCTGGGTGGGCACGTTGAGCTGCGGGCGCCGATGGTGCTCCGACTCGGTGGCCCGCAGGTTGTGCAGGATGCCGCGAGCCAGCCGATAGCCGATGGACAGCGGCTGCACCGGGGGCCGCATCGGCTTGCGACGCTGCGAGGGGGCGGGCAGCTCACTGGCCGCCGGTAGCACCACCGCATCGGGATAGGTCTTGCGCAGCGCGTGGATGTCCGGCAGGGCCGACTCCAGGATCGAGAAGATGTGCTCGGGGCCGGCCATGAAGTCGTCCAGCGCCTTGTTCTGCACGGCAACCGTCGAGTACTCCAGGCAGGCAAGGTGTTTCAGGGTGGCCTTGAGGTGGCTGCGGATCAGCCCGGAGATGTTGCCGTCCCAGTGCAGGGCCGCCACCATCAACCGGTTGCGCAGGTGGAAATAGGCCTGCCAGTCGATCGCGTCATCCTTGTCGCTCCAGGCCATGTGCCAGATCGCCGCCCCGGGCAGGGTGACGGTCGGATAGCCGTGCTCGCCGGCGCGGATCCCATACTCGACGTCGTCCCACTTGATGAACGACGGGATGGGCTGGCCAATCTCCTCGGCCACGGCGCGCGGGATCATGCACATCCACCAGCCGTTGAAGTCGACGTCGATGCGCCGGTGCAGGTCCGGGGAGTCGGCCAGCGAGTCGGTGGCGAAGTTGTGGTCGTACTCGGTGTGCGGGGCGTTGGTCCACATGAAGACGCCCGCGTCGACGACCTCACCCATGATGTGCAGGTGCGAGGGCTCCTGCAGGTTGAGCATGTGCCCGCCGATCAGGGTGGGCGTCTTGGCGAATCGGTTCAGGGCCAGCGCCCGCAGGACCGAGTCCGGCTCGATGCGGATGTCGTCGTCCATGAACAGGATCTGTCCGCAGCCGGTGTCCTCCCGCGCTTCGTCCATCACCGGGCTGTCCCCCCCGGCCCCGCGGAGGTGGGGCGGGCCGTGCACCGAGAGCCGGTCCCCCAGCGCGGCGCCCGCCGCGGCGAAGCCGGGGTGGTCGCGAACCTTGCGGGTGCCTTGGTCGGGCACGATGACCGCGCTGATCACCTCGTCGACGTCCGGGTCGGAGGTCAGTGCGAGCAGCGCGTTGACGCAGTCGTTGGCCGGGTTGAAGGTGGGGATGCCGAGGGCGATGTCGGCCCGGCTGGGGGCCTCGAGGGGGGCGTCCCAGCCGCCGCGGTCCAGCGTGACCGCGGTGTCGGTGGTGATGTCGAACCAGATCCAGCCACCGTCCTCGAATGGCTGCAGGCCAACCTCGAATTCCACCACCGTCGGGGTGTCACTGTTTTCGACAGACCCGAAAGGCTTGCCGTCCACCGCGATACGCGCACCGGTCGCTTTGGAGCGGTAGACGTCAACTCGCCCCGCCCCGGTCAGTTCCAGCTGCAACACCACCGATTCGACGATCGACCAGCGCCGCCAGTAGGACGCCGGGAAGGCATTGAAGTACGTCGCGAAGGAGACTTCGGATTCCTCGCCGATCTCCAGGCTGGTGCGGGTGAGCGGGTGCGCCCGTCGGCTGTTGGTCTCGGATTCCTCGATGTAGAGCTTGCGCACATCCAGCGGCTCGCCTTGGCGAGGCAGGATGATCCGCGAAAGCCGGCTCACCGCGCGCGAACTGTCGGTCATGCCTTACTGCCCTCCCCCAGCGGCACCCCGTCGGACAGATGCGGCGCCAGGACGTTGTCGTACATGTTCAAGGCACTGGCGATCGCCATGTGCATGTCCAGGTATTGGTAGGTGCCCAGCCGTCCGCCGAAAAGCACCTTCGCCGAGTCCATTTCGGCCTTGGCGCGCGCCCGGTAGGACGTCAGCACCGCCCGGTCGGCCTCGGTGTTGATCGGGTAGTAGGGCTCGTCGGCGTCGTCGGCGAAACGCGAGTACTCCCGCATGATCACTGTCTTGTCGGCCGGGTAGTCGCGTTCGGGGTGAAAGTGCCGGAACTCGTGGATGCGGGTGAACGGCACGTCGCCGTCGTTGTAGTTCATTACCGGCGTGCCCTGGAAGTCTCCGGTGTCCAGGACCTCGAGCTCGAAGTCCAGGGTGCGCCAGCCGAGTTTGCCTTCGGTGTAGTCGAAGTAGCGGTCCAGCGGTCCGGTGTAGATCACCGGCGCGTCGGGGCTGGCCGCCCGGAGTTCCTCGCGGACGTCGAACCAGTCGGTGTCGAGCCGGACCTCGATGCGCTCGTCGGCCGCCATGTTCTTCAGCCACGCGGTGTAGCCGTCGACCGGCAGACCCTCGTAGGTGTCGTTGAAGTAGCGGTTGTCGAAGGTGTAGCGCACCGGCAGCCGGGTGATGTTGGCGGCCGGGAGTTCCTTGGGGTCGGTCTGCCACTGCTTGGCGGTGTAGTCCTTGACGAACGCCTCATACAGCGGGCGGCCGATCAGGCTGATCGCCTTCTCTTCGAGGTTCTGCGCGTCGCCGGTCTCGATCTCGGCGGCCTGTTCGGCGATCAGCGCCCGGGCTTCGTCGGGGGTGAAATAGCGGCCGAAGAACTGCGACACCAGGCCCAGGCCCATCGGGAACTGGTAGGCCTGACCGTCGTGCATGGCGAACACCCGGTGCTGGTACCCGGTGAAGTCGGTGAACTGACGCACGTAGTCCCAGACCCTCTTATTAGAGGTATGGAACAGGTGCGCGCCGTACTTGTGGACCTCGATGCCGGTCTGCGGCTCCGCTTCGGAATAGGCGTTGCCGCCGATGTGCGGGCGCTTCTCGACGACGAGAACGCGCTTGCCGAGCTGCGTGGCTACGCGCTCGGCGATGGTCAGGCCGAAAAATCCGGAACCCACGACAAAGAGGTCAAAACGAGCGGTCATCGGCGCCAAGGGTAGCCGACCAGCGCCCGCCCGCATCGTCGGCGCCCCGCCGCCCCCGCTTGCACCTTGACTATCGCCCGCCGATTCGGAGCAGCTCGGCTATCTGGGGGCCTCGAGGCCGCCGCCGGACTCCGGGGAAGGGTTGATCGCAGTTTCCTCACGATTCGATCTCGTCACTCTTTTCACACGAGTCACACGCGTACCGTCGGTCACGTAGGACAGATGCAAGTGCAGTAAGCGCCACGACGGCCCCGAGAAAGTGCGGGGCTCGACGGCAAAACATATTGAGGAGACTTCCGTGCCGAACCGACGTCGACGCAGGCTCTCGACAACCATGAGCGCAGTCGCCGCCCTGGCGGTCGCGAGTCCGTTCGCAGTTGTCGCAATATCCGAGCTGGCCGCCCACAACAGCGCCCCTCAGCACCACGACTTCGTCGCGGCGTCGTCCGTGGCGGACCTGCCCAGTGAGCTGATCACCGCCCTGACCCAGGGCCTGTCCCAGTTCGGGGTGAACCTCCCGCCGGTGCCGGGCTTCGGCGGCGGAGGCGCCTCGACCGGGATGTTCCCGGGGGCTTCGACCGGGATGTACCCCGGCCTGACCTCGCCGGGCCTGGGCACACCGGGCCTCACCGACCCGTCGCTGGGGACCACGCCGGGCCTCACCTCGCCCGGACTGGGCACGCCGGGGCTCACCGACCCGTCGCTGACCACGCCGTCGCTGTCGACGCCGCCGCTGGGCACGCCCGGAGTGTCCACCACATCCGGCCTGACCACACCCGGCCTGACCACACCCGGCCTGACCACGCCGCCGCTGACCGATTCCTCGCTGACCAACCCGGGATTGACCAGCCCCGGCCTGACCAGTCCCGGGTTGACCAGCCCGTTGACCAGCCCCGGATTGACCAGCCCGGACACCGGCCTGCTTGGGTCCGACGGTCTGCCGCTCACCTCCCCGGTGGGCCTGGACCCCGGCCTGGACGGCACCTACCCGATCCTCGGCGACCCGTCCCTGGGCATGCCGGAGGAGAAGGGCGGGCTCGTCAGCGACCTGATGAGCGCTGCCAACCAGCTGGGCGCCGGCCAGGCCATCGACCTGCTCAAGGGTGTGGTGATCCCGTCCATCGCACAAGCCGCGCAGGGCGCCGGACCGGCAGTTGCCGCCCCGGCCCCGGCGCTGCCGTAGCAAGACACAACAGCGGAGCTGTTCCGCCCAACGGCACCGCAGAGTCAGCCCCCATTCGGCGGGCGCCGGAGACTCTGCGGTGCCGTTAACACTGGGCAGGCACCGCCTTCCCCGGTGGAGGCGTGTCGCATCACCAACAACACATGACACATACGTAACATCAGCACGTGCCAACCCGTCGTCGTCCCCCGCCGACGATCAAGCTGACCGCGTCTTTCGCGACAGTGCTGATCCTGCCGTGGGCGTTGAACTCCGGGTCGGGCTTCAAGTCGGTGGATGCCTCGGCGACACCCCCCAGCGCTGCCGCGACCAAGCTGAACCAGCAGCCGCTGCCAAATCTGGAGCCGGGCGTCACCGTCCGCGAGATCACCCAGGACGAACCGTTCACCATGGTCGCGCTCACCGGCGCCGACCTGACCGGCACGTCGGCACGGATCCGCGCCAAGCGCGCCGACGGGTCCTGGGGACCCTGGTATGCGACCGCGCACGAGACCAAGCAGGAGACACCGGGCCCCCGGCCTGCCGATGCGCCGGCTCCCGGCCCGGACGGGACCGAGCCGGTGTTCGTCGGCCGGACCACGGCGGTACAGATCGCGGTGACCCGGACTGATCCGAACGCTCAGGCCAAACCCAAGTCCAAGGGGCAGGCCCCGACGAAGGGCCACGCCAAGCCGGAGCCGGCCCCCAAGAGGCCCGTGCTGGGGCCCGAGCTCGGTTACGTGCCGGCCACCGCCGCGCAACCCTTCGCCCAGAATGTCTCCGCGGTGCTGATCACGCCGCCGAAGGCCCCGGTCGACGCGCAGTGGCAACCGCCGAGGGCGGTGCTTGCCCCGGGCCAGCCCCCCAACATCATCCCGCGCAGCCACTGGGGCGCGGGTGCCTACGGCCGGTGCGGCAAACCCGTGGAGAGCGGCCCGGTTCACGCGGCCGTGGTGCACCACACCGCCGGCTCCAACGATTACGCCCCCGAAGACTCTGCGGAGATCATCCGGGCGATTTACGCGTATCACACCCGCACGCTGGGCTGGTGCGACATCGGCTACAACGCGCTGGTGGACAAGTACGGCCAAGTTTTCGAGGGCCGGGCCGGTGGCATCGCCCGGGGCATCATGGGCAGCCACGCGGGCGGGTTCAACAGCAACACCTGGGGCGTGTCGATGATCGGCACCTTCGACGACGCGCCTCCCCCGCCGCTTCAACTCGAGACGGTCGGGCGGTTGTTGGGCTGGCGGCTGGGTCTGGACCGCACCGATCCGCGCGGCATCGCGCAGTTGACCTCCGCCGGCGGCTCTTTCACCCACTTTCCGCGCGGTGCGTCGCTGACGCTGCCCTCGATCGTCGGCCACCGCGACCTCGACGCGACCGAGTGCCCCGGCGAGCAGGGCTACCTCGCACTCAACGAGATCAGGGAGATCGCCGCCCGGTTCGACGCGCCGCCCGGGCCGGAAGACCTCGCCCGGGTAATGGAGGGCGGCGCCATCCACACCCGCTGGCTGGAAGTGGGCGGTATGGAGGGCATGCTCGGCGCCCCCACGTCACCGGAGGCGATCGGCGAGGGTTCCACCAAGTACGCCACCTTCGAGCACGGCGCGGTGTACTGGTCGCCCGAGACCGGCGCGCAGCCGATCACCGGAGCCATCTACGACGCCTGGGCGTCGCTGGGTTACGAGCGGGGGGTGCTCGGCCTGCCGACCAGCGCCGAGCTCGCCGAACCGGAGTGGGTGGGCCAGAACTTCCAGCACGGCACCCTGAACTACAACCGGGCCAGTGCGACGGTCATCCGGGTCGTCGACGGCAATGCCGAAGTGCTGCCCCCGCCACCACCGGAGGGGCCGCCGGTGCAGCTCGAGCGCTTCTCGCGGGTGATCGATCCGTTCGCCATCGGTTAGCTCCGTTGGCTCTGCGGCAAGGGCGGAGTTGTGCGAGAAGAGTCCGCCACCAGCGCAGAATCAACGCAGATAGATCCGTTCCAGCACCCGGGCCAGGCCGTCGTCGGTGTTGGGTGTGGTGATCTCGGCGGCCGCCGCCAGCACGTCGGGATGCGCGTTGCCCATTGCCACGCCGTGTCCCGCACGCACCAGCATCGGCAGGTCGTTGGGCATATCCCCGAACGCCACCACCTGCTCGACACCGATGCCCAGCGGCGCGATCAGCTCCTCAATGCCGCTGGCCTTGGTGATGCCCGCCGGCACCACCTCGATCAGTCCGTTGTTGGTGGAGTAGGTGAGCTCGGCGGCCGTTCCGATGTGGGTCTGCAGCCGCGTCGCCATGTCGGCGCTGGACATCCCCGCCTTGCGGATCAGCAGCTTGATCGCCGGCTGCGACAGCAGGTCCTCGAGAGACACCTCGGTGTTGTCCGGGTTGAGCCAGGCGTGTTCGTAGCCCGGTGAGCTGACGAACTGCGGGGTGGCCGCGTCGTGCGCGCTTTCGCCGATGCGCTCGACGGCCAGGCCAACCCCTGGGATGGCGCGGCTGGCGACTTCGGCCAGCTTGACCAGACTGTCGGCCGAGAGCGTGCGTGCCGACACCACCCGATCGGTGGCGGGGTCGTAGATCACCGCCCCGTTGGCGCACACCGCCATCGGGGCGAATCCGAGCGCGTCGACCACCGGCGCGATCCACCGCGGTGGGCGTCCGGTCGCCAGCACGAAGCGGGCACCGGAGTCCACGGCGGCGTGCACCGCGGCGCGCGTCCGCGCGGTGATGTTCTCGGTGTCGTCGAGCAGGGTGCCGTCGACGTCGCTGGCGATCAGCGCGGGAGGTCCGCTATGGGGCTGCATCAACGCGAACTCCGTCCGGCCGGTGTCCGGCGCCGCCGTCCGCGGTGGGCCTGCTCGATACGTTGGCGATCACGCTCGGCCAGCTCGGCTGCGCGCATCTGCAAGGCTTCGGCCATGGTGGGTGCGCTGCCGCCCAGCCGACGCGGCACCCAGTGCGCCCCCGCTGGATGCGGGTAGGCCAGCTGCACCTCGTCGAGCATCGCCGCCATCGTGTTCCTCAATTCAGCGGTGGTAGCCGCTGCGTCAGCGGAGGCGGTCATCGGCTCACCGATCTTCGCCAATACCGGAATATGGTTGCGCCACAAATTCTTCGGGTGGTCCTTGGTCCAGATCCGGTGGATTCCCCAGACGATGACCGGGATGAGTGGAACGCCCGCGCTATGGGCCATCCGGGCAGCCCCCGTTTTGAACTCCCGCAGCTCGAAGCTGCGGCTGATGGTGGCCTCCGGATTCAGACCGACCAGCTCGCCTTGCCGCAGCCGCTGCAGCGCCTCGTCGTAGGCGCCGGCCCCGGCGGAACGGTCGACCGGAATCAACTTGATGTGCTTGATCACGTAGTTGACCACCGGGACCTCGGTCATCTCGGACTTGATCATGAACCGCAGCCGGCGGTGCCGCCGCAAGGCCGCGAGCGAGGCCGGATACCAGTCCAGGTAACTGGTGTGGTTGAGAGTGAGCACCGCCCCGCCGTGCTCGGGAATGTTCTCCAGGCCGTCGATGGTCACGTGCGGCCCGTTGGCGTTCGCCAGCCGCGGGACCACGATCTCCAGCGCCCGGAAGAAGGGTTCTGCCATGCTCTACTGCTCCGTGCGCTCCGTTTTTGCTGGGCCGCCCCGGCGGTCGCCCGCGCGCTTGCGCATCCGTTCCGCCAGCTCCTGCTCTTCGGCAACCCTAGCCTCGTCGGGGGTGGGCGCGCCGCCGCCGAGTCGTCGGGGCACCCAGAACTGGCCCGCGGGGTGCGGGTAGTCCTGCTGCACCTGGGCCAGCAGCGGTGCCATGCGCTCCCGCAAGCGGGCGCTGAGCGCCACGGCGTCACCGGACGGGGCCAGCGGTTCCCCCGCCAGGACGGTGATCGGAATCTTGCTGCGAACCAACCGCGCCCTCGGGTGGCCCTTGGTCCACAGCCGGTGGGCGCCCCAGACGATCAGCGGGACGATCGGCACCTGCGCCTCCAGCGCCATCCGGGCCGCCCCGGATTTGAATTCCTTGAGTTCGAAGCTGCGGCTGATGGTGGCCTCGGGGTAGACGCCCACCACCTCGCCGGAGCGCAGCGCGGTCACCGCGTGTCGGTAGGCGCCGGCCCCGGCCCCGCGGTCCACCGGGATGGTGCCGGTGTGGCGGATCAGATAATTCACCACGCGTACCTGCTGCATTTCGGCCTTGATCATGAACCGCATCCGGCGTCCGCGGTGGTACGCCGCCAGCCCGGCCGGCAGGAAATCCACGTAACCGGTCGCGATCACCGCACCGCCGTCGGCCGGGATGTGTTCCAGGCCGCGGTAGTCGATCGTTGCGCCAGCGATCTTCACCGCGCTGAGCGCCGTGAGCTCCAAGGCCCGAAAGACCGGCTGCATGCCAGCTCTATTCCGCAGCGCCCGTCGGGCTCGGCGGCTGCTTTTGGCCGGCGGCCCGTTCCTCGGCTTTGCGGGCAGCTTCGGCGGCGTCGAGCTGGAGCGCCTCGGCCGGGGTGGGGGCGCTACCGCCCAGGCGTTGGGGCACCCAGAACGCGCCGGCGGGGTGTTGGGGATAGGCGTCCTGCGCCTGCTCCAGCAGGTGCTGCATCCGGGTCTGCAGCAGCGCGCGCAGGTCTTCGACCGGCAGCGTGGGCGGTATCGGCTCCCCGATCGTCACCGAGATCGGCACCTTGGTGCGGCCCAGTCGCTTCGGGTGGTCTTTGGTCCAGATCCGCTGAGCGCCCCACACAATGTGCGGGATGATCGGCACCTGCGCCTCGATCGCCATCCGTGCCGCGCCGCTCTTGAACTCCTTGAGCTCGAAGCTACGGCTGATCGTCGCCTCCGGGTAGACCCCGACCAGTTCGCCGGCCTTGAGGTAGTCGACGGCGGCCTCGAACGATGCCGCGCCGTTGCCCCGGTCCACCGGGATGTGGTGGCAGCCGCGCATGATCGGCCCAGTCGCCCGGTGATCGAAGGTCTCCTTCTTCGCCATGAATCGCACCCACCGGCGCGGCTTCATCCGATAGGCAGGCAGTGCGGCGAAGAGAAAATCGAAGTAGCCAGTGTGGTTGATCGCGATCACCGCTCCCCCGTGGACGGGCAGGTTCTCCGCCCCGGCGATGGTGATCTTCAAGCCCTCATAACGCCACAACGTACGCGCAGCAACAGCGACACTCCCGTACCAAGGCTCCACAGCCGTCCAGCCTAGGCGATAGCGCCTGTTGCGCCGCCGGTAAACTCACAAGGGCATTCTGGAGCGTCGGGAGAAGATACACGTGCAGGTCACCAGCGTCGGGCACGCCGGCTTCCGGATCGAGACCGCCGCAGGCAGCATCCTGTGCGACCCGTGGGTGAATCCGGCCTACTTCGGGTCGTGGTTCCCGTTCCCGGACAACTCGTCGCTGGACTGGGATGCCCTCGGCGACTGCGACTACCTCTACATCTCGCACCTGCACCACGATCACTTCGACCCGCGGCACCTGGCGGCGCACGTCAATAAGGACGCGGTGGTGCTGCTGCCCGACTATCCGGTGCCCGACCTGCGCCGCGAGCTCGAAGAGCTGGGCTTTCACCGGTTCTTCGAGACCGCCGATTCGCAGCGGCACACCGTGTCCGGCCCCAAGGGCGATCTGGACGTGATGATCATCGCGCTGCGCGCCCCGGCCGACGGCCCGATCGGCGACTCCGGGCTGGTGGTCTCCGACGGTGTGACGACGGTGTTCAACATGAACGACTCCCGCCCGATCGACCTGGACGTGCTCCAAGCCTTCGACACCATCGACGTGCACCTGCTGCAGTACTCCGGGGCGATCTGGTACCCGATGGTCTACGACATGCCGGCCCGGGCCAAGGAGGCGTTCGGCACCCAGAAGCGCCAGCGGCAGATGGACCGCGCCCGTCAGTACGTCGCCCACGTCGGGGCGACCTGGGTGGTGCCGTCCGCGGGTCCGCCATGTTTCCTGGATTCCGAGCTGCGTTACCTCAACGACGATCACGGCGATCCGGCCAACATCTTCCCCGACGAGATGGTGTTCTTGGATCAGCTGCGCCGCAACGGCCACGACGGTGGGCTGCTGATGATTCCCGGGAGCACCGCGAGTTTCACCGGGGCGCAACTGGATTCTCTGACCCACCCGCTGGAGGACGCCGACGTCGAGGCCATCTTCACCACCGGCAAGGCGGACTACATCGCCGCCTACGCCGAACGGATGGCGCCGGTGTTGGCCGCCGAGAAGGCGTCCTGGGCACCAGCGGCCGGGCCGGCGATGCTCGAGCCGCTGCGCGCATTGTTCGAACCGATCATGGCCCGCAGCAACGAGATCTGCGATGGTATCGGCTATCCGGTGGAGCTGGTGCTGGACGGTCCGGGTCACACCGAGACCGTGGTGCTGGACTTCCCCAAACGCATGGTGCGCGAGCCGATTCCCGGCGAGAAGTTCCGTTACGGCTTCGGCATTCCGCCCGAGCTGGTGCGGACCGTGCTCCGTGACGGCGAACCGGACTGGGTCAACACCATCTTCTTGTCCACCCGGTTCAGGGCCTGGCGGGTCGGCGGTTACAACGAGTACCTGTACACCTTCTTCAAGTGCCTCACCGAGGACAGGATCGTCTACGCCGAGGGCTGGTTCGGTGAGAGTCACGACGACTCTGCGACTATCACTTTGGGCGACTGGCAGATTCAGCGGCGCTGCCCGCACATGAAGGCCGACCTGTCGAAGTTCGGAGTGGTCGACGGAGACACCCTGACCTGCAATCAGCACGGCTGGGAATGGGATCTGAAGTCCGGTCGCTGCCTGACGGCCAAGGGCCACGAATTGCGCTGCGAGAAACTGTGAACGACGAATCCTACGGCTCCTACGATGATGGCCTCGTGCTTCTGGATCGCCAGGCGATCACGTTGCGCCGCTATCACTTCCCCTCCGGCACGGCGAAGGTGATCCCGCTGTCGGCGATCCGCGGCTACCGCGCTGAGCCGCTGGGCATGCTGACCCACCGATTCCGGATCTGGGGCAGCTCGGATCTGCGGCGCTGGCTTCCACTGGACATCAAGCGGCCGACGCGGTCCACCCTGATCACCCTGGATCTGCACGGCGACCCGTGGCCGCACCCGGCATTCACCCCGGCGGACCCGGATTCGTTCCGCGCACTGCTCGACGAGCTGCTGGCGGGCTGATCCCGTCCGGACCAGAAGGGATACCAGGCGGACCCCATAACGGGCTAACTCGCCCAACGTGCGCTCAGCGCGAATTTCAGTGGGATTTTTCGCGCTGGTTACACGCTCGGCGTCGCTCAGCGGTCGGCCAACACCTGTTGGGCGGCGTTGTAGCCGGGGATGAACGTGATGCCGGGCCCGCCGTGACAACCCGCGCTTCCCAGATACAGCCCGGCCACCGGTAACGGCTGGCCGAGAAAGCCCCGCGGCCCAGGCCGGTTGGGGCCGATCTGATCGGGGTTGAGCAAGCCGTGGCAGTAGTCGCCGCCGGGCGCACCGAACATGGTGCCCATATGACGCGGGGTGAAGGTGGTGTGCCGGGTAATGCTGCGCTCGAAATTCGGTGCCAGCCTGGTGATCTTGTCGATCACCCGCTGCCCCATCTCGACCTTCATCTCGCCGTAGTTGCCGTCCCCCTCGATGGGGAACCACAGCGCGAACGCCGAGGCGGCGTGCTTGCCCGGTGGAGCCAGCTCCGGATCGTGCAGCGACGGGATCTGCAGCACCACGGTCGGATCGGCCGGGACGATGCCGCGGCGCGCATCCTCCCACTGCTGCTGCACCTCCTCAGGAGTACAGAAGATACCCACGGACGCCTGCATAGCGGGGTCATTGAGTGCCTGGTAGGGCGCGGTGAACACCGGCGCCTCTTCCAGTGCGAAATGCATCTGCAGATAGCTGCCGCGATGGTCGGTGCGGGCGTAGCGGGCGCGGACGTCGTCGGGGACCGAAGCCGCGTCGAGCAGTTCGGTGACGGTGACGTCGGGGGCGATCGCCGACACCACCACCGGTGCACTCAGCGTTTCGCCGGAGTCATGCGGCGGTCCCAGCTTCACCTCGCCTCCGGCGAGCCTCGCTGAACCGCCGGTTTCGGTGCGCACTCCGGCAACCCGCCCGTCGGCGACCAGGATCTCCGAGACCGCGGTGCGCAGCCGCAGCTGCCCGCCCAAGCTGGTGAACGTGTCGCGCAGATGCCCGGTGAGCGCACCGATCCCGCCGCGCAGCTTCTTCATCAGCACGGTGTTCTCGTCGGGCACGCCCAGGCCGTACGCCAGCGCCGCGGCACTGCCGGGAGTGGCGGGTCCGCGGTAGAGGGTGTTGACGGCCAGCACGGTGAAGGAGCCGCGCAGCGCCGCATGCTTCTCCCGGTCGGGCAGGTAACGATCCAGTACGTCGGTGACCGAACCGAACAGCATGTCGTCGATGGCTGATCGCTCGAATTCGTTGGTGGCGCAGGCATACATCTCGTCGAGCGACTTCGGCGCCCGGCCCGCCTCGAAGCGGCCCAACGCCCGGGTGGGCGCCTGGCTCCAGGCCAGCAACCCGGCCATGCCGTTGACCGCCTCGGCGCCGTGCACCTCACTGAGGTGGGCGAACAGCTTCATCGGGTCGGTGTACTGGATCAGCGGGTCATCACCGACGCCACGCATCGCCACCGACATGACCTCGAGGTCGATACTCTCCAGGCCGTCGAGGCCCAGCTCCGCGCTGACGGCGGCCGACGTCGGGAACTGCACCGAGCCGGCGATCTCGAACCGATAGCCGTCGAACAGCTCCACCGTGGAGGCCATCCCGCCGGCGTAGCGCCCGGCTTCCAGGCACAACGTGCGCAGTCCGGCGCGCTGCAGGATGAGCGCCGCGGCCAGGCCGTTGTGTCCGGCGCCTATGACGATCGCGTCGTAGTCGGTCATCCATCCGCCCCTTCCCGCTTTCGGAGGAACGCTGGCACGCCTGGATAGTTTTGTCAATATTGACGTAACTAGAGATTGCCCAGCGAGTCCAGTGCGGCACGGCACATCCGGGCCAGCTCGGCCAGCGAGCGGTCGGCACCCAGCATCCAGACCTCCATCGCGGCGAACACGGCGGCCGCGATGCAGCGGGCCGTCACGGCGACCCGCAGCGGGTCAGCTGGTTCGTGCGACACGGTGGCCCGCAGCCGCTCGGCCACCGCGTCGGTGAAATCCGTCTCCACCTGCCGGATATGGCGCACGATCCGCTCC
>CAXYUC010000008.1:0-49055 GCA_964292075.1 uncultured Mycolicibacter sp.
GTGCCCTTCTCGGTCATCATCGGGAAGTCACCCATGAACACCGTCTGGCTCTTGATCTCGCCGGTGTTGTTGTTGATGAACTCCGCGGTGACGAACAACGGGGCCGCGTACGTCATGTCCTTGTCGCGGCACTCGTCGACCGGGGCCTTGACCTCGTCGAACCGCGGGTCGGAGAACGACAGCGACATCGAGCCGGAGAAGTCCTCAATCGGGGACAGCTCTTCGAGAACCTCTTCGAGGCCACCCTTGGGGGCAGAACCGGTCTGCTGGGCCATCTTCTCGCGCCACTCCGACGCCCCGATCAGCCACTGGAACGAGTCGGTCTGCACGTCGAGCAGACCCGGAACCTCGAGAGGTTCACGCAGCTTGGCGAAGGAGACCCGGTTCGGGGCCCCGGGCACGGAACTATTGGGAGAATTCTGGGTGGTAGTACCTGAAGCGTTCTTTTTGCTCTGGCGGGAGACTGCCAAGATGCATCCTTCCAGCACCTAATGCGGCCAGCGGATCCCGGCTCTCACCGGACCCCGTTCGCTGCGAATATTCGACCGTTTGGTTCGGCCGGCAAACCATCTGTCCGGTCTCACGCACAGCCAAACCACGAGGTAAGAAGCCAAAACGAGCCAAAAAACGTGACTCAGGCTGGTACAGCGGTGTTCGGGTGCGAGTAAGGGATGGGCAAGAGGAAGCCAGCGCAACGTCCAACAATAGCGCAGGCTGACGCAATCCTCAACTGCGATGCCCCGAGGCCCTATCGGTGCTGGCTGACCTCCGCCGGCCTCTCCGCACGTGTGCTGGTGACCAGATTGGACCGTTTAGGTCCGTCCGTCAAGAGCTGACACGGCGCAGGACCGGCAGGGACGGCAAAGTCTCAGCCAGGCGGGGTCGGGATCGACGCGGTGGGAGCCTCTTCGTCCGCCGGGAACTCGTGCACGGCGTACCTGTGGGTGCCCTCGAGCTCGTCCCGGATGGCCGCCTGAGCGTTGGGCGGCAAGGTGTGCAGGATCTCGCGCACCCGAGCCCTGCGGCGTGCCACGCCCTTGCGCTCCGGCAAGCCGGGAGTCGCGCTGAGCTGGGGCGGCACGCCCTCGATCTCTTCGACGCCGCCATCGCTCTGGCCGGCGGCGATCATGGCCTCCTCGGCCGCCGCGGTCGCCTGGTCCTTCTCCTCGGACATGCCGATCGGACCGATACGCCGCCCGTTGAGGAACTGGCGTACCACCGGCTCCTCGGACGTCAGCAGTACCTCGCGGGGACCGAACATCACCAGCTCCTTGCGGAACAGCATCCCGATGTTGTCCGGCACCGTGCGCGCGATGTTGATGTTGTGCGTGACGATGAGGATGGTGGCGTCGATCTGGGCGTTGATGTCGATCAACAGCTGGCTCAGGTACGCGGTGCGGACCGGGTCCAGACCGGAGTCCGGCTCGTCACAGAGGATGATCTTCGGATCGAGAACCAGAGCGCGGGCCAGGCCGGCACGCTTGCGCATACCACCGGAGATCTCGCCCGGGAACTTGTAGCCGTCGTTGGGCATACCGACCATCTCGAGCTTCTCCATGACGATGTCACGGATTTGGCTCTCGGACTTCTTGGTGTGCTCACGCAGCGGGAAGGCGGTGTTGTCGTAGATGTTCATCGACCCAAACAGCGCGCCGTCCTGGAACAGCACGCCGAACAGCGTGCGGATCTCGTAGAGCTCCTTGGCCGAACACTGCAGGATGTCGGTGCCGTCGATGACGATCGAACCGCGCTCGGGGCGCAAGAGGCCGATCAGCGACTTCAAGAACACGGACTTGCCGGTACCGGAGGGCCCCAGCAGAACGCTGACCTCTCCCTCGGGAATCGTCATGGAGACGTCTTCCCAAATCCGGGCCGATCCGAAGGACTTGGTAAGCCCCTGTACCTCGATGGCGACACCCATTAGTGAGGTCCTTCCGCAACGTCTGTTCGTGCCACGCCTGGCTTGTGGCTTGGGCCACTGTAGCGCACAGGTGCGACCCTCATCGGCGGTCCGCCTCAGTCGGTGGGTGTCCAGTTGCCATGGAAGCCAATCGGAACCCGTTGCGGCAGGTGCACGGTGGCCACCGACGCAAAATATAACGCTGTTATATCAACCTTATAGAGGCTGTACACGGACTGTGAAACGATGGCAACCGTGACTTCGCAGCCCGAGCGGCCCGTACGCGAGGACCTGCTGGCCGCGGCCCTCGGGCTGCTCGACGAGCACGGACCCGACGCGCTGCAGACCCGTCGAGTCGCCGGCACCGCTGGGACTTCGACGATGGCGGTCTACACCCACTTCGGCGGAATGCCGCAGCTGATCGCGGCGATCGCCGAGGAGGGTCTGCGCCAGTTCAATGTGGCGCTGACGATCCCCGCCACCGACGATCCAGTCGCCGATTTACTGGCCACCGGGATCGTCTACCGCAATTTCGCGATCGAACGGCCGCACCTCTACCGGCTGATGTTCGGCAGCACGAGCGCGCACGGCATCAATGCGCCGGTCCACAACATGCTCACACTCGGTACCGCCCAGATCGACGTCGAGGTGCCCAGCTTCGCGCACCTGGTTCGGGGTGTACACCGATCGATACAAGCGGGCCGGCTCACAGTGGCTCAAGGCGACACCGCCGTGCTGGCGGCCGCCGCGCAGTTCTGGACGGTGATGCACGGCTTCATGATGCTGGAGCTGGCCGGCTTCTTCGGCGACGTGAATGGCGGGCTGTCCGCGGCAGTCCAGGTGTTGAGCCCGATGACGATCAGCCTGCTGGTTGCCCTGGGCGACACCCCGGAGCGGGCGGCACAATCGCTGGCCATGGCGGCCGCGCGGGCCGGGCGCGCAGAGACCGGGCACAAAAAGACCCGCCCCCGGGCCGCCGGGGGTCGCCGCGGGCTTCGACCGTAGAACGAACTACTTGACGGTGACGGTGGCGCCAGCCGCCTCGAGCTTGGCCTTGGCGTCCTCGGCAGCCTCCTTGGCGACCTTCTCCAGCAGCGGCTTGGGAGCGCTGTCGACCAGGTCCTTGGCTTCCTTGAGGCCCAGGCCGGACACGACCTCGCGGACGACCTTGATGACGCCGATCTTCTTCTCGCCAGCCGACTCCAGGATGACGTCGAACTCGGACTGCTCCTCGCCGGCCTCAGCGGCGGCGGGGGCGGCACCAACGGCGGCCACGGCGACCGGAGCCGCAGCGGTGACGTCGAAGGTCTCCTCGAACTGCTTCACGAACTCCGACAGCTCCAGCAGGGTCATCTCTTTGAAGACGTCGAGCAGCTCTTCGGTGGAAATTTTGGCCATGATTTCGGTCCTTTCTGATTCCGGTTACGGAAGTTTGGGTTGGGGTTGTGCCTAGTTACTCGGCGGCTTCGTCCGGAGCCTCGGCGGTCTCTGCCGGAGCTTCCGTCTCGGCCGGGGCCTCGGCAGCAGGCGCTGCCGGGGCGGCTTCCGCCGCAGGCTTCTTCTCCTGCAGTGCGGCTGCCAGGCGGGCCATCTGCGAAGCCGGGGCGGCGAACAGGCCGGCGGCCTTGGACAGGTTGGCCTTCATGGCACCAGCCATCTTGGCCAGCAGCACCTCGCGCGACTCCAGGTCGGCGATGCGCTCCACCTCGGCGACGGTCAGCGCGCGACCGTCCATGTAGCCGCCCTTGATGACCAGCGCCTTGTGGTCCTTGGCGAACTTCTTGATCGCCTTGGCGGCGTCCACCGGCTCGCCCTGAACGAACGCGATGGCCGTCGGGCCCGCGAAAAGCTCGTCGAGCCCTTCGACTCCGGCCTCGGCCGCCGCCAGCTTGACCAGCGTGTTCTTCGCCACCGTGTAGGTGGCCGAGCCGCTGAGCGAACGCCGCAGCTCCGCCAGGTTTGCCACCGTCAGACCGCGGTACTCGGTGATCACGGTGGCGGTCGAGTCGTTGAACTGCTCGACGATGTCCGCGACGGCGGCGGTCTTGTCAGCCCGCGCCATGCATACCTCCTCGGTGTCGCTTGAACTTGTCTCGTACGTGTCTGGAGTGACCCACCCGGGAAATAACGAACGCCCCGACGCAGGGATGCGGTCGGGGCGTCACAATGTGTGCCGGCGGGGCCGGTGCCTCGTCCTCCTGCGTGGGCCGCCGGGATGTTCCCGGACCTTCAACCGATTGCTCGGTGACCGACGGTCTGTGGTGGATCGTCACACACCATAGCGTGACGAGGGCCGATCAGCCAAAACGGGGCCATCGGCCGGGCGACAGCTAGGCATTCACTACGCCGATCACGAGCAGCAGGTAGGTCACCGCCAACAAGACGACTCGCAACCAGTGCAGCCGATCCCAGCGCGCCGCGAGCGCTCGGGACACGTCGTCGGTGGTGCGCCACGCCGCGATCTTGTTATTGATCGGCACCAGCACCACCACCGACAGCACCACCACGGCCACCATCAGGCCTGCGCCCACACCGATGAGCCAACGTTGCGAGTCGGCGACGACCCCGACCGCGGCCAGCAGCGCGAACGAGGCCAGGTACCAGAACGGCATCACCTTCCCCAGCAGCCCGGCACTGTCGCCGCGGGCGGCCCAGAAGGCGTCGTCGGGCAGCCGCCCCAGGATTGGGCGAAAGAACGCCGCCACCGAGAACTCCGAACCCACCAAGGCACCGACCACCAGCAGCGCAAGTATCTCCACAATCTGCTTCACAACAGTCGACTGTGATGGCTATGCTGACAAAAAACAAGGTACTGACAAATTAGTCAGCATAAGGAGTGCTGGTGGCGGCATCAAAAACAATCGTCAGCGACTGCCCGATCGACGCCGCACTGTCGGTCATCAACGGCCGCTGGAAGGGCACCATCCTGTGGCGCCTGGCCGACGGGCCGATGCGCACCGCCGAGCTACGTCGCAGCATCCCGGGCATCACCGAACGAATGCTCATCCGTCATCTGCACGAACTCGTCGCTGACGGGATCATCGAGCGCCACGACGCCGGCACCGTGCCGCCCTGTGTGCACTATTCGATCTCGAAGTACGGGCGGACGCTGGCCCCGGTGCTGGCCCAGCTGTGCGAGTGGGGTCGGGTGCACCTGTCTCGGTGACGCTGCACCCTAGAACAGGGAACGCTACGTACTCGACCATCACGGCTTGGACGACGAGTTCTGGACCCGCTTCACCGCTCACTACGACCAGCGTGAAGCCGTGGAACTGACGATGTCCCTGGGAGCCTGGCTGGCGTTCGGCCGATTGAACCGGGTCTTCGGTCTGGACGCGATCTGCTCTCTCCCCAGCCACGCGACAACCCAGGCCCCTTAGACGCAGTCACGCCAGGGTGGCCAGCACGGCCGCCCCCACCAACCCGGCGTCGCCGCCGAGTTCGGCGGGCACCGCCTGCAGGCCGACCAGGAAGTCCAACCCGGCACGCTGCGCCAGCGCGGTCCGCAGCGGGTCGAACAACAAGGCACCGGACTTGGCGACTCCCCCACCGATCACCACCAGATCCAGGTCGCACACCGCGGCCACCGAGGTGATCATCACCGCCAGCGCGTCGGTGCCGCGCCGAAAAGCCCGCAGCGCCACGGGGTCACCGGCTTCGGCGGCCGCGGCGAGCGCCTTGGCGTCTGCCAGGGAAGCTTCCGGTGTCCACCCGTTGGCCAGCGCCCAGCGCACCATCGACGGGCCGGAGGAGATGGTCTCCACACAGCCGCGGCCACCGCAGCGGCACAGCTCCCCGTTGGGATCGACGACGACGTGTCCTACGTGGCCCGCATTGCCGGTACGGCCGTGCAACGGTGCGCCGTCGAGCACCAGACCACCGCCCACCCCGGTCGAGACCACCATGCCCAGCATGGATCGGGTGCCGCGCCCGGCGCCGTGCCGGTATTCGCCGAGCGCCATGCAGACGCCGTCGCCGCCCAATCGGACCGGTACCCCGGGCACCGCGGCGGCCACCCGGTCACGCAGTGCGAAACCGCGCCAGCCCGCAATGTTGACCGGGCTGACGGTTCCGGCGTTGACGTCGATGGGTCCGGCCGAGCCGATGCCCACGGCGTCGGCCCGCCCGCCGGCCCGCTCCAGGGCGTTCTCGATCAGCTCGGTCACCACCGCCCACACTGCCTCGGTGCCCTGATCAGCCCGGGTGGGCAGGGTGACGGTGTAGGTCAGTGATCCGTCGGGGTCGGCCAGGCCGGCGGCGATCTTGGTGCCTCCGACATCCAGTGCGAGGATGGTGGCCATCAGTCGACACCCACGGTGACGGGCGCCAGCACTGCCATGCGCACCGCGGTCGAATAGGCCTGCGTGCCCGCGCCGCCGACCCGGACCAGTGCCCACCAGGTGCCCGGCGTCGCCCACACCGGGGGAGCGATGTCGAAGCTCAGCTCCACCTGGTCACGAGCCGGCACCACCGCACCCAGTGCCGGTGGCCCGGCCCATTCCCAGGTGCCCCAGGGGCTGATCAGGTGTGCCTCGATCGCCAGGTCGGCGTGTGCGTCGGTGCCGACCACGACGGTCAGCCGCGCAGAACGTCCGGCGGTGACCTCGATCTCCGACGGGTCGTCCACGTACAGCAGCCGGTCGGAACCCGGATCGCCGACGCGCACCACCGCCACGTCTTCGACCGGCTGACGCCAGGCCCGCGGCACGTCACCCGACGGGTCGAGTCGAGCGCGCAGCGGATAGAGCCCCGGGTCGGCGTCGGCGGGGACCGTCACCCGCACCGGGATGTGCACGTGGTCTCCGGCTGCCAATCGCACCGGTTGTTCGGTCGGCGTGACCGCCCAGCCCGCCGGGCACCGCCACGTCATCGTGCCGGACAGGGCCGCGTCGACGCAGTCACTGGCCACGGTCAGATCCAGTTCCAGCAACGCGCCCGCATCCGCGTCGACCCGGTGCGGATGCAGAGCCGGGGTCACCGGCAGGCCGCCCAGTGGCGCCGGGCCGCGGTTGTGCAGCCAGTAGCGGGCGTAGAGCGGTTGGGCTGCCTCGGATTCGGGCGCCAAAGCACCACCGCTGCCCAGGCTTTCAACGTTGAGGCGGGCGGTGACGGTGGCGATCTCGTAGCCGTGCAACAGGGAGGGGGCCGGATGTTCGCGGGGCTGTTCCAGCAGGTCCGCCCGGCCCAACACGGTCACCGGGCCCAGGTCGCTGCGCAGCGTGACAGCGGCGGCGGCGCCCCGGGTCTCGACCAAGCGCAGCGTGACGGTGCTCGGGTCGACGGGCTGCGCGCTGCCGCACGCCATCGGGTTGCCCGCCGCCTTGAGCGCCCCCAGACCCACCCCATCGGCGGGGTCGAGGCGCAGCAGCGAGCCGCTCGCCGGGAGCCGACCCTCACCTCTGGTCACCGCCACGGCCTGCAGCGGGTCGGCGAAGTCCGCGCTGCGCTCGGGGATCGCCGCCCGGCGCCAGTCGCCGTCGCCGGCCACCAGCGCGTAGTCGAAGGTGTGCGTCCAGTGCTGCAACTGAAACGCGCTGCCGTCGGGAGCGGTGCGGCGCGGGTCGTCTTCCCAGGCCGCCGACGGCCAGCTGCTGCACGATCGCAGTAGAGCGGTGTGCAACGTGCCCGCGGAATCCACCGCGAAACTGGGCACCCCGCGGTTGATCAGTGCGACCGTGCGCGCCTCGAAGGGCTCCATCTCCGCGGCGACGTCCTGGTCCACCGCGATCACGGCGTGGGCCAGATCGTCGCTCACCCGAGCGATCGCGGCCACCAAGGTGTCGTCGTCGCGGCCGGCGATCACCAGCACCGGCAGGGCGCGCGGGCTGGTGAGGTCCGCGCCGGGCACCCAGACCTCGGTGAGGGGTTTCGCCGCCGGCACCCACACCCGGGCCCGGCCGTGCCGATCGAGCTGGTCCTGCAGCTCGGCGGTGTAGGCCGGATCGGCGGCGTCCAGCACGGCCCGGGTGAAGGCGTTGCGGTCCGGTCCGCCCAGCGCGATGCGGGTGTCGGGCAGGTTGGAGTCGACGTCGAGGTTGCCGTAGCGCGGTCCGTCGGCGTCCGAGCAGGTGGCGGTGACCCCGGCACGCACCAGCGCGACCATCAACTCTCGTGCCGGCGAGCCAGCGGTGATTACCTCGGCCACCGAGACCGCCCGGCTGCCGTCACCGACGCTGATCCGCGCGGTTGCCGACAGCCCGAACCAGCGATTGGCGGGGGTATCGAGGGTCCGCGGGTGCTGCGCGGTGTCCACCGCGCGTCCGCTGGGCTCGTGCAGCAGGCCGAAGCCGCGGCCGATGACGGCGTCGGCCACCTCGGCGACCGGCAGTGCGCCGGGCACCGGACAGGGCCAGCGCAGCCGCAGTAGGTGGTCGGCGCCGGTGAACTCGTCGATGGTGGTGGAGCAGTCCACCCGGTCCACGCCGTGCCACAGCGTCAGGGTCTGGGTATAGGTCAGCACGCCCCGGATCCGCCCGGACACCACCAACCGCTCCCCCAGCGGCCCGCGGTAGGCCTGCACCGTCACGTCGCGGGCGACCGCGGAGGTGAACAGGTTGCCG
This sequence comes from uncultured Mycolicibacter sp., assembly GCA_964292075.1. GTDB lineage: Bacteria > Actinomycetota > Actinomycetes > Mycobacteriales > Mycobacteriaceae > Mycobacterium. Next base: position 8,461 of record CAXYUC010000008.1, read on the forward strand.
CTGGGCACCAGGTGCCACGGCCCCTCACCGGACTGCGGGTGCTTGGGGTATTCGTCGTAGACCGCGAGCTGGTTGCCCAGGCCTCCCTCGATGATCATTTCGCGTCCTTGACGGCGCCACGAGGTGATGCCGCCGCCGCGGTCCGGGTCCGCGGTCAGCCGGTGGTGCTCGTTGCCGATCTGGGTGCCGGCCACCGGTTGCCAGCCGTGGGCGTCCGGGCTGGGTGTGAGTCGGTAGGCCTGCCAGCCCAGCGACGGCACATCGCGGGCCAGCCAGCTGACGGTGCTGCCGCCGTGTTCGACATGGGTGGGCAGTTCGGTGCCGTCGGGGGCCAGAACGCACACCCCGGCCGACAGCGGCGCCGGCAGGTGCACGGTGACGATGTCGGTGCGGTCCCGCGCCACCGGGTTCCACACCACGGTGTTTTCACCACCGTCGTGGCTTCGGACCAGGCTCGACAGCACCGCCAGGGCGTTGTCGCGGGCGTCGGCGCCCAGCTGCCAGGCGTCGCGCCAGCCGGTCAGCAGGTCCAGGTAGACCTGGTCGGCCTCCGAGCCGGTGATGGCGTCGTGGTGGGCGCCGTAGGACAGTTGCGCCCAGGCCTTGGCCAGTGCCGCCTCGGGGTAGTCCACCCCGGTCAACGCCGCGGCGAACACCGCGAAGCGCTCCGCGCCCAGGATTGCCTGTTCGGCGGCCCGGTTGGCCTGCTTGGTGTCGATGTAGGAGACGTGGCAGCCGGTGTAGATCGGATTCATGTCGCGGGTCTGCGGGGACGGGTCCGCGCCGCGCTGCTCCAGTTCGGCGCGCACCGCGGCGAAGAACTCGCTCGGCACGGCGCAGACGAACTTCGGCCAGGTGTAGCGGGCATTCCAGTCCCGGTGGATCTTGGTGATCCAGCGGTTCGGCGGGGTGAAGTCGGTGCCCACCGGCAGCAGCACGTTGCGGGTGGCGGCGACGTTCTTCATCTCGGTGAACAACCGGTAGACGTCGTCCTCGGCGGCGGCCAACGTCGCACAGGCATCCATCCACCAGCCGGCCGCGTAGTGCGCCGGCATGTAATGGGTCAGCAGGCCGCGCCCGGACGGCGCGATCCATTCGAACTCACTGGGGAACTGCATCCGGCGCGGATCGCCCCGATCGGCCATCGGACCCCACTGGTGAAACGGCCCGCGCGCCCAGGCGCTGGAGGACAGTCCGGCGTCGGCGACCAACCCGGGGAACTGCGGGTCGTGGCCGAACACGTCGAGCTGCCAGGCCGTAGAGGGCCCAGCCGGATTGCCCATGATGTCGCGCTGAAAGCCCATCCCGGCCACCAGGTTGCGGATCGTGGTCTCGGCGTCGGTGAGGTTGGTCGACGGCTCGTTGTAGGTGCCGCCCATCACCTCGACCCGGCCTTGCGCGATCAGTCGGCGGAGCTCGGCACGGTCCTGCGGGTGGGTGTCCCAGTACGGCTTGAGGTAGTCGACTTCGGCCAGCACGAACTTGTACTCGGGGTTGTCCCGGGCCCAGTCCAGGTGACCGCGCACCAGATCGAAGCCGTTGGTCTGCCGGCACGCGCCGAGCGGGTTCTCGGTCCACACGCTGGTGTAGTTGGCCTGGGTGTTCCACCACACCGGGTCGTAGTGGAAGTGGCCGATCATGAACATCGTCCAGCCGGGCTCGGCCACGGTGAACGTGAAACGACTGCCGTTGACCTGGGCGGCCCGCTGCTGGCCCGGTACCGGGTTGGCGACGGTCACCGGCACCTCGATGACACCGCTTCCGGGCTCGGCTACGGCTGCCCCGGGCAGTCCCTCGCCGTCGATACGCAGCGGGGTCGCCACGTCGGCGTCGCGGTAGTCGACCCGGACCAGCTGCGTAGGTGCGTCAGCCGGCCCGACGAACTTCTCGGTCGATTCGACGTCGAGGATCCGCATGGCACAAACCTACGGATGCACGCCCGCCGAGCGGAGCCTTTCGGCGACCGGCCGTGCAAGACCAGTTCCGCCATGGTGTGCTCGGCCCACGGCCCCTCCGCCGCGCCGATGGGCTGGGTGCTGACCATGCCCGGACTTGCCCCCTGGCAACCGGGCGCCGAAGCCTAGGACGGTGCGCTGACGGAGAACTTCCGCCGGTGATTTGGCAGACTGCAGCAATGAGTGCGACCCCGCCCCGCCAGGTGGCCCAGCTGGACCGGGTGCCGTTGCCGGTTGAGGCGGCGCGCATCGGCGCTACGGGCTGGCAGCTCACCCGCGCCGTCACCCGGGTCTTCACCCGGTTACTTGGGCCGGGTCCGATCCAGCAGAAGGTGATCCGCGAGCTGCCCCAGACCTTCGCCGACCTGGGCCCCACCTACGTCAAGTTCGGCCAGATCATCGCCTCGAGCCCCGGCGCATTCGGCGAACCGCTGTCCCGCGAGTTCCGCGGCCTGCTCGACTCCGTCCCGCCGGCCGACCCGGCCGAGGTACATGCCCTATTTGTCGAAGAACTGGGCGCCGAACCTCAGGAGCTGTTCGCGAAGTTCGACGAGACCCCGATCGCGTCGGCCTCGATCGCTCAGGTGCATTTCGCCACCCTGCACAGCGGCGAGGTGGTCGTGGTCAAGATTCAGCGGCCGGGCATCCGCCGGCGGGTCGCGGCCGTCCTGCAGCTCCTCAAACGCTTCGCGCAGCTCGTGGAACTGGCCAAGCTGGGCCGGCGACTGTCGGCCGGTGATGTGGTCGCCGACTTCGCCGACAACCTGGCCGAGGAGCTGGATTTCCGCATCGAGGGCCAATCGATGCAGACCTGGGTGTCGCACCTGCACGCCTCGCCCCTCGGCAAGAACATCAAGGTGCCCGACGTGCACTGGGACTTCACCGGCGAGCGGGTGCTGACGATGGAGCGCGTGGCGGGCATTCGCATCGACGACGCCCCAGCCATCCGCAAAGCCGGTTTCGACGGCGTGGAGCTGGTCAAGGCGCTGCTGTTCTCCACCTTCGAGGGCGGGCTGCGGCACGGGTTGTTCCACGGCGACCTGCACGCCGGCAATCTGCTGGTGGACGGCGAGGGCCGGGTGGTGTTCCTGGACTTCGGGATCATGGGCCGAATCGACCCGCGCACCCGGTGGCTGCTGCGTGAGCTGGTCTACGCGCTGCTGGTCAAGAAGGACCACGCCGCGGCCGGCAAGATCGTGGTGCTGATGGGTGCGGTGGGCACCGTCAAACCCGAGGGTCAGGCCGCCAAGGACCTGGAAGCGTTCGCGACCCCGCTGACGATGAAGTCGCTGGGCGACATGTCCTACGCCGACATCGGCAAGCAGCTCGGAGCGCTGGCCGATGCCTACGACGTCAAGCTGCCGCGCGAGCTGGTGCTCATCGGCAAGCAGTTCCTCTACGTGGAGCGCTACATGAAACTGCTGGCGCCGCGCTGGCAGATGATGTCCGACCCACAGCTGACTGGTTACTTCGCCAACTTCATGGTCGACGTCAGCCGCGAGCACAAAGACAACGACGACGACCCGGGAGTATGACGGTGGTGGAGATGCGCAGCGGTACCGCCCGCTCGGGGGACCTGGAGATCTTCTACGAAGATCTGGGAAACCCCGGGGATCCACCAGTGCTGCTGGTGATGGGACTGGGCGCCCAGCTGCTGCTGTGGCGCACCGGGTTCTGCGAGAAGCTGGTCGCCCAGGGCCTGCGGGTGATCCGCTACGACAACCGCGACGTCGGCCTGTCCAGCAAGCTGGGTCGCGAACATGCCCGTGGCGCGTTGGTCCCTCGGATGGCGCGGTTCTGGCTGGGCAAGCCCAGCCCGGCCGTCTACACCCTGGAGGACATGGCCGACGACGCCGCCGCCCTGCTGGATCACCTGGGCATCGAGCAGGCGCACGTGGTCGGCGCTTCGATGGGCGGCATGATCGCGCAGGTCTTCGCTGCACGGTTCGCGCCCCGGACCCGTTCACTGGCCGTCATCTTCTCCAGCAACAACCGGCGTTTCCTGCCCCCGCCCGCCCCGCGCGCACTGATGGCGCTGCTGACCGGGCCGTCACCGGACTCTCCGCGCGACGTGATCATCGATAACGCGGTGCGGGCCAGCCGGATTATCGGCAGTCCGCGCTACCCGGCGCCGGAAGACCAGCTGCGGGCCAACATCGTCGAGGCCTACGAACGCAGCTACTACCCCTGGGGTATCGCCCGGCAGTTCGGGGCCATCATGGCTAGCGGCAGTCTGGCCGCCTATGACCGGCTGATCACCGCGCCGACCGTGGTCATCCACGGCCTGGCCGACAAGCTGATGCGCCCCTCGGGTGGACGGGCGGTTGCCGACGCCATCGATCGCGCCCGGCTGGTGCTGTTCGAGGGCATGGGCCACGACCTGCCCGAAGAGTTGTGGGACCCCGTGATCAGCGAGCTGACCACGACGTTTGCTGCCGCGAGGTAATCTCGCCCGGTGGCCGCTCGGCAGACAACGCCACACCGAAGTGCTCGGAACAGCTGAGCAACGGTAGTCTGTGCACACCCTCCCCTTAATTCAGACAAGATCGCGAGTAAACCGAGCCATGCCCAAGCTGGAACCGAAGTACGAGGAACTGCAGTCGATCTACGACATCTCGAACGAGTTCTACGAGCTGTTCCTAGGTCCGACAATGGGCTACACCTGCGGGTTCTACCCGAACAAGGACACCACCTGCGACCAGGCGCAGATCGCCAAGTTCGACTTGGCGCTGGGCAAGCTGGGTCTGGAACCCGGCATGACACTGCTGGACGTCGGCTGCGGTTGGGGGGCCTGCATGCAGCACGCGCTGGAGAAGTACGACGTCAACGTCATTGGGCTCACCCTCAGTGGCGAGCAGCGCCAGTACGCCATCGACAAGCTGTCCAAGGTGGACACCAACCGCAACGTTGAGGTGCGACTGCAGGGCTGGGAAGAGTTCACCGACAAGGTAGACCGAATCGTGTCGATCGGCGCGTTCGAGCACTTCGGCCGCGACCGCTGGGCGGACTTCTTCGACATCACCTACAACGCGCTGCCCGACGATGGTCGGATGCTGCTGCACACCATCACCGCGATCAGCGGGCAGGACGAGGCGCAGGCCAAGGGCATTCCGATGACGATCGAGCTGGCCAAGTTCACGCTGTTCATCATGAAGGAGATCTTCCCCGGCGGGCAGCTTCCGTCGGCCTGGTTGCCCCGCAAGTACGCCGCCGACGCAGGTTTCACCGTGACCCGGGACGACGAGATCGGGCCGCACTACGCACGCACCCTGGAAGACTGGGCGGCGATGTTGGCGGCCAACAAGGAGCGGGCGATCGAGGTGCAGGGCCAGGAGGCCTACGACCGTTTCGACAAGTACCTCAACGGCTGCGTGCGACTGTTCCGCGATGGAAACACCAGCGTCCACCAGTACACGCTGCAGAAATAGTGCGGATCGGCCTGCCGTGGGTTCCGGCTTGGCTACGTTTCACGTCAACCGATTCACCCTCGACCCGCTAAGCTGCAACAGTTGACCGGCTCGGACGACAAGGCGGTTATCACGTCCAGTCTTAGCGGGTTTCATCAGGAAGGCAATCAGTCACAGATGGTGGACAAATCGGCCCGGGCCGCAGACATGCGTCCGAAATTCGAGAACATTCAGGCCCACTACGACCTGTCCGATGACTTCTTCGCGTTGTTCCAGGACCCAACCCGGATGTACAGCTGTGCGTACTTCGAGCCGGCGGACGCGACATTGGAAGAAGCCCAAATCGCCAAGCTCGACCTGAATCTGGACAAGCTGGACCTGCGGCCCGGGATGACGCTGCTGGACATCGGTTGCGGCTGGGGTGCGACCATGAAGCGCGCCGTCGAGAAGTACGACGTCAACGTCATCGGGCTGACCCTGTCGAAGAATCAGCACGCCTACTCGCAGAGCCTGCTGGACGCCATCGACACCGACCGGTCACGGCGGGTCCTGCTGCAGGGCTGGGAACAGTTCGACGAACCGGTAGACCGGATCGTCTCGATCGAGGCGTTCGAGCACTTCGGTTTCGAGAACTACGACAACTTCTTCAAGAACTGCTATGACATCATGCCTGCTGACGGCCGGATGACGATCCAGAGCAGCGTGAGCTTCCACCCCTATGAGCTCAACGCACGCGGCAAGAAGCTGACGTTCGAGACCGCGCGGTTCATCAAGTTCATCCTGACCGAGATCTTCCCGGGCGGCCGGCTGCCCACCACAAACATGATGGTGGAGCACGGCGAGAAGGCCGGTTTCACTGTGCCCGAGGCGCTTTCGCTACGGCCGCATTACATCAAGACGCTAAGGATCTGGGGCGACGCACTGGAGGCCCACCACGCCGACGCCGTTGCGATCCAGTCCGAAGAGGTCTACGAGCGCTACATGAAGTACCTGCGCGGCTGCGAGTACTACTTCACCGACGAAGCGCTGGACGTGAGCCTGGTCAGCTACGCCAAGCAAGCCGTCTGACCCACAGTCACAGCCAACTCAAAAAGCCCCCGTCACGCGCGCCGCGTGCGGGGGCTTTTCGGTGCGTCCTATTCAGCCGCGAAGTTGCGGGTGACAGCCGGGTCCACCGGAATGCCGGGGCCGGTCGTCGTCGAAATGGTGACCTTCTTGAGGTAACGGCCCTTGGACGACGACGGCTTGAGCCGCAGCACCTCGTCGAGGGCGGCGCCGTAGTTCTCCGCGAGCTTGGCCTCTTCGAACGACGCCTTGCCGATGACGAAGTGCAGGTTGGCCTGCTTGTCGACGCGGAAGTTGATCTTGCCGCCCTTGATGTCGGTGATGGCCTTGGCCACATCAGGGGTGACGGTGCCGGTCTTCGGGTTGGGCATCAGGCCACGCGGGCCCAGTACACGGGCGATGCGGCCCACCTTGGCCATCTGGTCCGGGGTGGCGATCGCGGCGTCGAAGTCGAGGAATCCGCCCTGGATCTTCTCGATCAGGTCGTCGCTGCCGACCACGTCGGCGCCGGCGGCGATGGCCTGCTCGGCCTTCTCACCGACCGCGAACACCGCCACCCCGGGGGTCTTACCGGTGCCGTGCGGCAGGTTGACGGTGCCGCGGACCATCTGGTCGGCCTTGCGCGGGTCGACACCGAGCCGGATGGCCACCTCGACGGTGGCGTCCTGCTTGGTCGAGGACGTCTCCTTGGCGAGTTTGGCCGCCTGCAGCGGGGTGTAGAGGTTGTCGCGGTCCACCTTCTCGGCGGCGGCGCGGTAGGCCTTGCTGGTCTTGCTCATGGGTTATCCAATCTCAGGTGGTTGGGTCGTGGTGAAAGTCGGGCCGAAGCTGGCCCTCCCACGAGGTACTGCTACTACTCGACGGTGATGCCCATGGAGCGGGCGGTACCGGCGATGATCTTGGCGCCGGCCTCGATGTCGTTGGCGTTGAGGTCGGCCTTCTTGGTCTCGGCGATCTCGCGCACCTGGTCCCAGGTCACCTTGGCGACCTTGGTCTTGTGCGGCTCGGCCGAGCCCTTGGCGATACCGGCGGCCTTGAGCAACATCCGCGCCGCGGGCGGGGTCTTGAGCGCAAAGGTAAAGCTGCGGTCCTCGTAGACGGTGATCTCCACGGGGATGACGTTGCCGCGTTGGCTTTCCGTCGCGGCGTTGTACGCCTTGCAGAACTCCATGATGTTCACGCCGTGCTGACCAAGCGCGGGTCCGACCGGCGGCGCGGGGTTGGCCTCGCCGGCCTTGATCTGAAGCTTGATCAGCCCGGCGACCTTCTTCTTCGGGGCCATGAGGGGGTGTTTCCTTTCCTACGTACTAAATCTTGGAGACCTGGGTGAAGCCCAGTTCCACTGGTGTCTCGCGACCGAAGATGGACACCAGCACCTTGAGCTTCTGCTGTTCGGCGTTGACCTCGCTGATCGATGCGGGCAGCGTGGCGAACGGGCCGTCCATGACGGTGACCGACTCGCCGACCTCGTAGTCGACCTCGATGACTGGCCGCTCCAGACCGCCCTCGCTTGCGGCGGTGCTCACTGAACCCGCTCCGCCCCGGGCTTGCTTCTTCGCCGCACCTTGCGGCAGCAGGAACTTGACCACGTCGTCCAGCGGCAGCGAAGTCGGCCGTGAAGTGGCGCCGACGAACCCGGTGACGCCCGGGGTGTTGCGCACCGCGGACCAGGAGTCGTCGGTCAGGTCCATCCGAACCAGGATGTAGCCCGGCAGCACCTTGCGATTGACCTGCTTGCGCTGGCCGTTCTTGATTTCGGTGACCTCTTCGGTGGGCACTTCCACCTGGAAGATGTAGTCGCCGACGTCGAGGTTCTGCACGCGGGTCTCGAGGTTGGCTTTCACCTTGTTCTCGTAGCCGGCGTAGGAGTGGATGACGTACCAGTCGCCCGGCTTGGCGCGCAGCTCGGCTTTCAGCGCCACCGCGGGGTCGAGTTCCTCATCCGGCTCGTCCTGGGCCGCCTCGGCGACCTCGGCCTCGTCGGACTCAGCCGCGTCAGCGGCTTCGGCGGACTCGGTGGCGTCAGCCGCGTCAGCGGCCTCGGCGGACTCGGTGGCCTCCACCGCGGAGTCCTCAGCGGGAACCTCGGTGGTCTCCGCCACGTCGACCGGCTCGCCCGCAGGCGTATCGCCGTCGAAGGTAGTCACGGTTGTCAGTCCTTCCTATAACTTCACTCGCCGAACACCAGCAGCACCAGCCGGGCCCATCCGTAGTCTGCCCCGGCGACCAATGCCACCATGAAGACCAGGAACGCCAGCACCACTGCGGTGTAGGTGACCATCTGCTTGCGGTTCGGCCAGATCACCTTGCGAAGTTCGCCGACGACCTGCTTGAGGAAGTTCAATACGAAGACCAGCGGGTTGCGCGAGGGCCCTTCCGCTTTCTTCTTCGCCTTCTTCGTGGCCTTCTCGGCGTCCGCGGCGTCTGCTGCGTCCAACTCGGTAGCCGTGGACTCCACGTCGTCGGCGCCGTCACCGGCATCACGACGCCGCGAACGCTTGCCGGTGGGCCGCAGTGGGTCGCCGACCTGCCTGCTCACCACGGCCGTGCGACTGCTGCTGCCGGATTCGGCATCGCTATCGCCGTCGGCTGCGGCGTCGGGACGGTCGAGCTCGTCGGTCACCGCATGCTCCTTCGTTGTTCGCGCTTACCTCATTGCCGTACCGCGCATGGTGTCCAGTGTCCACCATGGCACGTCAGCAGGGGCGACAGGACTTGAACCTGCAACCTGCGGTTTTGGAGACCGCTGCTCTGCCAGTTGAGCTACGCCCCTTCGCGGTTGGCGTACCAACCTGCGGGTTCGGAAGCTTCACCTGTTCACCGTCTCCGGCTCACACAATTCGCGCGCCCCCCGTTCGCATCACGGAAAGCGCGCTAATGCTGGGAAAACCCCGAAGTCCGAGTGTACCTCGCCGCTACGGCCAGTTACTAATCAGGCTGTTCGGACGACCTGACCGGATTCGGCGTCCCACCGGAGGTTGACCGAATCGTCGCCGTCGTGACCCATCATCGTCGTGAACGCCTCGAGCACTACGTCGCCATCCTGGTTGGTCAAGATGTTGCGGGTCGTCACGATGTCAGCACCGAAACGCTCATTGACCGAGGAGATTTCCATCCGGGCGTAAAGCGTGTCGCCGGCCTTGATCGGCTTGAGGTAGGTGAACCCCTGGTCGACCTGGACCATCTGCATGGTGGTGTATCCGGTGTCGACGTGGCGGAAGAAGTCGGATTGCACCAGCTTCGCCAGAATCGCCACGAAGGTCAGCGGCGCCAGCAGCGAGTCGTAGCCCAGCTTGGCCGCCTCCGCCTCGTCGAAACAGGCGGGGTCCTCAGCCTTGATGGACCGGGCGAACTCGCGGATCTTTTCGCGGCCAACCACGAACGACTCGGGGTAGCGCCAGATCATGCCCCGGATATCAGTTTTGATCGCCATGCTGCGCCTCCCTAGGCCAGCTTGGCCGAGGCGACCGCCCGCCCGAAGATCTTCTTGCCACCTGTAGTCGCGGTAAGCGCAATGGTCACCATCTTCGATTCGGGGTCGACAGACTTCACCCGGCCACTGAAAGTGATCTCGGCGCCCTTGCCGTCGTTGGGCACCGGCACCACCGAGGTGAAGCGCACGTTGTACTCGGTCACCGCGCCCGGGTCACCCACCCAGGATGTGACATAAGCGCCGCCCAGCCCCATGGTCAGCATGCCGTGGGCGATCGCGGTGTCCAGACCGACCTGCTGGGCGATCTCGTCGTCCCAGTGGATCGGGTTGAGGTCGCCGGACACACCGGCGTAGTTGACCAGGTCCTGCCGCGACAACGGGATGACCCGCTCCGGCAGCTGATCGCCGACCTTGACCGAACTGAACTCACGCAACGCCATCGGTGAAACCCTTGTCTCCCTCGCCGGCGCGGCCCGCCAGCGTCGTATATGTCTTCTGCACAATTTCACCGGCGTGGTTGGTGACCACCTGTTGGGTCACGACGATGTCGGTGCCGTGTGCGCGGCGAACGGATTCGACCGACACGTCGCAATACAGTCGGTCGCCTTCCTTGATCGTCCGGTAGAACTCGATCTTCTGATCGACCTGGACGATCTGAGCTTCGTCGGTGGTGACACCGCAATGTTCGAAGAAACTCGAAATCGCCATGTGCCCGAACACCGAGATGAAGGTCAGCGAGGCCACCAGCCCGTCGTAGCCGAGATCAGCTGCCGCGCGCAGGTCAAGACTGGCCGAGTCCACCGACTTAACCGCGCGCGCGTACTCGCGGATCTTCTCCCGTTCCACGTCGTAGTGGTCGGGATAGCGGTAGTGCGCCCCGGCAAGGCGGTCGGCCAACGACACGGCTCGACCCACTTAGCGAGATTCGCGGTGCGACTCGTGCTTGCCGCAGTTGGGGCAGAATTTCTTCAGCTCCAGCCGGTCGGGGTCGTTACGGCGGTTCTTCTTGGTGATGTAGTTGCGGTGCTTGCACACCTCACAGGCCAAGGTGATCTTCGGCCGCACATCAGTACTGGAGGCCACGTCTGTTGTCCTTCTTCACATGTCGAATTGCTTGCAGTAGCGGTGGGGAGGCTCGATCTCCCGACCTCACGATTATGAGTCGTGCGCTCTAACCAGCTGAGCTACACCGCCCCGATCGGCGCTAGCCGGCGCACCGACTGGCGTCCACCGAGCCCCCTAACGGAATCGAACCGTTGACCTTTTCCTTACCATGGAAACGCTCTGCCGACTGAGCTAAGGGGGCGGTCACCTACTGCGACCCCTGCGGGTGCTGTAAGCCTGTAGAAGGTTACAACCTCGGCCACGAGGTCACCAAACCGCGATGACAGACGCTGGCCAAAGCCTGCTTACCTGATAGCGGCGACCTGCGGCGCCCGGCTCCGCCGCGCTTGCAATCGCGACTGCCTGATGGCGGCGACCTGCGGCGCCCGGCTCCGCCGCGCTTGCAATCGCGACTGCCTGATGGCGGCGACCTGCGGCGCCCGGCTCCGCCGCGCTTGCAATCGCCGCTTAGGCTGGAGGGCGTGCCCGAATCCGACCGGCTGTATTTTCGCCAGCTGCTCTCTGGACGCGATTTCGCGGCCGGCGACCCGATGGCCGCCCAGATGCGCAACTTTGCCTACCTGATCGGCGACCGGCAGACCGGTGACGCCGTGGTGGTCGACCCGGCCTACGCCGCCGGTGATCTGCTCGACGCGCTCGAGGCCGACGGTATGCGGTTGTCCGGCGTACTGGTCACCCATCACCACCCCGATCACGTCGGCGGCAAGATGATGGGCTTCGAGCTCAAGGGGCTCGCCGAGCTACTGGAGCGGGTCAGTGTTCCTGTACACGTGAATACCCATGAAGCACAGTGGGTTTCGCGGGTAACCGAAATTCCGATGACAGATCTGACCGCGCATGATCATGGCGACAGGGTCAGCGTCGGCGACATCGACATCGAGCTGCTGCACACACCGGGCCACACGCCGGGCAGCCAGTGCTTCCTGCTGGACGGTCGGCTGGTTGCCGGCGACACCTTGTTCCTGGAGGGCTGCGGCCGAACCGACTTCCCGGGCGGCGACTCCGACGAGATGTACCGCAGCCTGCAACAGTTGGCCGCACTGCCGGGCGACCCGACGGTGTTCCCCGGCCACTGGTATTCGGCCGACCCGAGCGCGGCGCTTTCCGAGGTCAAGAGATCCAACTACGTATTCAGCGCCGGAAGCCTGGACCGGTGGCGCATGCTGATGGGCGGATGAGGGGATAGCTGATGGGATCAGTTGAGGACCGCTTGTACGACGTCGCGCACGCGGGCGCGGATGCCTGGCTGGCCTGGGCCGCATGGCTGGGCATCGGTATCACCGTGCTGGCACTGGTCTATTTGAACCGTCAACTGCAGCGCAACCGCCGGTTGGCCGCCGAGCAGACCCGCCCGCACGTGGCGATGTTCATGGAGCCGCACGCCGCCGACTGGCACGTCATCGAGCTGGTGGTGCGAAACTTCGGCAAGACCGCCGCCTATGACATCCGGTTCACCTTCGACCAGCCACCCACCGTGGCCCGCTACGAAACCGCCTCGGACGGCTACGCGGACGTGGTCGCGCTGCAACTGCCCGAAGAACTGACGCTGCTGGCGCCGAACCAGGAATGGCGAACCGTGTGGGACTCGGCGATCGACCGGGCCGAGCTCGGTGAGGGCATCGAATCACGGTTCACCGGGACGATCAGCTATGCCCACAGCCCTGACGAGCCGAAGGGCTGGTTCGGGCGGCGAGGCAAGCAACCTCGATACGAGAACAAGGTGGTCCTCGACTGGAAAGACCTGCCCCCGGTGCGGCGGGTCGAGTTGATGACGACGCACGACCTGGCCAAGCGCGAGAAGCAGAAACTGGAGCTGCTGCGCAGTCTGCTCAGCTACTTCCACTACGCCAGCAAAGAGACCCGCCCGGATGTGTTCCGCGGCGAGATCGAGCGGATCAACGGGGCGGCCCGCGAGATCCAGGACCGCCTTCGCGGCCGCGAGCAGCTGGAGGCCGCCGGCAACACCGACATCACGGTGCGGCTCGGTGACGCCAGCACCGAACTGGGCAAGCACCGCAACTGAGCCCGAAGCGGGAACCGTCGCACAAACCCGGTATCAGTCGGTGCCGGCTGTGTCGTTGCTTGGGTAGTGCGACGCCCGGAACCGCCGCAGGTAGGCAGGCCAGTCCCAGCTCGACAGAAACTCGCTCGCTGCGGTGTAGCCGTTGTCGTAGAGCTTTTCGAGCCGGTCACGGGAGATGCCGAAGTCCAGCACGCTGACATCGGTGGAGTTGACCTTGATGGCCCGCACGCTGACCCACGGCTGGTTCAGGTAGGTCTGGTCGTGACCCACCAGCATGGTGCTGATCAGGTTCTCCAGCAGCAGTGATTGTCCGAACAGGCGCAACGGCCGCAACACCGGAACCATGGCATCGATGCCATCGGACATCTCCGGGACCACGGTGACCCCGAAGGTGGGCCACAGCGGTGGTCGGCCGTCGAGCCGGTCGAAGGTGTAGATCGGGAAGTTCGACAGCACCCCACCGTCGACCAGGGTGGATCGCAGCCCGCCGGCGCTGGTGAGCGTCACGGGGCGGTAGAAGAACGGCACCGCCATCGAGGCGCGCACCGCGTCGGCGACGGACTGCTCGTCGGGATCGAGCCCGTAGACCCGCCGGTAGTCCCACGGCAGCCGAACCAGCTGCCCGGTCGTCACGTCGGTCACGGTGACCACGGCGCGGTAGCGCCGCTCGGGCATCAGGTTGTCCGCGTCGTAGCCCAGATCGCCCCAGGTGCGCACCCCCAGGTTCGCCAGCTCACTGCGGACCCAATCGTGGGCGACGTCGCCGCGATAGAGGGCGCTGTCGCGCAGGAACCCCCACACCGGCCCCACCAGCGGGAGTGGCCCCGCGTCGCGCCAGGTATGCAGTGGTACCGACAGCGCCAGATCCTTGACCTGCGCCGCGGTCAGCTGGTCGCCCTGGGCGGCGGCGGCCAGAATCGTGCCCACCACCGAGCCGCCGGACACCCCGGAAATGCGCTGCACCGAGTAGCCGGCGTCCATCAGTGCGACCACCGCGCCGACCAGCCCGACGAAGCGCACTCCCCCGCCGGACAGCACCAGGTCAGCGGTCAGCGGTTGCGTGTCGCGCGCTCGACGAGTGGCCATCGACTGGCGCTCAGTCCGCTGAATTCCACTCGTAGGGAAGGAATTTACCGTCGAAGGTAATCACCACCCGATCACCGCCCGGATGCGGTTTGCGCTCGATGTCCATGCTGAAGTTGATCGCGCTCATGATGCCGTCGCCGAACTGCTCGTGAATCAGTTCCTTGATCGCCGGGCCGTAGACGCCCACCGCCTCATAGAGCCGGTAGATGGTCGGGTCGGTGGGCGGTTCGGTGAGCCCGCCGCGCATCGGTACCGCGGCCAGCACCGGCACCACCGCCGGGTCCAGCCCGAGCAGGCCCGCCAGGACCTTGCCCAATTCGGCGGGAATGGGGTGTGAGCCCAGCAGCGCCGAGGTGGTCCACACGACCGGCTTGTCGATTGCGTCGGCCAACTCCTGCCAGGTCAGTCCCTTGGCGATGCGGGCCGCGATGATCTGCTCGGTGATCTGGCTTCGGTTCATGGCTTCCAGCATGCCTGCCTCGCTCACTGTTCGAAATAGCGACGCAGGTTGTCCCACATCGCGGCGTGTGAGCTGCCGCCGTCGCGCAGCACGGTCTTCATCAACATCCTCGGGGCACTGATGTCGACCTGTTCGTGCAGTCTGGTGCCGGCGGCGTGCGGGCGAACCGTCATGGTGGACCACATCTCGATACCGGGCCGCTGCAGGGTGTGAGTGCAGATTTCGCCGGGCGCGTCCTTGCGCAGTTCCACCCGGCAGGTGAACCGGATCGGTATTCCGAACAGGCGCATGCGATGCGGGGCCAGGTATCGGGTGACGCCGTCGGCGCCGCCGGGAATCTGCCGCACGTCCACCAGCATCGGGTGCAGGGCTTCGTAGTTCACCAGGTCAGCCAGAAAGGCCGCAACGGCGTCCGGCGGCGCGGCGATGTCGGCGGTGTGCTCCAGGCGTCCGCGTGCCATGGCAGCACCTTAGCTCCGCAGGATGCGGTGGCATACTCGCCGGTATGCCGCATGACAAGGCCTCGGGGCGTCGCCGATCGGCCGTACTGCTGATCGCCGTGGCCGCGATAGCCGTCCTGATCTTCGGCTGTGGATCGCAAACCAGGGCCGAGAACACCCAACTTGATTTCGCCGCCCAAACCCTCGACGGCCGACCGTTTTCCGGTGCGAGCCTGGTCGGCAGGCCGGCCGTGTTGTGGTTCTGGGCGCCCTGGTGTCCGCTCTGTCAACGGGATGCACCGATGGTCGCCCGACTGGCCGCCGCGCACCCCAAGGTGACGTTCGTCGGCGTGGGCGCGCAGGACCGGTTGGACGCGTTGCGGGCGTTCGCCACCAGGTACGGCGTCGACGAATTCACTGAGTTGGCCGACACCGACGCCGCGGTGTGGACCAGGTTCGGGGTGACTCGACAGCCCGCGTACGCCTTTATCAAGCCGGACGGAAGGGTCGAGGTGGTGACGGGCTCGCTGCCCGAAACCGAGCTGAACAGGCGGCTGCAGGCCCTGACGGGTTCGTGATCGACACCGCCTCACTCAGTTTTGCCCTGGGAGCAGGGCTGGTGGCGGCGCTGAACCCGTGTGGGTTCGCGTTTCTCCCCGGCTATCTGGGTCTGGTGATCGCGGCCAGTCGGGACACCCCACGCCCGGTCGCACTGGCGCGGGCAGCGGCGGCGACCATGGTGATGGCGACCGGATTCCTGACGGTGTTCGGAATCTTCGGATTGGCCGTCTCGCCGTTGATCGCGTCGGCGCAGAAGTATCTACCGTTCGGCACCGTGGTGATCGGCGTGGCGCTGCTGGCGATGGGCGTCTGGCTGTTGGCCGGCCGCGAGATCCCGCTGCTGCTGCCCACCGTGGCGGGGGGCACGCCCACGGCACAGCTGGGGTCGATGTACGGCTACGGCGTCGGCTACGCCGTGGCGTCACTGTCCTGCACGATCGCGCCGTTTCTGGCGGTGATCAGCACGACCTTCCGGCAGGGATCGACGTTGGACGGCGTGCTGGCGTTCATCGCCTACGCCGCGGGCATGAGCATCACCGTCGGCGTTGCGGCGCTGGCGGTGGCTATGGCGGGTTCTACTGCCAGCTCCGCGTTGCGGCGGGTGCTGCCGTATGTGGGACGGATCGCCGGGGTGATCGTGCTGCTGACCGGTTTGTACGTCAGCTATTACGGCTACTACGAAATCCGGTTGTACTTCGCCCAGGGCGACGCCGATGACCCGGTGGTCGGTGCGGCGGTTGCGGTGCAGTCCTGGTTGGCCGATCGGGTCGACGCGTTGGGCGTCTGGCCGCTGCTGGGCGCGATCGGCGCGCTGCTGACTGTTTCGATTGTTTCAATATTGCGTCGTCGCGGGTAGCATTGGGCGCATGCCCACCGCCGTCGCACCGATCGCCCGCCAGGTCGCCGAACGCGCCCGCACCGACGCTGGGTTCGCCCTTGTCCTCGACGCGCTGTTGGAGGCACCCACGGCACCGCAGGGCACCTTGGAGCGCATCGCCGCCCACGCCCTGAACGATCAGCGTCGCGCCGCCCTCGTCGATGACTTCGTGGCCGGGGCGCTACCCACCCCGAAGGCCCAAGATCTGCTGCGGCTGGGCACGCCGCAGGCGGTGCACCGGTTGCGCAGCCGCGGCAAGCTCATCGGCGCGGCCATCGGCAACCAGACCTGGTTCCCGGCCTGGCAATTCGACGACGCCCGACTGCGCCCCGAGCTGCCAGAGGTCCTGGAGCTGCTGGGCCGGTTCACCGCCGACCCGCTGGCTGCAGACCGCATCATGCGGCTCACCCATGACGAATTGGGCGGTGTCTCGATCGCCGAGGCGCTGCGCCACAGCGAGACCGCGCCGGCCGCGCGTCGCCTGCTCACCTCACTCGGTGCCTGAACTCCCCGCCGGCTATCGGGCGCCGCTGCCCGATCCCCGGCCCAGTGGACTGCGCCGCCGGCGGATCGCCGCCGGAACCCAGCTGTGGCGCCTCGACGCCGAGCATCCCGACCAGTGGACTTGGGACGGCTTCGGCCAACCGCGATATCGCTTCGACCCGCCGTCGGGTGGGTTCCGCACCCGTTACGCGGCAACCGATCTCGTCGGCGCGTTCCGGGAGCGCTACCGACTGACCGGGCTGATAATCCCCGGCGATCACGCCCGCCACCACCTGGTGCGGCTGTCCGCCGCCCGACACCTGCGGGTGCTGGATCTGCGCACCGAACGCAACCTGGATGCGCTCGGTGTCGACGATCAGATCAGCACCGGCCAGCACGACGCGGTGTGGGCCACCTGCCAACAGTTGGCCGACGCCATGCGGCGCTGGTGGCCCGAGCCCGACGAGTACCCGGACGCGATCGTCTACCGCTCGCGCACCACCCCGGAGACTTCGGTCAACTATGCGTTCTTCGACGTCGGGGCATTCGTCGTCGAATGCTGGCCACTCGCGGATCGCCCGGATGTGACCGCGGATCTGGTGCTGCGGCAGGGGTTTACCGTCGCGTACTGAGTTGGCGCGCTACCCCGTCCGGGAACGCACAGTCCCACCCGTCACAGCCCTGGAGGATGTGGGCGTGCGCCCGGCTCTGAGCGACAACTTCGGTTATGTCAGCTCATGTTTGGCTCGCCGGCGCCCGTTTTCCCTCCAAAGCCCCTTCCACCGCCCGACATAGCGCCGCTTGTCGCTCAGAGCCGGGCGCAGACCACATCGCCGCCCACGCGTGACGCCTGAGGCAGCCGGTGACCGAGTCCGCCGTTCAGCCCGGTTTCGTTGCGGTGACCAGCCGGGTCGCCGCCCACGGCCCGCCGTACCACATTCGCCAGCCCAGACTGCGCCATGTCACGTCACGCCAACCGATTTCACGCAGTTGGGCGGCGTGATTACGGATCTCCCACAGGTCGGCGATAGCCAACCGACCGCCGGGGCGCAGCACCCGGGCCGCCTCGGCCAGCGCACGCCGGCGGCCCTCGCGGGACCCAATGTTGAGAATCGCCAGGGTGGACACCACCACGTCGACACTCGCGTCGGCCAGCGGCAGCGCGGTCATGTCGCCGGTACGCACCTCGATCCGGTCGGCGACGCCTTCCAGTGCGGCGTTGGCCAGGGTGGCCTCAGCGGAATTGTCGGTCTGGTCGGCCTGCCACAGGTCCACTCCGATCACTCGGCCGTCAGGCAGCCGCTTGGCCGCGGCGCACAGCACCGCACCTCGCCCACACCCCATGTCCAGCACTGTTTCGTCACCGCGCAACCGCAACCCGTCGAGAATGTCGCCCCACACCGCGAACTTGCCGGACCGCGTCGCGTACCAATACAGCCCGACCTGGGCCAGGATCCCGGCATCGAGGACCAAAGCCGCCGCGCCGGCCCACTGCGGACCGCGGACCAGGGCGATGCCGCCGTACACCGCTAGCGCCGTGCACCCGATCACCAGGGCGGCGAGCTGCCCGCCGAGCGGTACCCGGTGAAACGATCCGTCGATGCCGTAGTCGCCGCGATGCCGTGCCGCCTCAGTCATGATGGAACCTCTCGTCGCCGAACCTGATACCCAAGTCACGTGCAGTCTGAATCGAATCACAGTCCAGTGGAACGATTTTCTGCTGGCGGGTGGCTTCGGCCAACGGCACGTGATCCACCGTCGGCGGGTTGAGCGCCACCATCACCCCGCTGTGCCCCTCGTCAAGGGCCCGCACCGCGGCCGCGCCGAACCGCAGCCCCAGCAGCCGGTCCACCGGCGTCGGCGAACCGCCGCGCAACAGATGCCCGAGCACCACGGCCCGCGACTCGCGCCCGGTGCGCGCCTCGAGTGCGGCGGCAACCTTGGCGCCGACGCCGCCCAGGCGTTCGGCCTGGCCCACCGCCTTGCCCGCCACCGTAAGTTCGCCGTCCACCGGCTTGGCGCCTTCGGCGACACAGACCATTGAGTACGTCGAACCGCGTTGCGCGCGTTCGTTGATCAGCGCGGCCACCGGCTCAAGCCGATACGGGATCTCCGGGAGCAAGATGGCATGCACCCCGGACGCCAGCCCGGCGTGCAGCGCGATCCAGCCGGCGTAGCGACCCATCACCTCCACCACGATGATCCGGCTGTGCGAGGTCGCGGTGGAGAACAACCGATCGATGCACTCCGAGGCGAAGTCGACGGCGCTGTCAAAGCCGAACGTCGCGGCGGTGCCCTCCAGATCGTTGTCGATGGTCTTGGGCACCCCGACCAGCCGCAGCCCGGCCTCGTGCAGGTGGTTGCCGATCGCCAGGGAGCCGTCCCCGCCGATGGTGATCAACGCGTCGATCTCGTGCTGGGCGATGCGCTCGAGCAGCTCGTCGGTGCGGTCCTGTTCGCTCCAGCTGCCATCGGGCTGCTGCACCGGGTACGCGATCGGGTTGCCGCGGTTGGTGCTGCCCAAGATGGTGCCGCCCTGGTGGATGATGCCGCGCACCCGGTTTCGGGTCAGCTCGATCAGCCCGCCGTCGGGGTAGTCCTCGCCCAGCAGCAGCCCGTTGTAGCCGTCGCGGATCCCGACCACGTCCCAACCCCGGCTTCGGCCGGCCAGGGTGGCGGCATAGATGACGGCGTTGAGGCCCGGTGCGTCACCGCCACCGGTGCTGATCGCGATGCGCTTGATATCCGCCGTCACTCCTAGACCTCCTGCACCGGGCTCTTGGGATCGATCAGAACCTTGGCATGCTTAGCCGGGTCAGCCAGCGCGTCGAACGCATTCGCGACCCCGCCCAGTCCGACCGTACCGGTGATCAGCGGCGAGACGTCGACTTTGCCGTCGGCGATCATGTGCAGGGTGTCACGGAATTCCATTGGCGTGTAACCCAAGACGAACCGAAGATCGGTCTCCTTGTTGATCGCGATCGCCGGACGGATCGTGTCGGTTCCCATGCAGACCCCGACCACGACCACCCGGGAGAACAGCGGCGCCCCGGCGATGATGCTGTCGATGACGCCCGGCACTCCGACGCACTCGAAGATCACCGGGCGCTTGGGCGTGGCGGCTCCGACGGCTTCGGCGGCCCGCCAGACATGCCACCAGGGCAGCCGCGCTTTGTACAGCTTCTCGACGGTGCCCACCGCCAGGCCCAACGCATCCGGTGCCTTCTCCAGGTGGCCGTGGCCTGCCGCCGCCGCATAGGGCGAGTCCTGCGCCGGGTCGACGACGATGTCGGCGCCGCATCGGGTAGCCAGCGCGCGCCGGCCGGGCGAGAAGTCGCTGGCGATCACCGTGCGTACGCCGCGGGCTTTGAGCATGCACACCACCGCCAGGCCGATCGGTCCGCAGCCGATCACGATCGCCACGTCACGTTTGCGCACCTCGCCGCGCCGCACGGCATGCCAGGCGACCGCCATCGGCTCGGTGAGGGCGGCCGCATCGGTCGACAGGCCGTTGGGAACCGGCAGCGCCAGCGACTGCTCGACGAGCATCTGCTCGGCGTAGCCGCCCGGCGCCGATTCCGACAGCCCGACCGCGTGGACGGCGTCGCCGCGCCGCAACAGCGGTAGGGCGACCACCCGGGTTCCCGGGCGCGGTGTCTTACGGGTGCGCTGACCGTGGTCGAGCACTTCGCCGCATACTTCATGCCC
Source organism: uncultured Mycolicibacter sp. (assembly GCA_964292075.1). GTDB lineage: Bacteria > Actinomycetota > Actinomycetes > Mycobacteriales > Mycobacteriaceae > Mycobacterium. The sequence goes on from CAXYUC010000008.1 coordinate 29,084, forward strand.
CAACACCACGTGCTGGTCCGAGCGCATGAAGCCGTCGTATCCGGTCACAGCCATCACGTCGGCGACCTCGTCGCAGTGCTGGCGAGCGTGCAGATCCGATCCGCAGATGCCGCACCGCAGCACATCAATGAGGAGCTGGCCCTTGGCCGGGATCGGAGTCGGTAGGTCGACGACCTTGAGTTGCGCGTTACTACAGCTGACCGCTTTCACCCGTCCCAGCCTACGAGGGTGCGATGTCGGCAACGCGGTTTATGGTGGCCGCGATGGGACTGCACCTGCACCGCGCCGAGCGCACCGACGTCCTCGCCGACGGCCTGGGTGCGCTGTTGGCGATGCCGCCGGCCGACCCGTTCGCCCAGGAGCTGGTGTTGGTGCCGGCGCGCGGGGTCGAGCGCTGGCTGTCCCAGCGGCTCTCGCACGTGTTGGGCGCCGGTCCCGGCGGCGACGGGGTGTGTGCGGGCGTGGAGTTTCGCAGTCCGACCTCGCTGATCGCCGAGATCACCGGTGCCGGCGACGACGATCCCTGGTCCCCGGATGCCATGACCTGGCCGCTGTTGGCGGTGATCGACGCGAATCTCGATGCGCCCTGGTGTGCCACGCTGGCAAAGCATTTGGGTCACGGCGACACCAGCGGAGAAGGTGAGCTGCGGCGCGGACGGCGTTATGCGGTGGCGCGCCGGCTGGCCGGCTTGTTCGCCTCTTATGCCCGGCAGCGACCGCAGCTGCTGGTCGACTGGAGCGCCGGCGAGACCGGTGACCTGCACGAGGACCTGACCTGGCAACCGCCGCTGTGGCGGGCACTGGTGGCTGCCATCGGGATCGATCCCCCGCACCTTCGGCACCGCGATACAGTCGCGCGACTGCGCCGGGCGCCGACCGAGACGCTGCCGGCCCGGCTGTCGTTGTTCGGGCATACCCGCTTGGCCGGCACCGACATCGAGTTGCTGGAGGCGCTGGCCGCCCATCACGATCTGCACCTGTGGCTGCCACACCCCTCCGATGCGCTGTGGCGCTCACTCGACGACGTCCACGGTGCAGTGCCGCGCACCGAAGACGACACCCGGCACCGCGCACACCATCCCTTGCTGGAGACCCTGGGCCGCGATCTGCGTGAACTGCAGCGCGCTCTGCCCGCGACGCCCGACAGCGACGACTATCTTTGTGCCGCAACGCGACCGGAGACGCTCTTGGGTTGGCTGCAATCGGATCTGAGTGCCAACGCGCTGCGCCCCGAGGGCCGCAGCCTCGCCGTATCCGACCGTTCGGTGCAGGTGCACAGCTGCCACAGCCCGGCCCGGCAGGTCGACGTGCTGCGCGAAGTCCTGCTGGGGCTGCTACACGACGATCCGACGCTGGAGCCCCGCGACATCGTGGTCATGTGCCCGGACATCGAAACCTATGCGCCGCTGATCGTCGCCGATTTCGGTCTGGGCGAGCTGGCCGGTGATACCCACCCGGCGCACCGGTTGCGGGTGCAGCTCGCCGACCGGGCGCTCACCCAGACCAATCCGCTGCTGGCGGTGGCCGCCGAACTGCTACAGATCGCCGGCAGCCGCGCCACCGCCACCGCCGTGCTCAACCTCGCCCACACCGACCCGGTGCGGGCGCGGTTCGGCTTCACCGACAACGATCTGGCCCAGATCACCACCTGGGTGCGCACCGCCAACATCCGCTGGGGTTTCGATCCGCACACCCGCGAGCGCTACGGGCTGTCGCACATCGTGCACAACACCTGGCGTTTCGGCCTGGATCGCATCCTGACCGGGGTGGCGATGTCCGATGATTCGCAGGCCTGGCTCGATACCGCGCTGCCCCTCGATGATGTCGGCAGCAGTCAGGTGGAGCTGGCCGGAAAGCTGGCCGAGTTCGTCGCACGGTTGCAGTCGGCGGTCGACCAGCTGGACGGCACGCGCCCGCTGGCGCAGTGGATCACCGCGCTGCGCGACGGGGTCGCCGAACTGGCCGATGCCGGCACCGATGCCTGGCAGAGCGCGCATCTGCAGCGTGAGCTGGCGCAGGTGCTCGACGACGCCGCGGCCCGCAGCGACACCGCACTGCGACTGCCCGATGTGCGGGTGCTGATGGCCCGGCACCTGGCCGGGCGCCCGACCCGGGCCAACTTCCGCACCGGCACGCTGACCGTGTGCACCATGGTGCCGATGCGGTCGGTGCCACACCGGGTGGTGTGCCTGCTGGGCGTGGACGACGGGGTGTTCCCCCGGCTGAACCTGCCCGACGGCGACGACGTTCTGGCGCGGCGCCCGATGACCGGGGAACGTGACATCCGTTCTGAGGACCGGCAATTGCTGCTGGATGCGATCACCGCCGCCACTGACAAGCTGGTGATCACCTACACCGGCGCCGACGAACACAGCGGCCACCCCCGCCCGCCCGCCGTCCCGCTGGCCGAGCTGATCGATGCCCTGGATCAGACCACGCCGCAGCCGGTACGCGAGCACCTTGTGGTGGAGCATCCGCTGCAGCCGTTCGACGTCAAGAATGTCGAGCCCGGCCGGCTGATCCCCGACGTGCCGTTCACCTTCGACCCGACCGTGCCGCTGGCCGCCAGAACCGCCGCCGGAACCCGCCGTGACGCACCGCAGTTCATCACCGACCCGCTGCCGCCGCCACCGCCGGGAGACGTTGCGCTCGTCGATCTGCTGAAGTTCTTCAAGGACCCGGTCAAAGGCTTTTTCAGCGCGCTGAACTACACACTGCCGTGGGAGGTCGACGAGGTCGAAGACGGGATGCCCGTCGAGATCGACGCGCTGGGCGAATGGGCGGTCGGCAATCGGATGCTGCACGACATGCTGCTGGGCACCGACCCCGCCAATGCCATCGCGGCCGAGTGGCGGCGCGGCAGCCTGCCGCCGGGGCAACTGGGCTGGCGCACCGCCAAACAGATCCGGGACCGGGTCGCGGGATTGGCGGCCGCGGCGCTCGAGCATCGCCACGGTGCTCCGGCGACCTACGACATCGATCTGGATCTCGGCGGCGGGCGGCGGCTGACCGGCACCGTCACCCCGGTGTTCGATGCGACCACGGTGTCGGTCAACTACTCCAAGCTGCGGGACACCCATTTGTTGCAGGCCTGGATTCCGCTGGTGGCGCTGGCCGCCCAGCGTCCCGGCGTCGAATGGACCGCGCGCTGCATCGGCCGGGCCCGCGACGGCGAACGCGCGCTGCAGCGGGTGTTCGGGCCGCCCCCCAACCCGGTCGAGACGTTGCGGCAGCTGTTGTGGCTCTATGACATCGGGCGCTGCGAACCGCTACCGCTGCCGATCAAGACGTCGTTCGCATGGGCCGAGAAGCGCCACACCGGGCGCGACCCGGTCTGGTATGCGAGCAGCAAGTGGACCACCCAGCGCTATCCCGGCGAGGACGCCGAACCCGCGAGCGTTCGGGTCTGGGGCCCCCGCGCGCCGTTCGACGTGCTGGCGGGCCCGCCACGTCCGGGTGAGGAGATCGACGGTGAGGACACCCGATTGGGCGCGCTGGCGGCCCGGCTGTGGCTGCCACTGCTGCGGGCGGAGAGGCGGGGGCGCTGATGGAACGCTTCGATCTGTTGGGCCCGCTGCCGGACCGTGGCACCACCACGGTGCTGGAGGCCAGCGCCGGCACCGGTAAGACGTTCACACTCGCCGGTCTGGTGACCCGCTATCTGGCCGAGGGGCACGCCACGCTGGACGAGATGCTGCTGATCACCTTCAGCCGCGCCGCCACTCGGGAACTGCGTGACCGGGTGCGTCGCCAACTGGTGGAGACCTTGGCCGCGCTCGACGGCACCAGCAATCAACAGCCCAATGACCTTGTCGCGCATCTGTGTAGCGGCAGCGCCGACGAATGTGAGCTGCGGCGTCGCCGCTTGCGCGATGCGCTGGCGGGCTTCGATGCCGCGACCATCGCCACCACCCACCAGTTCTGTCATCTGGTGCTGAAATCACTGGGCATCGCCGGTGACACCAGCGCGGGAGTCGAGTTGGTGGAAAGCCTTGACGACCTGGTGATCCAGGTCGTCGACGACCTGTACCTGGCGAAGTTCGGGACGCAGCGCGACGAGGTGGCACTGAGTTACGCCGACGCGCTCAAACTCGCGCGGGTGGTGGTCTCCGATCCGTATGCCCAACTGCGCCCGCAGGATCCCGAACCCGGCACAGTAGCCGAGGTGCGGCTGCGATTCGTCGACGCAGTGTGCACGGAGTTAGAACTGCGCAAACGCCGGCTCGGCGTGCTGGGATACGACGACCTGCTGCGCCGGCTGGCCGATGCACTGGAACCGGAGAGCTCCCCGGCCCGCGAACGGATGCGGCAACGCTGGCCGATCGTGATGGTCGACGAGTTCCAAGACACCGACCCGATCCAGTGGCAGGTGATCGAACGCGGCTTCGTCGGTCATTCGGCGGTGGTGCTGATCGGCGACCCCAAGCAGGCGATCTACGGGTTCCGCGGCGGCGACATCTACACCTATCTACAGGCGGCGCGCACCGCCGGGCAGCAGCGCACCCTGGCGGTGAACTGGCGCAGCGACGCGGCGCTGGTCGATGCGCTGCAGACGGTGATGGGCGGTGCGGCGCTGGGCGATCCGCAGATCGTGGTCCACGACGTGCAGGCCGCGGTCGGTGGGACCCGGCTGGCCGGTGCGCCCAGCACCGCGCCGTTCCGACTGCGGGTGGTCGGCCGCGCGACCTTCGGCGTCAGCGCGGACCGGGTCGCCCCGATGCCCAGGCTGCGCCGCCATATCCCCGATGATCTGGCCGCCGACGTCGCCGCCTTGCGGGCCAGCGGCGCGACCTTCGACGGCCGGCCGATCAGCCCCGGCGACGTGGCGGTGATCGTCGAGAACAGCAGGGACGCCGCCGCCTGCCAGGAAGCCTTGCTGCGGGCCGGGATTCCCGCCGTTTTCACCGGCGACGCCGACGTGTTCTCCTCTGCTGCGGCCGCCGACTGGCTGTGCCTGCTGGAGGCGTTCGAGGCAACCCATCGCGGTGGGCTGGTGCGGGCCGCGGCGGCGACGGTGTTCTTCGGCCATACCGCCGCTGCGCTGGCCGCCGGTGGTGACGCGTTGACCGACAAGGTGGCGTCGACCTTGCGGGACTGGGCCGATGAGCTGCGGCTGCACGGGCCGGCGGCGGTGTTCGAGGCGGCGCAGTTGGCCGGCCTGGGGCGCCGGCTGCTCGGCGAGTACGGCGGGGAACGCACCATGACCGATCTGGCGCATGTGGCGCAGCTGCTGCATGAGGCCGCGCACCGCGACCGGCTGGGCCTGCCGGCGTTGCGGGATTGGTTGCGCCGCCAGTGCACCGAAGGCAACGGCGGCGGACAGCATAATCGTCGACTGGACTCCGACGCCGCCGCCGTGCAGATCCTGACGGTGTGGGGCTCCAAGGGCTTGCAGTTCCCGATCGTGTACCTGCCGTTCGCGTTCAACCGGCACATGTTCGACGAGGCCATCCCGCTGTACCACGAAGCCGGCGTCCGTTGCCGGCATGTCGGTGGACCGGACAGCTCCGACCACACCGAGGTGCAACGGCTGAGCCTGGCCGAGGCCGCCCGCAACGACATTCGGCTCGCCTATGTGGCATTGACCCGCGCGCAGTCGCAGGTGGTGGCGTGGTGGGCGGCCTCCTATGACGAACCCAATGGCGGCCTGTCCCGGCTGCTGCGGGGCCGGCGCCGCGGCGAGGCACAGGTGCCGGATCGCTGTGAGCCCAAACCATCCGATGACGAAGCCCGCAGCTGCTTCCGGGAGTGGGAGACCGCCGGTGGTCTGGTCATCGAGGATTCGGTGATCGCTCCGTTGGCCCCGGTCGCCCCGGCTGGGCCGCCGGATGACTTGGAGGCACGGCACTTCCACCGGCACATCGACACCGGCTGGCGACGCACCTCGTATTCGGGGCTGATCCGGTATGCCTCAGAAAGCGCAGGGGCCGGAGCGGACGGGGTTTCCGGGGTGCACAGCGAACCGGAACTGACCGCCCGTGACGATGAGGCCGACGACGTGCCCGTGGCCGTGGGGGCGCCGCCGGTCGGCGCGGATCTGGTCTCGCCGATGGACGAGCTGCCCGCCGGGGCGGCATTCGGCTCGCTGGTGCACGCCGTGCTGGAGACCGCCGATCCGTTCGCCACCGACTTGCTGGCCGAGCTGGAAGGCCAGGTACGCCAACACGCCGCTTGGTGGTCCGTCGATGCCGAGCCTGCCGCGCTGGCCGCGGCACTGATTCCCATGCACGACACCCCGCTGGGGCCGCTGGCCGGCGGGCTGACCCTGCGCGAGATCGGCACGCGGGACCGGTTGCGGGAGCTGGATTTCGAGATCCCGCTCGCCGGCGGAGATGTCCGCGGCGTGGCGCCCGATATACGGCTGGCCGAGGTCGGGACGCTGTTGCGCGAGCACCTGTCCGCCGACGACCCGTTCGCCCCGTATGCCGACCGGCTGGCCACCGAGGCGCTGGGTGGCCAGCCGCTGCGCGGATATCTGTCCGGGTCGATCGATGTGGTGCTGCGGGTGCCCGAGCAGCGTTTTCTGGTGGTCGACTACAAGACCAACCGGCTCGGCGACACCGCCGCCGACTACGGCTTCGATCGGCTCACCGCCGCGATGCTGCATTCGGACTATCCGTTGCAGGCGCTGCTGTATACCGCGGTGCTGCACCGGTTCCTGCGATGGCGGCTGCCCGGCTACGACCCGGAGAAGCATCTGGGCGGGGTGCTGTATCTGTTCGTGCGCGGGATGTGCGGACCGGACACCCCGATCATCGGCGGGCACCGTGCCGGGGTGTTCGACTGGCGGCCACCCACCGCACTGGTGGTGGCGCTGTCGGACCTGTTGCACGCAAGGCGGGCGGCATGAGCGAGTTGTTGGAGTGGCGGGTGGCCACCGGCGCCACCGGGCTGTTGCGGGACTTCAATCAGGCCGGCGTGCTGGATGCCGCCGACGTGCATGCCGCCCAACGCATCACGAAATTGGGTGGTGAGCCCGACGAGACGGTGGGCTTGGCGCTGGCGCTGACCGTGCGGGCGCTGCGGCACGGGTCGGTCTGCCTGGATCTGTCGTCGGTGGCCGCCGATACCGACGATGCAGAAGTGTCGTGGCCGGAGCCGGGGGCGTGGTTGGCGGCGGTGCGCGCCAGCCAGTTGGTGCAGTCGCAGGTGCTGCGGCTTTATGACGGCCGACTGCTCTACCTGGACCGGTATTGGCGCGAGGAGGAGCAGGTCTGCACGGACCTGCTGGCGTTGTCGGCGCCCGGGACGGTGCCGGCGGAGCTGCCCGCCTTTGAGCGGCTTTTTCCGCCCGGCACGTTCGATGAGCAGCGCGCGGCTGCTGAAATCGCACTGTCACAGCCGGTTACGGTGCTCACCGGTGGGCCGGGCACCGGCAAGACCACCACGGTGGCGCGACTGTTGGCGCTGTTGGCCGAGCACGCCGAACGGTCAGGAACCCCCGGGCTGCGGATCGCGTTGGCCGCCCCGACCGGTAAGGCCGCGGCTCGGCTGACCGAGGCGGTGGCCGCGGAGGTGGCCGAGTTGGAGCCAGTGGATCAGGCTCGGCTGGCCGGCCTGCATGCCTCCACCCTGCACGCACTGCTGCGCCGGGATCCGCAGAGTTCGGTGCGGTTCCGGCACAATCGGGCCAATCGGCTGCCGCACGACGTGATCGTCGTCGACGAGACGTCGATGGTGGCGCTGACGATGATGGCCCGGCTGCTGGAGGCGATGCGCCCCGACACCCGGCTGATCCTGGTGGGCGATGCCGGCCAGCTGGCGTCGGTGGAGGCCGGGGCGGTGCTGGGCGACCTGGTGGGTGGCCTGGCGGGGCGGCCGGACACCCCGGTCGCGACGCTGCGCACCTCACACCGCTTCGGTGAGTCGATCGGCGCGCTCGCCGCGGCGATCCGCGACGGCGACGCCGATCAGACGATCGCACTGCTGGCCGCCGGCGGCGAGCACGTGGAGTGGGTCGACACCGACCACCCGGCCGAGGTGGCCGAGCGGTTGGCGGCGCTGGTGGTTCCTTACGCGTTGGCGGTGCGCCAGGCCGCACTGCTCGGTGATGCCACGGCAGCGGCGGCCACGCTGGACGAGCACCGGTTGTTGTGCGCGCACCGTGAGGGCCTGCACGGGGTGCGGCACTGGAACCAGCAGATCCGCCGCCTCGTGGCCGAGCAGACCGGTGATCCGATGTGGACCGAGTGGTATGCCGGGCGACCGCTGCTGGTGACGGCCAATGACTACGGTCTGCGGGTCAGCAACGGTGACACCGGGGCGGTGGTCGTCCGCAACGAGGGCCTGCGCGCGGTGATTTCGACGGCGTCCGGGCCGCTGGAGTTCGCCACCAGCCGGCTGGCCGAGGTCGAGACCATGTATGCGATGACGATCCACAAGAGCCAGGGCAGCCAGGCCGGCGAGGTGACGGTGCTGATGCCGCCCGTCGAGTCGCGCCTGTTGACCCGGGAGCTGTTCTACACCGCGGTGACCCGGGCCAAGACGAAGGTGCGGGTGGTGGGGTCGGAGGCCTCGGTGCGGGCCGCGCTCGGCCGGCGGGTGGTGCGGGCGTCTGGACTGGCGCTGCGTCTGCGGGAGGCGTGAGGACGCCGACCTATGTAGTACAAAATGGTAGTACCATTGGTCCCATGGCCGAGGTCCCGGTGCGCGAGCTGAACCAGAACACCGCTGGTGTCCTCGCGCGGGTCAAGCGGGGCGAGCAGCTTGAGATCACCGAACGGGGAGCGGTGATCGCCCGCCTCGTCCCTGCGCAAGACAGTCCACTAGCCGAGATGATCAAGGCGGGGCTACTTCATCCGGCGACCGTCAGCGGGCCGGTGCCTCGCCCAACGGGTCCGATTCGTACGGATCACGAGGCAGGGGAACTGCTCCGCGAGATGCGGGATGACGAGCGCTACTGATGCTGTATCTGGACACGTCGGCTCTGGTGAAGCTCATCCGGCGTGAACCGGAGAGTGACGCGCTCGCCGATTGGCTTGCCGCACAGGAGCCAACGCCATGGGTGTCGTCAATACTGATCGAGGTCGAACTGCCTCGCGCTATCCGACGGGCGGAACCGTCGTTGCTGGTCGATGTCCCGGCAACGCTGGCACGGGTCTCGCGGTACGAGGTGAACGACGTGGTTCGGTCCGTCGCTGCGGCATATCCCGACCCGACGCTGCGGTCACTGGACGCAATCCATCTGGCGACTGGTCACGCAGTGTTCGGTGCCAGACTGACCGGGTTCGTCGCCTACGGCGAACGCTTGCTCGCGGCCGCCGGCGCCCTCGGTCTGCCGGCCGTCGCCCCGGGACGATGACAAGGCTGACTTGTCACACTCCCGGATCACCGTGAGGACCACCCCATCCCCGTCAGGCAGTTAGGGATGGGGCCGATGGTGCGCCACACTGGACGCATGACGGAATCCGGCGATACCCGGGTCGCGGTCTACCTCGACTTCGACAACATCGTGATCTCCCGCTACGACCAGGTCAACGGGCGCAGCTCGTTTCAGAAGGACAAGTCCAAGGGCCTGGCCAAGCAGCCGGAACGCCTCGCCCGGGCCACCGTCGACGTCGGGGCGATCATCGATTTCGCGTCGTCGTTCGGGACGCTGGTGCTCACCCGCGCCTACGCCGACTGGTCGGCGGAGGTCAACACCGGCTACCGCGCACAGCTGGTCGGGCGAGCGGTCGATCTGGTGCAGTTGTTCCCGGCCGCCGCCTACGGCAAGAACGGTGCCGACATTCGGTTGGCGGTCGACGCGGTCGAGGACATGTTCCGGTTGCCGGATCTGACCCATGTGGTGATCGTGGCCGGCGACTCCGACTACATTCCACTGGCGCAGCGCTGTAAACGCTTGGGCCGCTATGTCGTCGGCATCGGGGTGGCCGGTTCGACGAGTCGCGCACTGGCCGCGGCGTGCGACGATTTCGTCAGCTACGACGCGCTGCCGGGGGTGCCGGTGTTCGAGCCCGCGCCGGTCACCGCTGACGCGGAGGCCGAGCCGAAGCGGCGCACCCGCCAGACCAAAGAGGAGCCCGAGGAGCCGCCACCACCGGACCCGCAAGACACCGCCACCGGGCTGCTCATCCGCGCCCTGAAGATCGGCCTGGAGAAAGACGACGTCGAGTGGCTGCACAACTCGTCGGTCAAGGCACAGATGAAGCGAATGGATCCGTCGTTCAGCGAGAAAGCCTTGGGGTACAAGTCATTCAGCGATTTCCTGCGGTCCTATTCGGACCTGGTGGAACTCGACGAGAGTTCGACGACGCGTTTGGTGCGGTTGCGCACCTAGCGGCCGAGCTACCCCTCTGCGGCCACCAACGACCGTAGCTGCACGTCGGGGTTGTCGCGCTGGAAGCCCTGTAGCCGCCAGGCGTTGGAGAACAAGACCAGGTGCACGCCGTCGGTGCGGGTCAAGACTTCCGCCAGCGACTGCTTGCTGACGAAGTCGACGTCGGCGGCGTCCACGATCCGCGCGACCTGATACGGCAGCGGCTCCAGTGTGATCGGCGCGCCCATTTCGCCGGCCATGCGGTGGGCGGCCACCTCGAACTGCATCGGGCCGACCGCGGCCAACACCGTCGCCTGTTCGCCGCGGCGATCGGAGACCAGTACCTGCACGACGCCCTCTTGGTCCAACTGTTCGATGCCGCGGCGGAACTGCTTGTGCTTGCTGGGGTCGACGTTGCGCGCGACGGAGAAATGCTCGGGCGAGAAGCTCGGGATCGGCGGGTACTGTACGGGCACATCGCAATACAGTGTGTCGCCCGGACGCAGGGCGGCGGCGTTGGCCAACCCGATCACATCACCGGGCCAGGCGGTGTCCAACGTGGAGCGCTGCTGGCCGAACACCGACTGGGCGTACTTGGTCACGAAGGGCTTGCCGGTCGCGGCGTGGGTGAGCACGTCGCCGCGCTCGAAGGTTCCCGAGTACACCCGTGCGAAAGCGATGCGGTCGCGATGGGCGGAGTCCATGCCGGCCTGCACCTTGAAGACGAAGGCGCTGAACGGTGCGTCGGTGGGGCGCCGGCCGCCGTCGACGTCGAGCGCCCCGCCGGGTGCCGGCGCCAACTCGGTGAGCACGTCGAGCAGCTGGTTCACGCCGAAATTCAAGGCCGCCGAGGTGAACAGCACCGGTGTCGCCGTGCAGTCGAGAAACGCCTCGCGGTCGAAGTCGGATCCGTCGGCGGACAGCAGCTCGCACTCTTCGACCGCGGTGTTCCAGTCATCGCCGGCCGCGGCATGCGCGTCGGCCGCGGCGATGTGCTCCTCGGGTGCCGCGGTGGCGCCGCCGGCGGTACGGGTGAACCGGATGAAGTTTCCGGAACGGCGATCGAGCACCCCGTCGAATTCTCCGGCGATGCCGACCGGCCAGGTCAGCGGGGTGGGGCGCAGACCAATACGAGTGTGGATTTCGTCCATCAATTCCAGGGCGTGCCGGCCGGGACGGTCCCACTTGTTGATCACGGTGATGATCGGGATCCGGCGATGACGGCACACCTGGAACAGCTTGAGGGTCTGCGGCTCAAGCCCCTTCGCGGCATCGATGAGCATGACCGCGGAATCGACGGCGGTCAGCACCCGGTAGGTGTCTTCGGAGAAGTCGGCGTGGCCCGGGGTGTCGAGCAGGTTGATGACGCAGTCCTGCCCCTTGGCGGTGCGGTACGGGAACTGCAGGGCGGTCGAGGTGATGGAGATGCCGCGGGCCTTCTCCATCTCCATCCAGTCCGAGACCGTGGCACGACGGCCGGATTTGCCGTGCACCGCGCCGGCCTCGGTGATGGCCTTGGCATGCAGCACCAGGGCTTCGGTCAACGTGGATTTGCCGGCGTCGGGATGGCTGATGACGGCGAAGGTTCTGCGGCGGCCTGCTTCGGCGGAGATCCGGCCAGTTTGCGGCGCTGCGGAGACCGTCGGCGAATCCAGGGCGTTGTCGGTCATTGCGTCGCTGAGTGTATGGGCGATCTTGCGCAAATCGGTAATCGAGCACCCGGCCCGATACCCTTCCAGGCGTGACCGCGATCGACCCTGAAAGGCTCGCCACCTGCCTAGAAGTGCTCGGCGAGATCGATGAGCTGCCGGCTGAGCACCCCGATGCCGTTGCGGTGCGCCGAGCGACCGCGCGCATGTTCAAGGCGGTCAAGAAGGCCCGCCGGACCGCCAAACGCGACGCGGTGGCCGCCGCTGACCAGGCCGTTATCGCCGCCACGGCCACCGGGGCGCCGGGCCGTATCGACGACGAGACGCAGGGCATTCCGCTGGTGTCTGCCGCGGTCGGAGCATCGGCGGGCACGCTGCTGCGCTCGCGGGCCTGCTACATCTGCAAAACCCACTACACGCAGGTAGACGCGTTCTACCACCAACTCTGCCCGGACTGCGCCGCCATGAGCCGGGCCAAGCGTGACGCTCGCACCGACCTGTCCGGACGACGGGCCCTGCTTACCGGCGGGCGCGCCAAGATCGGCATGTATATCGCGCTGCGGCTGCTGCGTGACGGTGCGCACACCACCATCACCACCCGTTTCCCCAACGATGCCGTGCGCCGGTTCGCCGCGATGCCCGACAGTGCCGACTGGCTGCACCGGCTGCAGGTGGTGGGCATTGACCTGCGCGACCCGGCCCAGGTGGTCGCGCTGGCCGACACGGTGGCCGGTCAGGGTCCGTTGGACATCCTGATCAATAACGCGGCGCAGACGGTGCGACGTGCACCCGGCTCGTATGCCGCTCTGGTCGAGGCCGAGCGCACCCCGTCCAACGAGCTGGTTGACGTCATCACCTTCGACCATGTCAGCGACGCGCACCCCGCGGCGCTGGCCGGCAGCCTCGCCGAGCACCAGCAGCCACACACGCTGACCGAATTGGCGCTGACTGCTCGCAGCGCCTCCCCGGAGCGGATCGCCGCCGGGGTCGCCATCGACGCGGGTGGGCTGTTGCCCGATACCGCCGCGGTGAACAGCTGGACCCAGCACGTGCACGAGATCGACCCACTGGAGCTGCTCGAGGTGCAGCTGTGCAATCAGACCGCGCCGTTCATCCTGGTGAGCCGGCTGCGTCCGGCCATGGCGGCGGCGACGGCGCGGCGTAAGTACGTGGTGAATGTGTCGGCGATGGAGGGCCAGTTCAGCCGCCGCTACAAGGGTCCGGGTCATCCGCACACCAATATGGCCAAGGCCGCCCTGAACATGCTCACTCGCACCAGTGCGGAGGAAATGCTGGAGAACGACGGCATCTTGATGACCGCGGTGGACACCGGCTGGATCACCGATGAGCGCCCGCATCCCACCAAGCTGCGCCTGGCCGAGGAGGGGTTCCATGCCCCGTTGGATCTGGTCGACGGCGCCGCCCGGGTCTACGACCCGATCGTGCGCGGGGAGGCCGGCGAGGACCTGTACGGGTGCTTCCTCAAGGATTACGTGCCGAGCGCGTGGTAGCCGGTCAGTACAGCGGCCCGCCGCCGAACAGACTCCGGTGCGAGTCCGGCTGGTTTCCCTCGAGGTCGGTAATGCCGTAATCCAGCGCGGTCTCGGCGGTGATCAACGTGTGTCCGCTGCGGGCACCGAGTTCGCGGTCAGCTGCTAGGGCGGCGATGACGCGGCCGATGAACTCCGGGGTTTCGGCGTTGACCAGCGGAAAGCCTTGGAAGTTGTCCAGGCCGCGAGCCATGAAGCCCTGCATGACTTCGTTTTTCACCAGGCCCGGCCACAGCGATACCGCGCTCACCCCGGTGCCGGTCAGTTCGACGGCCATGTCGGCGGCCATCTTGTCCAGCCCGGCCTTGGACATGCCGTAGAGCACCGAGTGCAGGTGTCCGCGGGCCCCGAACGAGGAGATGTTGGCGATCAGGCCGGCGCCGCGGGCCACCATCAGTTGCGCGGCGTGCACCGAGGCGACGTAGTGCGCGCGCAGGCCCACCCCGATCAGGGTGTCCCAGTCCGAGAGTGGGCGCTGCCAGAACTTCTCGGTGAACCCGGCGAAGCCCTTGGGTGCGGCCCAGACGTTGTTGACCAACAGATCCAGTCGGCCGTCGCGCTCGTCGGCGATGCGGGCGAACAGCGCGGCGATCTGGTCGTCGTCGCGGTGGTCGCACTGCACACCGATGCCGTGGCCACCGCGCTCGGTGATCAGTCGGGCGGTCTGATCCAGTGGCCCGTCGGTGCCGACTTCGCCGCGTGCGGTGACGTAGACGGTCCAGCCGTGCGAGCCGAGCGCCAGCGCGATGCCCTTGCCGACACTGCGGCTGGCGCCGGTGACCAGGGCGATGCGGGTGCTCATCTCAGGCCTCCACGATCGTGTCGTCGCCGAGCGGGCGGGTGATCACCCAGAGCGGGCGGAAGTGGCTGCGGGACATCTTCCAGACCCCGTCCTCGATCACGTAGTCGTCGTCGTACTCGCCGGTGAGCAGGCGTTCGGTGCGCTCAATCATGTTGAGCTGACGAAACTTCAGCGTCCAATGGCCGGTGGCTGCACCGGGGCCGGTGATGGTGATGTCGGGGTGCATGCCGTGGTGCATGTCCAGGATCACCGGTTTGCCGTCGACCTTGTGCAGCGCGATCCGGGTGAACACCTCCGCGATCTGATCGGCGTCGTCGAACCCGCCCAGGGGTCCGTAGTGAATGTCGGCGCCGCGGGCGATGAAGCAGGCCCGGAAGGTGTCGGGGTCTTTGGCGTCGCAGGCCCGGAAGTAGCGGTGCTTGAGGGCTTTGATCGCCTCGATCTGTTCGAGGGCTTCCAGTCGCTCGTCGACGCTCATCGCCTCGACGATAGTGGGGGCTATCGGCCGACGGCGATGAGCATCGTGAACGTGCGGGTGTTATGCCCGACGGTGGTCGTCAGGGCCAGGCGATGGCGCCCTTCGGGCACGGATGGGGCCACCGTGATCTCCAGGCGTTGATGGGCGGATCCGTCGGCGGCGAACAGCCCGGAAGCCGGCTTCACGGCGATCCCAGCGTCGGCAGACGTGCCGGTAATGATGTAGTCGTCGCGCCCGGTACTCAGCCGTTGCGCGTCGAGCGTCACGGTCGTGGCGCCGCCGGGCGCGATCTCGGTGATTGCCGGTGAGACGTTGACGGCCACGGCCTGGCCGCCCGCGCCGAATGATGGCGGCGCCTCGGATTCCGCGCTGCCCCAGCCGGTGTCCGGTTTGCGTGACAAGGTGAAGGCAAGCTCACCGCCGGTCCGGGTGATGGACTCAGGAAGCGAGGTTTGCTCGGTGAGCCGGCCGTCCAGCTTCAGCGCTTCGAGATAGCGCAGGCGATGCCATCCGGAGGCGCCGGGGGCGCTGATCCGGATGGATTTGCCGCCCGCCAAAGCGATTTCGGCTGCTTCGAACAACGGGGTATTGACCGTCAGGATCGCGGTCCCCGGGATAGCCGGGTAGAGGCCGAGTGCCGCCCAGACATACCAGCTCGCCATCGCGCCGAGGTCGTCGTTTCCGGGTACGCCATCGGGGGTGGGGCCGAATAGTTCGCTGCGGACCCGGTCGACGAGGCGCTGGGTCTTCCACGGCTGCCCGAGGTAGTTGTACAACCACGGCACCCCCAGACCCACCTCGTTGCCGGCCCACAGGTAGGGCTGGTTGGGGCCTACGTTGAGTTTCTTGGTGAACCGATCGAGCCGGTCGATCGCCGGCCGGCGTCCACCGAGCGCGGTGACCAGTCCGGCGACGTTGTGCGGCACATACCACAGGTATTGCTCGGCGTTGCCCTCGTCGTATCCGAGCTGACCGAAGCAGTGCGGGTCGGGCTCGACATATCCGGGCCCGTCCGGGAAAAAGCCGGCGGCGTCGCGGGGCGAGAGGTAGCCGGTGGTGGGGTTGAACAGGTTCTGCCAGTACTGCGCCCGCGGCTGGAATTGCGCGGCGGTGTCGGTTTGGCCCAGCGCGTCGGCGAATCGAGCGATGGCGAAGTCGTCGACCGACCACTCCAGGGTGATCGAAGCACTGGGAATCGACGGGCCGGTGCAGGAGTCCCCGACCAGTGGAAGGTAGCCGCGTTCGAGATAGCTTCCCAGGCCCGGTCTTTCGACGTAGCCGTCGCGGCCGGCCCCGCCGGTGGTCGCGCCGGAGACCATGTAGTGCAGCGCGCGGCGGGTGTCGAATTCTCGGGCGCCGAATGCGTACAGATTCACGATCAGCGGCACCACGCTGTCGCCGGTCATTTGGGCGGTGGCGGCGTTGGCCAGTGCCCACCGCGGAAACGCCCCGGTGTGTTCGGCGTCGTTGACCAGCGATTGGGCCATGTCCGCGGCGCGTTGCGGCACTAGTAGCCCGTGCAGCGCGGCCAGTCCCCGATAGGTGTCCCAGTCCGAGAAGTTCGCATACTGGGTGTGGCCGTCGGGCAGCGTGTGCACGGCGTTGTCGAAGCCGAGGTAGCGCCCGTCGACGTCGTTGAACGTATTTGGGTGCAGCAGAGCGTGATAGAGCGCGGTGTAGAACGTCGTCAGGTCGCGGCGATCACGGCCGGCCACCCGGATCTGTGACAGCGCGGTGTTCCACTCGCGTTGCGACGCGGCGCGCACCTCGTCAAAACCCGCGTTACCTACGGCGGCCAGGTTCGCCAGGGCACCATCGACGCCAACGTAGGACAAAGCGGTGTGCACCTCGATCTCCGAACCAGGCGGAAACTGCACGTAGCCACCGCTGGTGCCGAGGTAGCTGGAGTAGGCGCTGCGGGTGCCGGAATACACCGAATAGCCATCCCAGGTGCCGTAGGCGGTGAACGGGCGGTTGAACTTCATCGCGAAATACACCGTGTAGGTGTTGTTTTTGCCGCAGAACCCGCCGCTGGCCGCCATGCCGGTGATGGTGGTGTTGTCGTCGCCGATCTGGATGGTCGCCGCGGAATTGCCCGCCAGCGACGCGCCCGAGCGCACATATAACAGCGCCGGCCCGCCGGTGCGCGGGTAGTGGAAGCGGCCGACACCGGTACGGGTGGTGGCGGTCAGTTCAGCGGTGACACCGGTCTCGGGGAAGCGGACGGTGTAGTAGCCGGGTTCGCCGAGCTCGGTGCGGTCGTGGGCGATCGTCTCGGTGACTTCCCATGGCTGCGAGCCGATCTCGGTGGTGGTGGGCAGCACCGAGATGTCCCCGAACGCCGCGCAGCCCACCGAGGCGTGCGTCATGCTGAAGCCGGTGGCGCGGTCGACGCCGTGGTCATATCCGGCGTAGGTGCCGGTGGTGTCGGGCGAGTACTGCACCATGCCGAACGGTGCTGAGGCGCCCGGGAAATTATTGATCTCTCCGACGATCTTGCCGCCGGTTCCGGTACCGATCAGGGTGTCGACGTAGTCGACCGGGTTGGCCACAAACTCCGGCCGATATTCGTAGGAGGTGTTGGGCGCCGCGACCAGCCCGATGACCAGCAGGGCCGAGGCGACCAGCGCCAGCATGGCCCGTCGGGAGCGCATGGCGGTGCTCTACTCCATTACCGGAGTTCCGACAAACACGTTTGGCCCCCCGGGCACGTCGCTGGGGCCTGCGCTATGGCGGGAATCAGCAGATTCGGCCGGCGAAGAAGGCCGCCGACACCAGACCGACGCACAACGCCAGGGTGGCATGACCCATCATTCCGGCGCCGACGGTCGCGGTGGCAGCGGTGGCAGCCAAGCCGCTCAGAAAAGTGGTCATTGCCGTGTCTCCTGTGGTCTACATCACATTCATGTTTCTAACGTGGCCTACACCACATCATATCTCTAAGGGAAATGCCAGTCCTGCGAACTCGCCAGAACGTTCGGTCAGGTCAGCATGGTGACTTGCCAGCCCCTGGCCCCGGCGTACGCTGCCACCATGCCGCCCGAGAACCTTGAGCCACGAGTCAGTGCGCTGGAGGGCCAGGTGAAGGCCTTGCGCCGCCGAGTCAGTGCCAGCGAACGGGACGCCGCCGCGGCCCGCGTGCTCGCCGGCGGCGCTGACCGCGATGTCGGCGAGCTCGGCGAAGAGCTCCGCGACTTCCGCAAGGCCACTACCGCCAGCTTCAACGCCATGCGTCAAGACATGGTCGACATGCGCCGGGACATGACAGACGGCTTCGCCGACATGCGGTCCAAGTTCGCCCTCACCGCGGCCGGTCAGGAGCGCATCGTCGAGTTGCTTCACACCGTCATCGACACACAGGGCGGCTCCGCCCCGGCCTGACCGGATCCATCGCGGCGATGCCGCGATGTGTACGTTGATGGACGCCCAGTCGAGGAACCGGCCGTCGGACATATGTGATCGTTGACCACCTTTGAGCGACAACGGACCTCGTGTCGCGACGGTTCTCCACACCAGCCGATCAGGTGAAGTGCGCCTCAACGGCCTCGTCCCTAGTCTCGCGGCCATGACCGAACCGTTGGATCCCCTTGGTCCACTGTCGAAGATTCTCACTGAGCGCGGCCCGCTGAGTGAGGACGACATCGCCGAGTATCTGGAGGACGCCGGCGTGACAGACCCCGCCCGCGTCCTGCGGCGACTGCGCCTCGAAATCAACATCCCGGTAGGTCAATTGGGTGACGGGCGCTGGGCATGGCTGCCCGCCGTGCTGGCCGGCCGGGTATTTACGCGCCGGGTCACCGAGCCCGAGGTGAGCTTCGACCTACTCAACATCACCCCGGATCTGGTACCGATCGCCGGACTCTGCGACAGTGCCCCCTACCAACGGCTGGCGGACGGGTCCGCCGTCCGGTACGTGATGCCCGGCGATGATCGGTTGTTGGACCAGTTGGACATTCCGGCGGATGTGGTCGAGGGCGGAGGTGTGCTCGCACTGGCTGCGGGCACTTTCGAAGCACTCGGTGTCGACGACGGCGATGTGATCGGCCTGCGCCTGAGCGACGTGGGCCTGGCGGTCGAACGAGTCACCACCGCGATCAAAACCACGGTGGGCGCACAGTTGACCGCGCTGCTCGGTAGGCAGCCGGAGCGCATCGACGCGCTGGTCTGGACCGCCTGCGTGGCAGATCCGACGCTGTTCACCGATCCGGGAGGCCCGCTGTCCGAGCTTGTCGCCGAACGGGGCCTAACTCGGCATGGCGAGTGGCTGGCGCCACCGGAATTCAATTTCAGCCGTTGGGCTTTCGATCGGGACTGCGAACGTCTCGCGCGGCGCCACCGGCTCGACGACGATGCCGCGCTGACGCTGAACACACTGCTGCGGCTCTACGCACTGATGGCGGTGCAGCACCTGCGCGAGTCGGACCCGTCGGATGTGGGCGACAAACCTGCGGCGGCCGCGTTCGGCGACATCATGGATGACGTGGGCGCTGCGCTGGCCGATCCGAGGATCGCCGAGCTGCTGGCGGCGGAGACCGTGCGACATGGGCGGTTCAGCGCGGGCGGTTTGCGCCTGCTGGCGGACGCCTTGGCGCCGCGGGTGCCGCCGTCAGCGCGGGTGGCCTGCCAGTGGCTTCGTGCGGTGGCACTGGAACGTGAAGGCGATGTCGCCGGGTTCGAGCGTGAGTTGCTGGCAGCTGAGGCGATGGACGGCAAGTGGCCGTTGCCCCTGCTCGACCTGGCCGGAATCGCCTCCGACCGCGGCGATGCGGAGGGCGGTCTGGCCCTGCTGCGCCGCGCCGGAGCAATCGCGGACCACCCGCTGGTGCACCTGCTCCAGTTGCACCGCGTCGATCCGCGTGCCGATCTGGGACGAAATTCGTTGTGCTGGTGCGGCTCCGGCAGAAAGTACAAGAAGTGCCATCTCCGTGGCCTGCCGTTACACGATCGGGTGGGCTGGCTGTACCACAAAGCGATTCAACATGTACTGCTCGGCGACTGGACCGATCTGCACCATGCGGTCGCCTGGGAACGGTGTCGGTTCACCATCCTCGACGACGATGACGCGTTCAACGCGGCACTGGCCGATCCGCTGGTGATCGACGCAGTGCTGTTCGAGGGCGGCGGATTCGACGAGTTCCTGACGGTTCGGGGCGCCCTGTTGCCCGACGACGAATGGGCGCTAGCCCCAATACCGTTTACTTAAGATGACATGGTTGTTATTCTGAGTGCGTGCCG
>CAXYUC010000009.1:0-45479 GCA_964292075.1 uncultured Mycolicibacter sp.
AGGTGTCGCCAGGGCGACGAAATTGCCGTCGACAAGCGGCTGCCGATGGGCGGCGGGCTGGGCGGCGGCAGCTCCGACGCGGCGACCGTGCTGCTCGCGCTCAACCATTTGTGGCAGCTCGGTCTGCCGCGGTCGCGTCTGCAGCAGATCGGGCTGGCGCTGGGCGCCGATGTTCCGGTCTTCGTCGGTGGGCGCCACGCCTTTGCCGGAGGCGGCGGCGGGGGGCCGCCCCCCGAGAGCGTCCTTCTGGGGGCGGCGAACGCGCCCCTGGATCGTGGGGCTGCCGCCGGCCGCCCGCATCCGATCCGCCGCCGGCTGAGCGGGTGGTTCACCGAGGCAGTGGGGACCGCCGTGTCCCGCGACATCGCCGTCACCGAGCGCGTCCTGCGGGTGCGCAACCTGGTGGATCCCCCCTCGCGGTTGCGCGATCCGGTGCTGCTGGCCCGCATCCTGCTGGCCAACCTGCGGGGCCCGGAGCTCGCCTCATGAATGACGACGAAACCGCCATCCGAAAGCTGCTCGCCCAACAGGTCGCCGGCTGGAATTCGGGCGATCCCGCGGCCTATGCGTCCGTCTTCACCCCCGACGCGGACTACGTCACCTTCCTGGGCGACCACTACCAAGGGCGGGAGGCCATTGCCGCGTCCTATGCCCCGCTGTTCGCCAAGCTGCTGCGCGGGACGCGGCTGGAACTCAAGGCAGCTACCCTGCGGTTCGTGACGGCGGACGTCGCACTGATCCACTCACGCGCCGTAGTGACCAAAAATGCGCGGCGCCGCAGCCGGGGTGTGCGGATCAACACCAGCATCGCGGTACGAACCGGTGCCGGCTGGCTGTTGACCTCCTCGCAGAACACGACCGACCGTCACCTGGCCCAAAGACTCATGCGCACACTGGTTTCCCGACGCCGCGCCACAGGAGGCTCCCATGCTTGACGCCAGCTACCGGGCCGCACGCGGCAGGATCAGTACGCTGGTGGCCGGACTCACCGGAGACCAGCTGAACCTCGCGGTTCCGGCGACACCCGGATGGTCGGTGCACGATGTGTTGGCCCACCTCACCGGTGGCGCTGCAGATGCCTTGGCGCAGCGACTCGATGGGGCACCGGGAGAGTCCTGGACCGCGCGGCACGTCGCCGAACGTCGCGGCCGCCCGGTCGACGTGCTGCTCGACGAGTGGGAGCGGGCCTCCCCGGCGGCAGAGTCGAGTCTGCCGGAACGGTTCGCCGGGCCTAACCTGGCCGCGGACGCGATCTGCCATGAGGGGGATCTGCGCGAGGCGCTGGGCCTGCCGCGAATCGACCGCGAGCACTGGCAGCCGTTTCTGGACGTCCTGGGTTACCTGCCAGGCCGACGTCTGCGTGACACCGATACCCTGGTGATCAGCGACGAGCTTGGGCAGGAATGGCGTTGCGGTTCAGGTGAATCCGTCATCATGTTGCGGGCCGCAGGTTACGAGCTGCTGCGGGGCCTGTTCAGTAGGCGCTCCCGTCGTCAGATCGCCGGCTGGGACTGGTCGCCCGAACCGTCGGTGCCACTGGTCGACAGCTTCGGTGTCTTCGGCCACCGCGACGACGATCAGCCGATCCCGGCCTGCTGATTCCCCAGGGCACATCCAGCACGAACTCACCGTAGGCGAGCTGAGCGCATTCGGTTGTTCGGCCGAAGTTTCGGTGCCATGCTCGCCGGATGGTTTGGGAGCGTTTGTCCGCCGCCGTCACCGGCCGCCGTTCCTGGCTCGTTGCGCTGGTTCCGATCCTGATCGCCGTCGCACTGATGGTGCTCAACAAGGACAATGCGGCTGCGACCCAATCACCCGAGGCGCTGCCGGTCAGCTCCGAATCCGCCCGCGCCGCCGCGGCGCTGTCCACCTTCGCCGGCGGTGAGCAGGCGACCGCGCTGCTGGTCGCCACCCGCAGCGACGGTGCGCCACTGACGCCGGCCGACATCGCGGCGGTGAATGCGGCCCGCGACCGCATGACGCAGGTCGCCCAGGTGCTCACCGGCCCGGCTCCGCCGGTATTGCTGTCCACCGACCGCCAGGCGGCCCTGGCGACGGTGCCGTTGAATGCCGAGCTGTCCGGTTTCGCGCTCACCGATGCGGTCAAAGCCTTGCGAGCGGCGGCCGCCGACGGTTTGCCACCGACGCTGTCGACCCACATCACCGGCGGGCCGGCGTTCGGCGCCGACATCGCCGATGCCTTCACCGGCGCCAACGTCACGCTGTTGGCGGTTACCGCGCTGGTGGTGGCGCTGCTGTTGATCGTCACCTACCGTTCGCCGGTGTTGTGGTTGGTACCGCTGATGGT
Source organism: uncultured Mycolicibacter sp. (assembly GCA_964292075.1). Classification (GTDB taxonomy): domain Bacteria; phylum Actinomycetota; class Actinomycetes; order Mycobacteriales; family Mycobacteriaceae; genus Mycobacterium. The sequence continues at coordinate 2,309 of CAXYUC010000009.1, forward strand.
GATCGCATTCGCCGATCGGGTGGCCACCGTGGTGGGGTCTGATGTGGCACGCGCCGCGGGCGTGACCTTTGACGGCTCCACCGCAGGCATTACCAGCGTCTTGGTCTTTGGGGCCGGCACCAACTATGCGCTGCTGCTGATTTCGCGCTACCGCGAAGAACTGCGCACCGAACCCGAGCATCGCACCGCGCTACGACGTGCGGTAGCAGCCGCCGCCCCGGCCATCCTGGCCAGCAACGCCACCGTGGTGCTGGCCCTGTTGACGTTGATCTTGGCGGTCACCCCGAGCACCCGCAGTCTTGGGATCTGCGCCAGCTGCGGGCTGGTCGTGGCCGCCATATTCGTGCTGTTGGTCTTGCCTCCGCTGCTGGCGTTGGTCGGCCGGAAGGTGTTCTGGCCGTTCATTCCCCGGTCCACCGGCGATGCCGCGACGCCTGCCGGCCCGTGGCACCGCGTCGCCGAGGCGGTGTCACGCCGCCCGGCCTTGGTGTGCACGGCGGCGATCGCCGTTCTGGCGGTGTCGGCCTCCGGGTTGCTGGGCACCGAGATCGGGTTGTCGCAGACTGAGCAGTTCCGGCTACAGGCCGACTCGGTGGCCGGATTCGACACGCTGGCAGCACACTTTCCGGACGGCGCGGCGAGTCCGACCGTCGTGATCGGCCCCACCGCCCGGTCTCAACAGCTCAAGCAGGCGATCTCCGGGGTCCCGGGCGTCGTCTCGGTGGTCCAGACGGGTGTGTCCGAGACCGGACGAACCCGGTGGTCGGTGGTGCTCGACGCCGCGCCGGCGACCGATAAGGCTTTCAGTACCATTGCCGGACTTCGTGATTCGGTCAGTGCAGTAGACGCGCGGGCATTGGTGGGTGGCGCCGACGCGCAGGCCCTCGATGTGCGCGACGGGGCGGTGCGCGACCGCGCGGTGCTGATCCCGCTGATCCTGCTGGTGGTGCTCACCGTGCTGTTCGTGCTGCTTCGGGCAGTCTTGGCCCCGCCTGTCCTGGTCGCGGCGACGGTGCTCAGCGCGGTCGCCGCGCTCGGCTTGGGCTGCTGGGCCAGCCTGCACCTGTTCGGATTCCCGGCGCTGGACAACAGCACTCCCCTGTTCGCGTTCCTGTTCCTGGTAGCGCTGGGTGTGGACTACACCATCTTCCTGGTGACCCGCGCCCGCGAGGAGACCCCCGAACACGGCACCCGCGACGGCATGGTGCGCGCGGTATCAGCCACCGGCGGAGTCATCACCAGTGCCGGCATCGTGCTGGCAGCGGTGTTCTGCGTGCTCGGGGTGCTGCCGTTGATCGTGCTGACCCAGCTGGGCATCATCGTCGGCCTCGGAATCCTGTTAGACACGTTCGTCGTTCGCACCCTGGTGATTCCAGCGCTGTTCGCACTGATCGGCGATCGAGTCTGGTGGCCCAATCTGCCCCGCTGATCTTGCACAGTCGTTGGCGGGTCCTTTGGTCGCGCCCGCAGATACTCCGCACCCGCTTAGCATTCAAGACATGGCGTGGTCAACGGCGGGCATTGCGGCGACTGCGGCTACGGTTCCGGCTATGACTTGGCGTCGAACCCTGGCACGGAGGTTCTGATGCGCACCCGTGGTTGGGGCGGGAAGGTGCCCGCCAGCGACGACGAGGCGGTGGCACGGATTCTGCAGGCCACCCGCCAGACCATCGACGAACGCGGCGAGCAGACCAGCATCGCCGACGTCGCACGCACCCTGGGCGTCACCCGGCAAACGGTGTACCGCTACTTCCCCAGCACCGAGGAGCTGCTGACGGCAACTGCCGCCGACGGCGCCGGCGCCTTTCTGGACCAGCTCGCCGAAGCCCTGGCCGGAATGACCGATCCCGGCGAAGCGGTCGCCGAGGGCGTCGCACTCACCCTGGAGCGCCTCCCCCACGACCCCTATCTCGGTCTGCTGCTGCGCTCCCAACAGGCCAGCGCCTTTGCGATGACCGTCACGACCGACACCGGCCGGAGTTTCGGACACTCCCTGCTCGACCGCCTCGACGTCGACTGGACCGGCTTCGACGAGCAGGGCATCGACGACATCATCGAAATGGTCTTGCGCACGTTGCAGTCGTTCATCCTGGCGCCGCTACCCGCCCCCGGCGAGGAGCTACGGCGCCTGCTGCGCCGGTGGATCGGCCCGGCGGTCAGCGCGGCGCGCAGCGCTACGCCGGATCGCGCGTCAACGAGTAACTAACTCCGGTGAGCAGCCCCGTCAGCGCAAAGGGCCCCAGGAAGTTCGTGCCGAACCCTCGAAGCCGTCGACCGTGTCTAGCCGCGGCCCGCCGTCGCGAAACGCTTGTCGGTGTAGCGGCGCAGGTTGGCTAGGAAGCGGCGAAAGCCCAGATTCATCAGCGGGCCGCTGATCGGGGAGAACCACCGCGCCGGACCTCGCAGCTCATTGGCCAGGATCCAGGTGAGCCGGCAGCCCTGCGGGGTGGGCTCGATGATGTAGTCCTCGACGAACACCACTAACGCCGAGGTCGAGCTCGCGTTGAAGCGAAATGCCATGTGCCGTGCCGGTTCCCAGGCCAGAAACTCCTCATCCCCGATGATGCCGCCCCGCATGTCGACGACGCGGGTGGTGCCGACACCGCGCGGTTCGGGGCTGGTCCAGGTCACGTTGGTGATGACGCTGGCCCAGTGCGGCCAGGCCTGCGCGTCGGCCAGCACCTCCCAGATCTCGTCGGGTGTCACGGCCAACTCAACGCTGTTGCTGAACCGCTGCGGCGCGCGCTCGAGGAAATCGAGGCCGACCCGCTCACACGGATGCATCCGAGACAACTGCTGGTTCCTTTCTATCGCCGACGATCGACGCAACATACCCGTGGCCTCGCTGGCCCAGCGCGAGGGTGAGTTCAAGCACCGTGGCGGGGTCTTCGAGCTTATCTCCGTAGAGTTCCCGGAGTTGGCCGACGCGGTAGCGAATCGTTTGTGGATGCACGAAGAGCGCTGCGGCGACGTCGTCGCGGCGGCCGTGGTGCAGCAGCCACGCGCGCAGCGTCTCGATGAGCTTGTCTTGGGCCGTAGGCCGTAGATCAGCCAGCGGGGCAAGAACTTTGGCGCGCAGGTCAGCGAGCGCATCGGGGTCCGCCCGCAGCACTAGATCAGTCAGGCAGTCGTCGGTGTCGACGGTCGTCTCGGCGGCCAGGTCCAGCTCGACCGCCCGCATCACGCGGTGCACCGACGATGCGACATTCATCCACGGCCGGGCCGGGCCGATCGCGGCGCAACGTCCGGACAGCGCTTCGAACAATCGGGACCGCGTCGGCCCCCCGGCGTCCGGGACCAGCAGGATGGCCACTGCGTTGCCGGCGGCGTCGCGGTAGTCATCAGGGGCTCGTAGCGTGCGCGGATCGAGCGACCCGGCCACGCCGCGCTCCTGACTTACCGGCAGCGCGACGGCGGTCAGCGTGCGCGGCGGGGACCAATCGGCGTGTTCGGCCGCCACGGCCAGCTGCTCCGGTTCCGCTCTGGCCAGTAGCTGCACCACCAGTTGCTCACGGTTGCGTTGGCGGGCCAGGCCGGTCAGTGCCAACTCGTCGGCGTGTCCGGACACGCTGAACGCCGACAGCTGATCGATGTAGGCGAACACCAACTCGGCGAACAGGGCCAGCGCATCACCCGCCAGCTCATGGGACACCGCGATAGCACTCAGATCACGCCATGCGATACGCGCGCCGACACGGTAGGCAGCCAGCAGGACATCGGTGGAGCGACCGTTGCGGGCTTCGCCTCGCCCCAGTGTGTAGGCGCCGTCCAAGGCGGGGCCGATCGACGCGCCCTGGCCTGCGCGCGGATCGGTGGCCTCCTTGAGAAACCCTTCCAACGCTTGTTGCACCGCTTTTTCGATGGTGCGCCCCATCCGGCCGCTGAACGCGTCGGCGTAACTGGGCACCTCGGCGACGACGGCTGCGACCGTGCGTTCGGCAACCGAAGGCAGCGCCGACCACATCGCCGACAGCACGGTCTCCGGAAGCCGTAGCTGCGCCCTTAGCTGGTCCGGTTGCTCTTCTGTCATTTATTGTTCCTGACGAACAAATCACGGCCTATCTTTCACATTACTCGGCCAAGAATTTACCCCACCGGGTGCTCGACCATGGGGACATGACGATCACCGCGGTTTCTGCGACCTCCAGGGCGGGACGGACGCTCGCCGGCAGCGCCCGCCGCCGGCTGCGCAAGCTCGCCGAGCTGATCACCACACCGTTGGTCCCGGAAGACTTCCTCGACCTGGTGCGCCCGCTGCACAGCGGCACCGATCTGCGTGGCCGCATCGAAGAGATCCGGCCCGAGACTCCCGACGCCGCCACGGTGCGCATCCGCCCCGGGCGGGGCTGGACCACCCCGCTGCCCGGTCAATACGTACGGACCGGCGCCGATGCCGACGGGGTGCGCCGGTGGCGGAGCTATTCGGCGAGCACCGCCGCCGACGACGACGGTTGCTTCGCCATCACCGTCAAAGCCATCCCGGCCGGAATCGTCTCCACGCACCTCGTCCGCGCCGCACGCGTAGGGACCGTGGTGCAACTCGACAAGCCCGCCGGCGACTTCGTCCTCCCGAACCCGCGGCCGGCCAAGGTGCTGTTCGTGACCGCCGGCAGCGGTATCACCCCGGTGATGGGCATGCTGCGCGCATCCCTGCCCGAACTGGCCGATGTCGTACTGGTGCACTGCGCCCCCACCACCGTGGACAGCATCTTTCGTGCCGAGCTTCGCGCCCTGGCCGCCGACGGTCGGCTTCGGCTCGTCGAAGTCCACACCCGCACCGCAGGCAGGCTCACGCCCGACGCCCTGGCCGCCCTGGTGCCCGACCTGGCCGAACGGCATACCTGGGCGTGCGGCCCAGCCGCACTGCTCGACGCACTAGAACAGCACTACGACGCCGCCGGACTCACCGACCGCCTGCACACCGAACGATTCCAGGCCACCGTGATCGCCGCCGGCAGCACCGTCGCAGGCGGCCCGGTCACCTTCGCTCGTTCGGACACCACCGTGAACGCCGACGGCACCACCAGCCTGCTCGACACCGGCGAGAACGCCGGCGTGCTGATGCCGTCGGGCTGCCGGATGGGCGTCTGCTTCGGCTGCGTGGTCCCACTGCGGCACGGCGCGGTGCGCGACTTGCGCAACGGCAACCTCACCTCAGCGCTTCCCGGCGACGGCGTACTCGTGCAGACGTGCGTGTCTGCGGCCGCTGGAACGTGCGAACTCGACGTCTGACCAATCCAGCTAGGAGACCTGCGACATGACCGCATTGCAGAAGAAGACGACCAATCCGATAGCCCACCTCAGCGACTCCGACATCGAAGACCTCGGACGCGAACTCGATGCCATCCGCGACGGCGTCCTGGCTAGCCGCGGGGAACGCGACGCCGCCTACATCCGCAAGGTGATCGCCACCCAACGCGGACTGGAAGCCGCCAGCCGCCTGGTGCTGCTGGTGTCGCTATTCCCACCCGCCTGGCTGATCGGCACCACCGGACTGGCCGTGGCGAAAATCCTGGAGAACATGGAAATCGGGCACAACGTGATGCACGGCCAGTGGGACTGGATGCGTGACCCGAAAATTCACTCGACCACCTGGGAGTGGGACAACGCCTCCCCCGCGGAGGGGTGGAAGCACTCCCACAACGAGCTACACCACACCTACACCAACGTGCTCGGCAAGGACGGCGATCTCGGCTACGGCATCATGCGCGTCGACGAAGACCAGGCCTGGCACCCATTCCATCTCGGCCAGCCGCTGTGGAACTTCGTCAACGCCTGCGTCTTCCAGTACGGCATCGCCGGCTACGACCTGCAACTCGGCAAGAACCTGCGCAAAGACCGTCGCAACGACCCGAAGTTCCGCGCCCGAGTTCGCGCCACGCTCCGCAAGATCGGCCGCCACGCCGCCCGTGATTACCTGATCCACCCGCTGCTGTCGGGCATCTCGGCACCAACCACGCTGACCGCCAACCTCACCGCGAACCTGGTCCGCAATCTGTGGACGCACTCGGTCATCATGTGCGGGCACTTCCCCGAAGGCGTGGAGACCTTCGAGTACCACTCCATCGACGGCGAGACTCGCGGCCAGTGGTACCTGCGGCAGATGCTCGGCTCGGCCAACATCAGTGGCAACAACCTGATCCATCTGATGAGCGGCAACCTGTCGTTCCAGATCGAGCACCACCTCTTCCCCGACCTGCCCAGCAACCGTTACCAGGAGATCGCACCGCAGGTCGCGGCGTTGTTCGACCGCTACGGCCTGACCTACACCGCCGGCCCGCTGTACCGCCAAGTCGCCTCGGCGTGGCGCAAGGTCATCCGGCTGTCGCTGCCCAACGACCTGCTGAGGTCCGGCCAACCGGATCGATCGGAGGAAGCCGCGGCCTAGCGACCAGGCTGAACCGTCGGCTGAGGATCACCCGCGGCTGACCGGATCCCGACGCTGCCGCAGCGGACGCTGGCGCACGAACGTCGGCCACCAGAACCACGGCCCGTATATCCGCACCAGTGACGGCACGATGAACGACCGCACAATCAGGGTGTCGAGCAGCAGGCCGATACACACCGTGGAGCCGACCTGGCCGATGGTCCGCAGATCGCTGGCGAGCATGGCCAGCATGGTGAAGGCGAACACCAGACCCGCCGAGGTCACCACCCCGCCGGTGCTGCCCAGGGCCCGGATCAGGCCGGTGTTCAAACCGGCCGGAAGTTCTTCCTTGAGCCGGGCGATCAGCAGCAGGTTGTAGTCCGAACCGACGGCCACCAGGATGATGAACGTCAGCGGCAGGATCAGCCAGTGCAGGTGCAGGCCGATCAGATGCTGCCAGATCAATACCGACAGCCCGAATGCTCCGGCGTAGGAGAACGCCACCGTTCCGGGAATCACCAACGCCGCCACCAGGCTTCGGGTGATGACCAACATGATCAAGAAGATCAGCACGAAGGCAGCGATGGCGGCGATCAGCAGATCCGATCGTGCGTACTGCTGAATGTCTTTGTTGTTCGAGCCAGATCCGCCGATGTAGATCTTCACGCCGGCCAGTGAGGTCTCCTTCAGCGCGATTTTGATGGCGTCGGGGAACTTCTCGACATGTTCAATACCCTCGGGGCCCATCGCGTTTCCCTCATGGGTGACGATGAATCGGGCAGCCTTGCCATCCGGGGACATCATCAGCTGCATGCCGGTCTTGATGTCCTCGTTGTCGAAGGCCGGCCGGGGTATGTAGAAGAAGCCGTCGCTGCGGGAAGCATCGAAGTCGTTGCCGACATTGATCATGTCGGTAAAGGTCTGGTCGGTGTTCTCGGCCTGAATGCTGGTGGGACCGTAGGTGTTCACGATCAGAGACCGCAGCGCAATCTGGTCGTCGGCCATCATGTTCAGTTGCGTGACCATCTGCGGCAACAGTGAGTCAACGACCTCCAGCGATGTCACCGCGTCTTTGATGTTCTCCGCAAGCTTGTCGACGCTGTCCATCATGTCCCAGAGCGAGCGGAAAGCCCAGCAGACCGGGATGTCGTAACAGTGCGGCTCCCAATAGAAATAGCTGCGGATCGGTCTCATGAAGTCGTCGAGATTGGAGAGCTCCTCATCCATCTGTTCGGTGAGTGACTGCATCTCCTCCATAGTGAGCACCGTGGAATGCATTTCGTCGGCCAGCTTCTGGGTCAACGCGATGGTGGCCTGAAGCACCTCGACGGTATGCCCCATGACCTGCGCCTGCTTTTCGGTGTTGGCATTCTGTTCCAGGGTGAACGGCAGTTGCTGGCCGTTGCCGCTGCCCTGCGTGGTGAACAGGTAGGGCAGCGACGCGTGTTCCAGCGCGCGGCCCATGGGCCTGGTGATGCTCTGCACCATCGCGACCCCGGGCAAGCGGATCAGGGCCCTGGCAACCCGGTCCAGCGAGATGAAGTCCGCCGAGTTACGCATATCGTGATCCGACTCGACCATCAGCATCTCGGAGAACAGCTTGCTCTTGGCGAAGTGCCGATCGGCGGCGGCGAAGCCTTGATTGGCCGCGGAACTGCGCGGCTGGTAAGTCCGGTCGTCGAAGCTGACCTGGTAGGTCGGCACGAAGACCGCTCCAACTGTCACCAGCGCAGCGCTGGCGGTCAGGATCGGCTTGGGCCAGCGCACCACGCTGGTCGCGATCCGCCGGTACAGCCGTGCTTTGACCTTTCGTTTCGGATCGAACAGCCCGAACAGGCTGCCCACACTCAAGATGGCCGGTCCGATGGTCAGTGCGCCCACGATGGTCAACAGCATGCTGATGGCCACGGCCGGCCCCATCGTGTTGAAGTAATTCAGCCGGGCGAAACTCAGGCAGGCCGCGGCGCCGGCGATCGTCAGGCCGGAGCCGACGATCACGTGTGAGACACCCCGGTAGGCCGTGTAGTACGCGTCTTCTCGGCTTTCGCCGTTCAGTCGTGCCTCGTGATAGCGGCCCATCAAGAAGATGCCATAGTCCGTCCCCGCACCCAGGGTCAGTGAGACAACCATATTCACCGCGAACGACGACAGCTGGATGACACCGAAGTGGCCGAGCGCCGCGATGACCCCCTTGGCGGCCAGCATGAGGATCAACACCCCGAACAGCGGCACCAGCATGGTGACGACGGAGCGATAGACCAGCAGCAGCATGAAGATGATCAGAAAGATCGTGGCGATGGTGATGTTGTTCAGGCTCGAATTCGCCGTCGCCACGGTGTCGGCGGCCAGCGGCGCGGCGCCGCTGACATAAACCGTGAGCCCCGCCGGCGGATCGGAGGTCGCGACGGTGTGCCGCACCGCGGCAACGGACTCATTGGCCTGCATCTGGCCGATGTCGCCGGCCAGCCGCAGCAGCACGTAGGCGGCTTTGCCGTCGAGGCTCTGGGCGCCGGCCGCGGTGATCGGCTTACCCCAGGTGTCCATGACGTACTGGACATGTTCGGTGTCGGCACGAAGTGTGCGCACCAGCGCGTCGTAGTAGCGATGGTCCTGGGCACCCAGCGGGCGGTCGGCCTCCAGTACCAGCATGGTCATGCTGGTCGAGGTGGACTCTTCGAACTTCTCCCCGATCGCCAGCATCGCCGCCTGCGAGGGCGCATACGTCGGCACCATGGGGCCGGCGAGTTGTTCGGCGACCTTCTCCACCTGTGGCACGAAGGTGTTCGTGGTCATGGCCAGCAGGCCCCAACAGACAATGATCGGGATTGCCAGGAGACGGACCGTGCGCGCGACGAAGGGGCGCTTTGCCCGATGCTCGCTCACGCGGACTTCACCCGGCAGGTGATGTCGGCGTTCGGATGGGTGTTGGTGTGCTCGTCGCGGACCACGTCGTTCACCAGGATCCGGCACCCGACGTAGTCACCGCGCACCTGCGCCGAAATGCTGCCGGATACCACGGTCAGCATCGTCGTCTCGTCATGCGTCCACGGCAGGGCGTCCAGCTCAACCGTGTGAGGGTGTCCGCTGATGTCGACGTAGGAGAGCAGGGCGCCGTCGCCGACCGAGCCGAACACCTCATAGGTGAGCTTCTTCGGGTTGAACTGTTCGGGCGCCTGGGGCGGATTGACCGTCAGAACCGGCCCCGGAGCGGACATCTGGTGAACCTTCCACATCGATAGCGAACCCAGACTCAGCGCGATGACGGCGACCAGCGGCATCCAGACCCGCGCCAGCAGCGACCTGCGTGGCAGCTGCGGACTCACTCGGCGTCCACTTTCGACGCCGCCGGGAGCAGCTTCTTCAGCTTTCTGACCCGCAGGATCTGGGCCGTCATGTTCAACGACCCGAACATCGGAATCACCCCGATGAACGTTCGTTCCGACGGGGTGGCGCCGTGGAGTTGTTCCAGGCTGCCGAGCACGTAGAGGCAGCCCAGCGAGAAGGTGGCGGCGGGGATGCAGAAGGCCAGCGGGGTACGTAGATCGGTGACCGCGCGCGTCGCGAACTCCAGCTCTTCGGGCGACACGGGTTCACGCTTGCGGATTTTGGTCAGCACCGTCCTTCGGGCGCCGATTCCTTCGCTGATCGGCAGCGGAGGCCGGCTTCGAAGTTGCCGGATATAGAAGAACAAACCGGTGGCGAAGGTCAACAGCGCGATGAACACGATCACCGCCAGATCGCCGAACAGGTGCCAGTTGGTGCCGAACATATTCCAGTTCATCGCCGACACCCGCCCCGATCCGTCGCTTGCAGACACCGCTCGGATGGACCCGGGCGGCTGCTTAGGGATGCTAAACGTCTGTTTATGGGACGTCAACATCTCATAAAGGGACGATGCTGTGGCTATCATGGGAATCGTGAACGGCCAGTGCCAGGAACTCACCGGTGCGCAATCGCGCACGCGGGCAGCCATCCTGGATGCGACGGTATCGGTGCTCGCCCGCGACCGCACCGCCACGCTGCCGGAGATCGCCGCGGCCGCCCAGGTCGCCCGCTCCACCCTGCACCGTTCCTTCGCCGACGGGGATCGGCTGATCTACGAAGCCACCCTGGATCCGATCCGCGTTACCAGCGACATCTGGGCGGCCGCGGCGACTGCTGAGGGTCCAGCGATTGACGCGATGCGGCGGGTGATCACCACTCTCGCCCCCGAGGGCGATCGGATCGTGTTCCTGTTCGCCGATCCGGCCGTACTGCAAGACATTCCCGCCGAGAACCTGCCGAACTCTGCGCCGATCCTCGAACTCATCACCCGCGGCCAACAAGAAGGGGTCTTCGATCCTGACATCAGCGCGGAATGGATTCGGGTCGCATTGTTCGGCCTGTTGGGCAAAGCCTGCAGCGAGGCGGCGCGCGGCACGGTGCCCCGCCACAGCATCGTGCCGACGCTCACTCGGATCTTCGAGCGCGGTGTAACGGCCGGCTGACCCGGGGCAGGGTGGCCGGACACGGCAGCACCCGCCGCCCGCTCAGGTCGTCAGCGGTGCACGAAGCGCGGGCAATACCAAGGTGTCGATCACTTGCCGGACGAAGCCGGCATCCGCGGTCTGGCCACGGATGACCTGCAGCAGGCCCATCGCCAGTACGACGTCGGCGACCATCGACCAGTCCCGGTCGGGGTCGATTTCCCCGCGAAGTGCGGCCCGCGCCAGGATCTTGGCGACCAGCCCCTTGCCTTTGACGAGCACCAGGTCATCGACCGCCGCGGCCAGGTCTGGATCGTGGGCGGCCTCCAGGGCGACACGCAACACCAGGTCGTTGGGAACCGGGTCGTCATCAATGCGCCCGATCTGTTCAATCAGCGCATCGAAGTCACCGGCCAGGCTGCCGGTGTCCGGCGCCTCCTTGGTGAGCAGATCAGGTCGCCAGTAAACCAGCGCATCGGTGACCAGCGCCGCCTTGGATGCCCAGCGGCGATAGATCGCGGCTTTTCCGACACCTGCGCGAGCCGCGATGTCGTTCATATTGGCTGCGTCGTAACCGTTTTCCGAGACAACCGCGAGGGCGGCGTCCAAAATCGCGGGATCACGGGATCTGTCCAGCCGCCCCTCGGTGCGCTGACGCAGCTTTGGTTCCATCTCGGTCATACCGTCGTCGGCTGCGGTATCGGCTCGGTTTTCGCGGCCGGCTCGGGCGCCGGCCGGTCCCTCATGGCGAAGGTATTCAGCGGCCACCAGAACCACCGACCCAGCGCCGCGGCGATCGACGGCGTCATGAAAGCTCGCACAATGAACGTGTCGACCAGCAGTCCCAACGCGATCGCGGTGCCCAACTGCCCGATCACCCGCAGGTCACTGACCATCATGGACGCCATCGTCGCGGCGAACACCAGGCCGGCTGCGGTGACCACCCGACCGGAAGCGCCCATGGCCCGGATGATGCCGGTGTTGAGACCCGCGGGGATCTCCTCCTTGAGTCGGGAGACCAGCAGCAGGTTGTAGTCCGACCCCACCGCCAGCAGGATGATGACGGTCAGTGGCAGTACGATCCACTGCAGGCCCAGCCCGAGAATGTCCTGCCACAGCAGCACGGACAGACCACACGCCGTGCCCAGCGATGCCAGCACCGTGCCGACGATCACCAGGGACGCCACCAGGCTGCGGGTGATCAGCAGCATGATCGCGAAGATCAGGATCAGCGTGGACAGACCGGCGATCATCAGGTCGATCTTCACGCCGTCCTGCATGTCGCTATACATCGAAGCGGTGCCGGCCAACGAAACCTTCGAGCCTTCCAGCGGCGTTCCCTTGACGGCATCCGCGACAGCTTCTCTGATGCCCTGGACGTGCTTGATTCCCTCGACCGAGGCCGGGTCGCCCTGGTGGGTGATGATGAACCGCACCGCCTTGCCGTCGGGTGAGACGAACATCTTCAGCCCCCGCTTGAAGTCGGGGTTGTCGAAGACTTCCGGCGGAAGGTAAAAGGAGTCATCGTTTTTGGCTTCGTCGAAGAACTTGCCCATCAAGGTGGATCCTTCGGCGCCCTCCTGCAGGTGACGCTGAATGCCGGACATCGCACTGTGGGTTGCCAGCATGAAACCACGCATCCTCTTCATCGACTCGATGGTCTTCGCCAGATCCGGCAGCATCTGCGGCATCAGCATGTCCAGCCGGTCAACGTCTTTGACGGTGGTGCCCATGTCGTCGGTCATGATGTCGATGTCGTCGAGCATGTCGAAGATCGATCGCAGTGCTGTGCATGCCGGGATGTCGAAACAGTGCGGTTCCCAATAGAAGTAGCTTCGGATGGGCCGGAAGAAGTCGTCGAAGTCGGCAACGTGCTGGCGCACCGTCTCGATGTCACTCAGCAGGACATGCATGTCGGCATCCATGTCGTGCGTGGTGTCGGTGACCTGCTCCATGACGCCGTACATGTGTTCCATGACGGCGACGGTTCGGCCCATCTCGTCGGCCTGTTCGAGCATCGACGCCATGCTGTCGTTCATGAACTTCGCGGTCTGCAACTGCCCGGAACTCTGCATGGCGATCACGAAGGGAATGGAGCTGTGCTCAATCGGGGCCCCGAGGGGGCGGGTGATGGTCTGCACCCGCCCGATACCGCGCTCGTGGAAGACGCTCTTGGCGATCCGGTCGATGACGAGCATGTCCGCGGGATTGCGCAAGTCATGGTCGGCTTCGACCATCAATAGCTCGGGGTTCATCCGCGCCTGCGAAAAGTGCCGCTCCGCCGCCGTCTGCGCGACATTGGCAGGAATGTCTTCCGGCGTGAATTTTCGGTCGTTGTAGTTCGGTACATAGGTTCCCAGGCTGACGAAACCGATCACCGCGATGAAGGACGTGACCACGATGATGGGTTTCGGCCACCTCGTCACGGCGGTACCGATGATGCGCCAGCCCCGTTCGGAGACTTCGCGTTTGGGGTCGAAGATCCCGAACTTGGATGCGACGACGAGTACCGCCGGCGCGAGAGTCAGGCCTGCCACCATGGTTGCTACCAGGGCGATGGCGCATGGCACACCCATGGTCTGGAAGTACGGCAGCTTGGTCGCGGTCAGGCACAGACACGCGCCGACGATCGTCAGGCCCGAACCCACGATCACGTGCACCACACCGTGGTAGGCGGTGTAGAACGCCTCCTCGCGATCTTGACCGCGAGAACGGGCCTCGTGATAGCGGCCCAGCAGGAAGATGAAGTAGTCGGTTCCTGCGGCGATGGTCAGCATCGTGACCATGCTGACTGCGTACGGGGTGAGGCCGATGATGTTCAGATGCCCAGCGGTGGCGACAATGCCTTCTGAGGCATAGAGCTCGAACCTCACCAGGATCAGCGCGACGATCGCCGACCGCAGCGAGCGGTAGATGGCGAGCAGCATCAGGAAGATGACGCCGATCGTCACCGCCGTCATGAGTTCCATGCTGTTGTGGGCGGCGATCAAGGTATCGGTGTTGAGTACGGTGTTGCCCGCGACATGGGCATGCACACCGGGTGGGGCGGGTACCGACTCGACGATCTTTCGGACCGCCGCGACCGACTGATGACTCGGCGTGGTGCCCTGCGCGCCGTCGAGGAACACCTGCACATAGGCGGCCTTGCCGTCCGGACTCTGGGAGCCGGCAGCGGTCAGCGGGTCGCTCCAAAAATCCTGGGCAAACTGCACGTGCTTGTCGGCTATGAGTTTGGCGAGGATCTTGTCGTAGTACTCGTGCGCACTGTCCCCGAGCTTGTCGTCGCCCTCGATGACGACCATCGCCGAGGAGTCGGTGTTGAACTCGTCGAACTTGTGCCCGATGTTCATCATGTCCTTGAACGCCGGCGCGTCCATCGGGGTCATCGGCACGGAGTGCTTCCCCGCAACCTCACCGAGCCCCGGGGTGAACACGGTGGTGCAGAACGCGACGAGCAGCCAGAACAAGATGATGGGCACCGCCAAGACCCGGAGCAGGTGGGCGATGCGCGATCGCGGCGCCAAAGGTGGTTTGCTCATACGGATTTCACCAGGCAGTAGATGAAGGGCTTGTATTCGTCGATGCTGCGGTCGTCCCGGACGTCGCCGTCGACGATGACCCGGCAGCGTAGGTGCCCCATGCCGGAGTCGCCTTGGGCAACGATGTTGGCCGACATCGACGGCAACGTCGTCACGATGGTGTGCGACCACGGCAGCGGTGCGTCGTCGACGAGGTGCGGCTGGCCGTCTTCGTCGAGGAAGTTGATGCTGACGGTGCCGCCGGCGAGCCCCGTCAGCTCGTAGGTGATGTGTTTGGGGTTGAACGGCTTCGTGTCGTCGGCATTCGCGTCGGAGGCCGCTATCCGAGCTCCCGCACCGAAACTGTCACGCACTCGGACCACGACGTAGGCGCCCAGGGCGATCACGAGCATAAGGAGCAGCGGTATCCACCACTTCTTGACCAGACCGAACACGCACCATCTCCCTGCCTTGTCCAACCCGCCGGGATCTGCGGGCCGCCGCACGGAACAAAGCCATAGACGGAACCCGGGTTCCGCGTAGGCCGCGGAGGACACTACCGCATCGCCAATGGGGTACGGAAGCTTCAACGGCTGGGAGATGCGGCCGGAATGAAATCCCCGGCAGACGGCCAATGTGGTTAGGCTGGCGGGAAATTGCAGGCAAAGCATCTTGAGGTGAGCAATGGGCAAGGTTCAACCCGACCTCGGCGAGGTGCAGGAAACTCTGTTGATTCCGCTGTACGGACGCGCTCGCGACAATGCGAAGAGGCATCCGATACTGCATGACGCTCGCGCCGCTGAGCTGGTGAACGACCTGGACTACGACTTCACGCGTTTTCGCGGCGGCTCGCTGCCGGGCTCGGTGCTCCGTACGGCGATCTTCGACGTCTGGGTCCGCCAATTCCTGCGCGAACATCCCAGCGGCACCATCGTCGAGATCGGCACCGGGCTCAACACTCGCTTCGAACGGGTCGACAACGGAGCGCTGCGCTGGTTCGACCTGGATCTACCCGATACCATCGAGCTGCGCCGCCGCTACTTCGCCGACACCGACCGCCGCACCATGCTGGCGGGATCGGTTCTGGACACCGATTGGTTCGACACCATCGAAGCCGCCCCCGGCCCGTATTTGTTTGTCGCTGAGGCCGTACTGCTGTGCTTCCCCGCAGACCAAGTGCGCGGCGTCGTTCGCAATCTCACCGAGCGGTTCGCGGGGTCGCAGCTCATCATCGATACCGGCGGCCACACGATGATCGAGAACCAGCATCGCAATGGTGCGATGAAAGCAGTAGCCGCCCGGATGAAATGGGTCTGCGACGAGCCGGCTGAACTCGACACCTGGGGCATGGAACTGCTGGACAGCCTCACCATGGCAACCCCACAGCCTGAGCTGGCCACCTCGCTGCCGTGGCGCTATCGCTACGGCCTGCCGGCGCTGGCGCGGATTCTGCCCGGGGTCGTCAACGCCTACCGGTTCAATCTGTTCCGTCTAGGGGATGCCTCGTGAGCACCGTCGTCATCAGCACCGAACTGCCGATTTCCGCGCAACGCGCCGCGGAGCTGGCCCGCAAGCCTGCGTTGATGCAGTACGTGCTCGCCCCGGCCCTGCAGCTGCCCACGCTGAGCGCCCCCGATCGCATCGAGGTGGGCACCCGCTCCTCAGCACGACTGTGGTGGTTCGGCCTCATCCCCGGATGGACTCACCACCTCGAAATCAAAGAGCTCGACGATCTTTTGATCTACACCCATGAGCACGGGGGGCCCGTGCACACCTGGAACCATCGGCTGACGTTCACACCCCTCGCCGAGCATCGCTGCCGCTACACCGACGAGATCGAAACCGATGACGGCATCAAAGGCTTGGGCACGCGGCTGTTCATCCGGCTGATGTTCGCCCATCGACACCGCCGCTGGCGCACCCTCGCCACCGTGCTCGCCTGACGGCCGCAGCCAACCGAGCACGCAATAGCAAAAGGTCAACAAAACCCTGGTGCTGGCCGGATTCAACTACTACACTTCGTCGTAGCATCGGCTTAGCAGCTCCGGGAGATCGCCCATGGACGTTGTCGATTTATCGCGGTGGCAATTCGGGATCACCACCGTCTATCACTTCATTTTTGTGCCGCTGACCATAGGCTTGGCCCCTTTGGTCGCGGTAATGCAGACGGTGTGGGTGCTCACCGATAACGTCGCTTGGTATCGATTGACGAAGTTCTTCGGCAAGCTGTTCTTGATCAACTTCGCCCTGGGAGTTGCCACCGGGATTGTGCAGGAATTCCAGTTCGGAATGAACTGGAGCGAGTACTCGCGGTTCGTCGGCGATGTGTTCGGCGCACCGCTGGCGATGGAGGGTCTGGCCGCCTTCTTCTTCGAATCCACGTTCATCGGGCTGTGGATCTTCGGCTGGAGCCGATTGCCGCGGGTGGTGCACCTGCTGTGTATCTGGGTGGTCGCCATCGCCACCAATGTGTCGGCGTTCTTCATCATTGCCGCCAACTCGTTCATGCAGCACCCGGTCGGCGCGCACTTCAATCCGGAGACCAAACGCGCCGAATTGGACAGCATCATGGCGCTGTTCACCAACAACACCGCCCAGGCCGCGCTGTCGCACGCGGTCGCCGGCGCGTTCTTGACTGCCGGGACGTTCGTCGCCGCGGTAAGCGCGTGGTGGATGGTCCGCTCGCGCGCCGACGGCGCCCCGGTCACCGCCGACAGTGACGCGGCCGCCCTGTACCGGCCGGCGACCATCCTCGGGTGCCTCGTCGCGCTGGTCGCCGCGGTTGGACTGTTTTTCACCGGTGACGTGCAGGGCAAGCTGATGTTCGTCCAGCAACCGATGAAGATGGCGTCGGCGGAATCGTTGTGCGACACCGCCACCGACCCGAGCTTCTCGGTCTTGACCGTCGGCCGGCAGAACAACTGCGATCACCTGACCCGGGTGATCGAGGTGCCCTATGTGCTGCCGTTTCTGGCCGAGGGCCGCTTCACCGGCGTTCGGCTCGACGGGGTCCGTGACATCCAGCAGCACCACGAGCAGAAGTTCGGCCCCGGCGACTACCGGCCGAACCTGTTCGTCACGTACTGGTCGTTCCGCGCGATGATCGGCCTCCTGCTGTTGCCGGTGCTGTTCGCGATGGTCGCGCTGTGGCTGACGCGCCGCGGACAGATCCCCCCGCAACGCTGGTTCTCCTGGCTGGCATTGCTGACCATCCCCACCCCATTCCTGGCCAACAGCGCCGGCTGGGTCTTCACCGAAATGGGCCGTCAGCCTTGGGTTGTCGTCCCCAACCCGACCGGCGACCCGAACGTCCGGCTGACCGTCGCCCAAGGCGTCTCGGGGAACAGCGCGGCCGTGGTGGTCACCTCGCTGGTGATGTTCACCCTGGTTTACGCGGTGCTCGCGGTGATCTGGTTCTGGTTGATCAGACGCTACGTGTCCGAAGGACCCCTGGAACACGACGCCGAACCCGCTCCGCCGGCACCGCCCGGCGAGAACGACGTCGCGCCACTGTCGTTCGCCTACTGACGGAGAAGGAGGTCATCGCGATGGACCTACATCAGGTGTGGTTCGTACTGGTCGCGGTGCTGTTTCTCGGATTCTTCGTGTTGGAGGGATTCGACTTCGGGGTGGGGATGCTGATGGCGCCGTTCGGCCGCGCGGGCTCCCGCGATCCCGAAGCGCACCGACGGGCCGCGCTGAACACCATCGGCCCGGTCTGGGACGGCAACGAGGTCTGGTTGATCACCGCCGGCGGTGCGATGTTCGCCGCGTTCCCGGGCTGGTATGCCACGGTGTTCGAGACGCTGTACCTACCGCTGCTGGCGATCCTGTTCGGCATGATCGTGCGGGCCGTCGCCATCGAGTGGCGCGGCAAGGTCGAAGACCCGAAGTGGCGAGCCTGGGCGGACCTCGGAATCGCCGCCGGTTCCTGGCTGCCCGCGATTTTGTGGGGCGTGGCGTTCGCGATCCTGGTCCGTGGCCTGCCGGTGGACGCCAATCACCATGTCCACCTGGCATTGCGCGACGTGATCAACGCCTACACACTGCTGGGCGGGCTGGCTACCGGCGGGCTGTTCCTCTTCTACGGGGCGGTCTTCACCGCGTTGAAGACCGCCGGGACGATCCGTGACGACGCGCACCGCTTCGCGACCCAGTTGGCACTGCCGGTGACCGTGCTGGTCGGCGGCTTCGGGATGTGGACTCAACTCGCCTACGGCACCGACTGGACGTGGCTGGTGCTGGGCCTCGCGGTGGTCGCACAGTTGGCGGCGGTGGCGCTGGTGTGGCGCCGGGTTTCCGACGGCTGGGCGTTCGCGTGCACCGCGGTGGTGGTTGCGGCGGTGGTGATCTTGTTGTTCGGCTCCCTGTATCCGGCCCTGCTGCCCTCCACCTTGGATCCGCAGTGGAGCCTGACGATCTACAACGCCTCGTCGACCCCGTACACGTTGAAGATCATGACCTGGGCCGCGGTGATCTTCGCCCCGCTGGCGATGGTGTACCAGGGCTGGACGTATTGGGTGTTCCGGCAACGCATCTCAGCGGACCAGATTCCGCCGTCCATCGGGTTGGCGAGGCAGCCGTCCTGAGCGCCCGGGCGTCTCGGGCGCCGCTGGACCCGCGGCTTTGGCAGGCATCGACGGCAGTGCGCCGCTTCCTGCTCGCCATGGTGTGCTGCGGAGTGGTGATCTCGGCCTGCGCAATTGGGTCTGCAATCGTGTTGGCCGACATCGTGTCTGGAGTGATCACCGATCCGTCGGCACGAAGCGTCGCGCACTGGTCACCACTGCTGGCGTCGCTCGCGCTGTTGTGGGCAATGCGCACCCTGGCGCATTGGCTGCAGGCCCGCCTGGGCCAGCGCGGGGCCAGCGCGGTGATCGCCGAGCTGAGCGGACGAGTGCTGACCGCGGTCACTGCGCGCTCCCCCCGCCGGCTGGCCCCCGGGCGAGACGCCGCCGCAACCGTGGTCACCCGGGGATTGGACGGCCTGCGCCCCTACTTCACCGCCTACCTGCCCGCACTGTTGCTGGCGGCGATCCTGACCCCGGCAACCGTCCTGGTGATCGCGCTCTACGACCGACGCGCGGCGGTGCTCGTCATGATCACGCTGCCGCTGATCCCGGTGTTCATGGTGTTGATCGGCCTGGCCACCGCGGATCGCTCGGCGGCGGCCTTGGCAGCCATGACGACATTGCAGGCGCGGCTGCTGGATCTGATTGCCGGCATCCCGACGCTGCGCGCCCTCGGGCGGGCCGACGGGCCGCAGCGCCGCATCGCCGAACTGTCCGACGCGCAGCGCCGCTCGACGATGGCCACCCTGCGGATCGCGTTCTTGTCGGCGCTGGTGCTCGAACTGCTGGCCACGCTCAGCGTGGCGGTGGTGGCCGTCAGCATCGGCCTGCGACTGGTGTTCGGTGAGATGAGCCTGACCGCCGGGCTGACGGTGTTACTGCTGGTCCCCGACGTGTATTGGCCGCTGCGCCGGATCGGGGTGGAGTTTCACGCCGCCCAGGATGGGCGCGCCGCCGCAGAGAAGGCCTTCGCGCTGATCGGCGAACCGCCTCGCCAGGCGCCCGGCACCCGCACGGTATCGGCACGTGGTGCACAGATTCACCTCGAAACGCTGAGCGTGGCCGGCCGAGACGGCGATGCGCCGACCGGCCTGACCACGCTGATCGAACCCGGCCAAGTCACCGTGCTGACCGGAGCCAACGGGGCCGGCAAGAGCACCGCACTGGCGGCTATCGCCGGCCTCACCGGACCCAGCGCTGGGCGCATCACGGTGGCCGGCATCGATATCGCTGCCCTCGACCTGCCGGCGTGGTGGGCCCAACTGTCCTGGCTGCCGCAGCGCCCGGCGCTGATCCCGGGCACGGTAGCGGACAACCTCGCATTGTTCGGCGATCTCACCGATACCGAAGAAGCCTGCGCTGCAGCCGGATTCGACGCCGTGATTGCGGAACTGCCCGACGGGTTGAACACCGTGTTGGGTCGCGGCGGGGTCGGCTTGTCGTTGGGGCAGCGGCAGCGGCTGGGGTTGGCGCGCGCGCTGGGGTCGACCGCACCGGTGCTGTTGCTCGACGAGCCGACGGCCCACCTGGATGCGGCAACCGAACAGCGGGTCCTGGCGGCACTGGCGCGACGCGCTCGCGCCGGAGCGACGGTAGTGGTGGTGGGCCATCGCGCACCGGTGCTGGCGATCGGCGATCGGGTTGTGACCGTGCACCGCGAGGGAGCCGCAGACCATGCGCCGGTCTGATCCGCTCCGGTACGCCTTCGGGCTGTTGCGGCCACGCCTGCCCCGGCTGCTGTTGGCCGGCCTGCTCGGGACGTTGTCGCTGTGCAGCGCGCTCGCGTTGGCAGCGACCTCGGCCTGGCTGATCACTCGGGCCTGGCAGATGCCGCCGGTGCTGGACCTGTCGATCGCCGTGGTGGCAGTGCGGGCGTTCGCGATCTCGCGCGGCGTACTGCACTACTGCGAACGGTTGGTGAGCCACGACGCAGCGCTGCGGGCCGCAGGCACCGCTCGCGGACAGCTCTACCGGCGGCTGGCCCGCGGGCCGGTGGCGACCGCGGTGCGGTTGCCCAGTGGTGAGTTGGTGGCACGGGTGGGCGCCGATGTCGACGAGCTGGCCGACGTCCTGGTACGTGCCCTGCTGCCGATCGCGGTCGCCGCGGTGCTGGGCGTGGTCGCCACCGCCGTGCTTGCGGCGATCTCGCCGGGGGCAGCTGCGGTGCTGGCCAGCTGCCTGCTGGTCGCCGGTGTGGTCGCACCGTGGCTGGCCGCGCGGTCCGCCGCGGCCCAGGAACACACGGCCCGCGAGCACCTCGCCGAGCGTGACGTCGCGGCGATGGAAGCACTCGACCATGCCCCCGAGTTGCGGATCGCCGGCTTGCTGCCCGCTGTCATCGGTGAATCCGAAAACCGGCAGCGGGCGTGGGCGGCAGCCCTGGACGGGGCAGCCAGGCCGGCCGCGATCGCCGCTGCGCTACCCACCGCCGCAGTCGGGGCCAGCGTGCTGGGCGCGGTGGTGGCCGGGATCGGACTCGCCGATGCTGTAGCACCCACCACCCTGGCAGTGCTCATGTTGCTGCCGCTGTCCGCGTTTGAAGCGACCACCGCCCTGCCGGGCGCTGCCGTCGCGCTGACCCGATCGCGGATCGCGGCGCGGCGGTTGGTCGACCTGGCACCGGCGGACCCCGGGGCTGCGGATGCGCCGGCGATCCCACCGGCGGATTCGGCCGCTACGCCATCCCTGCACGCCGACCTGCGTTCCGGATATCGAGAGGATCAGTGCGTCCAGGTGCGACTTGATTTGGCGCCCGGAGACCGGCTGGCGATCACCGGTCCCAGCGGGTCCGGCAAGACCACGCTGCTGATGACCTTGGCCGGTCTGCTGACACCGCTGGCCGGTCGCGTTTCCGTCGGCGGGACCGAACTGCAGGACGTTTCCGAAGCGGTTCTGCGATTGGCGGTCCGTTTCTTTGCCGAAGACGCGCACATCTTCGCGACCACCGTCCGGGACAACCTGCTGGTGGCTCGGGGGGATTGCCGCGACGACGAGCTGACCAGCACCTTGGGCCAGGTTGGACTCGGACCGTGGCTGGCCGCCCTTCCCGACGGCCTGGCAACCGTGCTGGTCGGCGGCGCCGAGGCGGTGTCGGCAGGTCAGCGGCGGCGCCTCTTACTGGCCCGGGCCCTGCTCTCGCCGGCCCGGATCGTGCTGCTCGACGAACCCACCGAGCACCTCGACGCGTCCGACGCGGACGCCCTGCTGCGGGACGTCTTGGCCGCGCCCGGCCTGTTCGGAGCCGACCGGACGGTGGTGGTAGCCACCCATCACCCGCCTGAGGGCGGCCACTACCGGCAGCTCCATGTCCGGCAACAGAGCAGCGCCGGGCCGCGGCCCGCGACGCCCGGCTAGGGTGCTTGAGTCGGCTTCCGCAAACCAGCCGATAGAACGGTTGAGTCAACTCATGACCGCAGCAGAGACGTCGGCGCTGGAATCGCGGGTCGGCCACTACTACCAGATGGACGGCACCTATCTGGTGGGCCGGGAGAAGGTTCGCGAGTACGCGCGAGCCGTGCAGGACTATCACCCCGCACACTGGGACGTCGCCGCCGCCGCCGAAATGGGTTACTCGGGTCTGGTGGCGCCGTTGACATTCACCTCCACTCCGGGCATGGCGTGCAACCGGCGCATGTTCGAATCCGTCGTCGTCGGCTACGACACCTACATGCAGACCGAAGAGGTTTTCGAGCAGCACCGTCCCATCGTCGACGGCGACGAATTGACCATCGATGTCGAGCTGACCTCGGTGCGCCGGATCGCCGGCCGCGACCTGATCACCGTCACCAACACCTTCACCGACACCGCGGGGGAAGTGGTGCACACCCTGCACACCACCGTCGTCGGTGTCACCGCCGAGGACATCGGCCCGGAAGTCAAGACAGCGGTGCAGCGCGCGATGATGCACGATGTCAACATTCTCGACGTCGGCGAATCGGCCGCCCGCTATGAAAAGACCGTGCGGCCCGCCGGCGAGATCCGGATCTCCGAGGGTGGCCTGACCCGTACCCCGGCGACCCCGTCCTTTGACGACGTCAAGGTCGGCGACGAACTGCCCGTCCGCCACACCCGGTTGGCGCGCGGCGATCTGGTGAACTACGCCGGTGTCGCCGGCGACGCCAACCCGATCCACTGGGACGAGGACCTTGCCAAGCTAGCCGGCCTCCCCGATGTGATTGCGCACGGCATGCTCACCATGGGCCTGGGCGCGGGCTTCGCCTCCTCCTGGACCGGCGACCCGGGCGCCGTCACCCGCTACGCCGTACGACTATCCGCCCCGGCGATCGTGTCGGCCAAGGACGGCGCCGACATCGAGTTCAGCGGCCGGATCAAGTCGCTGAACCCGGCGACCCGCAGCGGCACTATCTTGGTCGCCGCGAAGTCCGAGAACCGGAAGATCTTTGGCCTCGCGACTATGAACGTCCGCTTCCGCTGACTTCTGGCCCGGTGCGGGCACCGCAAGCCTGACAGGCTGTCCGCAGCGCGAATACAGCGAAGACCCAGTTCGCTTACAGCTAGTTTCCAGCAAACACTGCGTACTATTCAGTCCGAATGAGATGACGCTTGTGAAGACTATTCCACCCGAACGAAGAGGCGTGGACCGGCTTCGACAAACCGGCTGATGACGCTGCCGGTTTACTCGAATCGGCTGCGATTTTCTTGTTGGAATTAACGGAATAAAGTTCGTTAAAAAGCTCGATGTAAGCGAGTAATCGCTTCGGATGGCTTGATGACAGCTGTCTCACAACAGTTTTCGAAGCACCACTGGTACCACTGTCAACTGAAAAATGTCGCACGCTATTTACATCGCAGGAACCCCGAATAGACAACGGCCGTCTAGAGTTCGGGATTCGACGGCGAGTTTCGAGCGTCGATATTCAGGACGCGTGACGTAAGGAGTCACCCGAGATGGATTTTGCTGCATTGCCGCCCGAGATCAATTCCGGCCGGATGTATGCGGGTGCGGGCTCCGGCCCCCTGCTGGCGGCCGCTTCGGCTTGGGACGCGCTCGCCGCAGAATTGGGTTCTGCGGCTTCGTCCTACGAGTCCGTGGTTACCAGCCTCACGGGGGAATGGTCCGGCCGGGCGTCCACGTCGATGGCGGCCGCGGCCGAGCCGTACGTGACGTGGATGAGCACGACCGCCACCCAAGCCGAGCTCTCTGCCAACCAGGCCCGCGCCGCGGCAGCGGCCTACGAGGCGGCCTTCGCCGCCACGGTGCCACCGCCGGTGGTCGCGGCGAACCGGACGCAGCTGGCAACCCTGATCGCGACGAACTTCCTGGGGCAGAACACACCGGCGATCGCGGCCACCGAGATTCACTACGCGGAGATGTGGGCGCAGGACGCCGGCGCGATGTACGGCTACGCCGGATCGGCCGCGGCAGCAACCCAGCTCAGCCCGTTCAGCCAGCCTCCGGAGACCACCAACCCGACCGGTTCGGCCAATCAGATGGCCGCATCGGCAGAAGCGACCGCGAACTCGGCGTCATCGAACATCGCGCAGCAGCTTTCCCAGCTGCTCAATGCGATGCCGCAGGCACTGCAGTCGCTCGTGTCGAACCCGGCTGCGGCGACGCTGCCTGCGGCGGCCTCCACCAACCTGACGAACTGGAACACGATCTGGGGAACGCTGACCGGCGCCTACAGCCCGCTGTTCGGTTGGACATCGCTTCCCGGCGGTCTGTTCCTGTCGTTCGGGCAGATGTACTCGTGGATCATGAACGCGATGGCTGCGCAGTCTTTCCTGGCCGGTCCGAAAGCCATCACCGGAGCGCTCCTGCCGCTTGCTCCGTTGGCGCAAACAGCAGCACTACCGGCGGCAACCCTGAGCAGCGCCACCGGCGCGCTGGGCAACGCAGCGACGGTCGGGAAGTTGTCGGTTCCGGCGTCCTGGGCAGTCGCGGCACCGGCGACCAAGTTGGTCAGCATGGCCTCGTCCTTGCCGGCGACGCTGGAGGCCGCTCCGATGGCCGCGGTCGCCGGTCAGGACGCCATGTTCGGCGAGATGGCGCTGTCGAGCCTGCTGGGCCGCGGAATGGGCACCACCGCAACCCAAACCGTTGGTGCGGCAACCCGTTCCCTGCGCAACAGCGGCGGCTCCGATGCCTTCGGTCCGATTCCGCCGGGTGAGGCCGATCCCGCGGCCGCCACCATCATCGTGATCCCGGCACTGGACGAGTGACCCCGCGATGACGAAACGTGGCCGCTCCCAGCTGACTCAGTCGCACTCGACCAGATAAGGGTGTCGAAATGTACTTCTCTTTGCTACCGCCGGAGATCAACTCGGGCAACATGTATGCCGGTGCCGGCTCCGCGTCGTTGGTCGCAGCCGCCACGTCCTGGGGGCGACTCGCCAGCGAATTGAGCACCGCAGCATCCGAATACAACGCCGTGCTCGCGTCGCTCACCGGTGAATCGTGGACCGGCCCGTCCGCCGCCGCGATGACAGCCGCCGGCCAGCCCTACACCGCTTGGATGTCGGCCACCGCGGCTACCGCGGCTCAGGCCGCCGCGCAGGCCCAAGCCGCCGCCACCGCCTACGAAACGGCTCACGCGGCAACCGTTCCGCCGGAAGTCGTGGCGGCCAACCGCACCCAGAATGCGATGCTGCAGGCCACGAACTTCCTCGGACAGAATCTGGCGGCCATAGCGGCCAACGAAGCTCAGTACATGGAGATGTGGGCGCAAGACGCCGCGGCGATGGAGACCTACGCGGTGTCGGCCACGGCGGCCACCAAGGTCAACGCGTTCAGTGAGCCGCCGCAGACCACGACCGGGTCCGCTGAGGCGTCGTCCGCAGCCAGCGTGGGTTCGTCGGCAACCAGTTCCGGTAGCAGCGCGATCTTGCAGTTCTTCGCCGACTTGGCAACGGACTACAACACTTTCATCAACAGCGCGCTGGGCTCGCTGACCGGCAACCCCACCGCAGGCGCGACATTTTCTGCGCTGTTCGCCGCGGCCAAGGCTCCGCTCGGCCTGACCACGCAGTTCAATGACACCTCACTGCTGGTGAACTTCCCGATCCAGAACTTTCTGAAGTTCGGAACTCCGATAGGCCGGATTTTCGAAGGCGTGCCGCTCAGCGGTCTCGGCGCCGGGCTGCGGATGGGAGGCATGGCCGGCCTGACCTCGTCGGTGTCGGCCACCATGTCGGAGGCGAACCTGGTGGGCAACCTGTCCGTCCCGCCGAGCTGGGCGTCTGCCAGCCCGGCGATCCGATTGGCGGCCACCGGCGTCCCTGCCGCAAGCCTGGCTGCCGCCCCCGCCTCGGGGATGGCCGGCGGCCTGCTCAACCAGGCGGCGCTGGGCAGTATGGCCGGCGGCGCCCTGGGCAGTGCTAGCCCTCGCACCGCCAGCAGCAGCGGACGGATCCGGATCCAAGGCGGCAAGGCGAAGACTCCGGTCAAACTCGACGCGGTGATCGCCAAGCTGCAGAGCCAGCCCGAGGCGGTCCAGCATTGGAACGTCGACCAGGCCGGGCTCGACGAACTGCTCGACGAACTGTCCCGGAAGCCCGGCGTGCACGCCGTGCACCTCAAGGGCGCCAAGAAGGCCGCGGCCCCCCTCAGCTGACGCCGGCCAGCGGCGCCAAACCTTCCCCCACCTTCCCCGAAAGAGAGAGACATGCTTCTCGAGTTCTGGCACAACTTCACGCACAACCTGTTCAAGCCGCTGCTGTTGTTCTTCTACTTCGGCTTCCTTCTCGCGCTGGCCAAGGTGCCGTTCGAGTTTCCGAACGCGGTGTATCAGGGTCTGACGATGTACCTGTTGCTGGCCATCGGTTGGCACGGCGGCGAGGAGCTCGCCGGCATCGACCTCTCTCAGGTCGGCGGAATCCTCGGATTCATGCTCACCGGTTTCGTGCTGAACTTCCTGATCGGCACGCTCGCCTATGTGCTGCTGAAATACCTGACGAAGATGCGTGAAGTCGACCGCGCAACGGTCGCCGGCTACTACGGCTCCGATTCGGCCGGGACCTTCGCCACCTGCATCGGCGTGCTGGCCACCATCGACATGGCCTTCGATGCCTACATGCCGGTCATGCTGGCCATCATGGAGATCCCCGGCTGCTTGGTGGCGCTGTTCCTGGTTGCCCGGTTGCGCCACCGGGGGATGGACGCCGCCGGGAACATGCCCAACGAGCCGGGCTACACGGTGCCGGCCGACTCGGTCCCGGCAGCCGTCGGCGCCGCCCAGGCCGGTGACCCCACCGGCGGCCTGGCCATCGAGACCAGCGAGCGTCGCGCGGGGGCCGAGGTGGCCTCGAACGGGCGGCTGATCAGCCGGGAACTAGTGCGTGAGGTTTTCCTCAACCCGGGTATCTGCCTGCTGCTCGGAGGTATCGCGATCGGCTTCATCAGTGGTCTGCAGGGCTCGAAGGTCACCGGTGTCGACGACCCGGTCTTCGTCACCGCATTCCAGGGGGTCCTGTGCCTGTTCCTGCTCGAGATGGGGCTGACCGCGGCGCGCAAGCTGAAGGACCTGAAATCCGCCGGCCGCGGCTTCATCCTCTTCGGCCTGCTGGCCCCCAACCTCTTCGCAACACTCGGGCTGCTTGTCGCACACACTTATTCGCAGCTGACCGGCGTCCACTTCCAGCTGGGCACCTACGTACTGTTCGCCGTGCTGTGCAGCGCGGCGTCGTACATCGCGGTGCCGGCGATCCAGCGACTGGCGATTCCGGAGGCCAGTCCCAGCTTGCCGCTGGCCGCATCGCTGGGCCTGACGTTCGCCTACAACGTCACGATCGGCATCCCGCTCTACATCGAGATCGCCCGTCTCATCACCGCGCAGTAGCGGGATTGCACACCATGGAAACCCCAAGCAGCCGAATGAGGAGTAGGAGGAACGACATGCGCATCGTGTTATCGGTATTGGGCGTTGCCGCCGTCATCGGTTGCGCCACGCCAGCGTACGCGGATCCCGATGCCGGCGATGGCGGCGGTGACGGCGCCTTCCTGACGGCGTTAAGGGCAGCGGGGCTCACCTTCGCCAGTAACGATCAGGCCATCGTGGCCGGCCATGCCGTCTGCAGCATGGCTAACAACGGCGAGACGGGATTGCAGGTCGTCAAACAACTCACGGCCGACAATCCCGGGCTGCCTATGGACGCCGCAGCGCAGTTCGCGGCGGTCTCCGCCAACGCTTACTGCCCGCAGCACTTGCGGAAGTAGCCGACCTACGCCTTCGTAAGCTCTGCGTAGCGGGCGATGTGGGAGTCGGTGGTTCCGAACTCGTATTGAATTGCGGTGAGCCGCTTGAAGTAGTGGCCGATCGCCAACTCTTCGGTCATACCCATCCCGCCGTGCAGCTGCACCGCCTCTTGGCCGACGAATCGGGCCGCCCGGCCGATGGTGGCCTTGCCTGCCGACACCGCACGGGCACGGATGACTTCGTCGGCCTCGAGGTGCAGGATCGCCAGGTAGACCGCCGCGGCCAACTGCTCAACCTCCATGAACATGTCGACCATCCGGTGCTGCAGAACCTGGAAGCTGCCGATGGGCTGCCCGAACTGCTGACGCTGCTTGCAGTATTCGACGGTGTCCGCCAAGACTTTCCGCATGCAGCCGACCGCCTCGGAGCAGATCGCCGCGGCGCCCTCGTCTCGGGCCTGCGCCAATGACGGCCACGCCCCGCCGCGCTCACCCAGCAGGGCGTCGGCGCCGAGCCGTAGATCGGTGAAGGTGACGTCGGCCGCGCTCCGGTCGTCGATGGTGCGATACGGATGCAGGGTGATTCCCGCAGCGTCGGTAGCGGTAAGGAACACCGATATTCCGTCTTCGCCCTCGATGCGGGCGGTGACCAGCAGGTGGGTTGCCAGGGGTGCCGCGACGGCCATGATCTTCGAGCCGTTCAGCACCCAGCCGTCCCCATCGGGGCGCGCCAGGGTCACCGCATCCTGCCACCGGTCGGCCGAACCCGGTTCTGCGGCAGCCAATGCCGCAATCGCGGTACCGGCCACGAGCTCCTTGAGCACGCCGACAGCCGCCGGGCTCCCGGAGGGCCGCGGCAGACCCCCGGCGACGACGGTGGTGTCGACATAGGGTACGATCACCAGCGCGTGCCCGAGCGCTTCGGTGATGACCATGAGTTCGACTGCGCCGCCGCCTATTCCGTCGAATTCTTCGGGGAGCGTCGCGCCCAGAATGCCCAGCTCGCCGGCGAAGGCGCGCCAGATCTCGGGCTGCCAGCCGGCGCCGGTCTTGGCTGCGGCGCGGCTCGTCTCGAGGTCGTAGCGCGCGGCAAGGAACTTGGTGATGCCGTCACGCAGCATCTGCTGCTCATTGTTCACGTTGAAGTCCATTAGAGCCCCAATGCCGCCTTGGCCAGAATATTCCGCTGAATTTCGTTGCTACCGGCGTAGATCGAGCCGGCCCGGTCGTTGAAGTAGCGCAATGGAGCCACCGCCTGCCACGGTTCGCCGGAGGCATACGCGTCGGCGGGCGGTTGGTAGTCGGCGATCGGCCCGCCGGGCGCGGTGACGTGCGGCTGGTAGATGCGCCCGCGCGGACCGGCCGCCTCCAACGCCAGCGCAGTCAGTTCCTGGCTCAGTTCGGTGCCCAAGATCTTGAGCATCGACGACGACGCTCCGGGGTTGCGTCCCTCGGCGACGGCGGTGAGCACCTGGTATTCCAGGATCTCCAACACCTCGGCGCGAATCCGCGCGTCCGCCAGCTTGCGCATGAAGGCGTCGTCGTCGGCGAGCTTGCCACCGCCCGGTCCCGGCTGGTTCTTGGCCGCTGTCGCGATCTCCTCGGCCACCACCTGCAGGCCCGGCGCCACCGCGCCGCCGCCGCGCTCGAACTCGAGCAGATACTTCGCGACGGTCCAGCCGCTGTCGATCTCTCCGATGACGTTGCTCTTGGGGACCCGCACCTCGTCGAAGAACACCTGGTTCTGGATCTCTTCGCCGGAGGTCATCACCAGCGGCCGAATCTCGATGCCGGGCGAGGTCATGTCGATCAGCACGAACGTGATGCCCTGCTGCTTCTTGGCGGTCCGGGAGGTGCGCACCAGGGCGAACATCCAGTTCGCCTCGCCGGCGTGGGTGGTCCAGATCTTGCTGCCGGTGCAGACCAGGTCGTCGCCGTCGACGATGGCCGCCATCGACAGGGCGGCCAAGTCTGATCCGGCCTCCGGCTCGGAGTACCCCTGACAGAAGAACACCTCGCCGGTGAGGATACGGGGCAAGAAGTAGTCCTTCTGTGCGTCCGTGCCGTACCGGACGATCGCGTGCGCGACCATCCGGATTCCCATCGGCGACAGCGACGGTGCGCCGGCCAGTGTCGACTCGCGACTGAATATGTAGTGCTGGGTCAGGCTCCAATCGCAGCCGCCGTGCTCCACCGGCCACGCGGGCGCCGCCCAGCCCCGGTCGTGCAGAATCGCCTGCCACGCCATGCTGGCCTCGTGATCGGCGTAGACACTGGTCATCAGCCGACCCGCTCGACGCAGCTCCGGGGTCAGCTTCTGGTCGAGAAAATCCCGAACCTCGGCTTGAAATGCCCGGTCTTCCTCCGACCACCGCAGATCCATTAATCTCCCCTGCCGTACCGGCGGATAGGCGCTCTTCCGCGCAGTTTAACCGCTGCGTTGCGCGGGTCCACGCCCCGCCGTTTCGGCCAATGCTCCGTGAGCTGCCTAGCGGATACGCCCGGCGATGCCGTCCACCAAGAGCGCGCGGCCTTCCTCGGCGCCGTCGAGCATCCGGGTGATCCGCCTGACGATCTGCCAATGACTGGGCGAGCCGGCCACCCGCTTGAGGTGAAAGTAGTTGGCGCCGCCGCGCGCGACGCGAAACTGGTCGCTCTGTTTGACCAGCAGTGTCGACTCACACACGGCGACCGCTTCGTCACCGTTCACGGTGACCACCGCCGGGCCCAGAAAGTGCGTACATCCCCGAGCGATCAGATCCTGGTGCCCACGAGAGCGCACCATGGCCGCGATCTCCTCACGTCCGTTCATCAGCCAGTTTTCGACGTCGTAGATGCCATCGTGTTGCCATAGCGCTGCGGTCGATTCGGGGTCGCCGGCGTCCACCAGCGGACCGTAGGACGCGATCATCCGCTCGATGGCGCGCTCGTCTTCGATCTGTTGCAGGCGCCGCTCCAGTTCGACCAGCCGTTGCTCGTTCATCGCCGCTCCCGGCGCGACAGGTCGGCCAGCTCGGCCAGTGCGCTCAGTTGGTCACGAAAGTGCGCCGCAGAGCGCGCCGCGATGACACAGCTGACGTCGGTGGCACCGATGTCGGCGATCCTGCCGATCCGATCGAGGGCCTGTTGTGGGGCGCCGATCGGGTCGAGCGGCGGCGTCGACAATACGACCGCGAAATCGTTTGGGAGGTCCACGGAGCCAAGATGTTTCGTCAGTTCGTCGATGGTGAGGCCGAACGGCGTCCAGCCGTCGCCTAGGTCGACCGCCCGCCGAAGCGATCGGCGGGTGCGTCCTCCCACCCAGATCGGCACCCGCTGTTGCAGGGCGCACGGCTGCACGACCATCGAGTCGAACCGGTAAAAGGTGCCGTGATAGGCGGGGCGGGTGGTCGACAGTGACGCCCGCAACGCCCTCATCGCGTCGTCGGCCCGGACGCCGCGATCGTCCCACGCGCAGCCGAGCAGGTCGAACTCCTCGCGCAGCGACCCGACGCCGACGCCTAGGGTCAGCCGGCCATCGCTGAGTCGGTCGAGGGTCCCGTAGCGTTTGGCGATCTCCAGCGGATGGTGATAGCCCAGCACCACAACCGATGTCACCAATCGAATCGAGTGGGTGCGGGCGGCGAGATACGACAGCGTGGCCAACGGATCCCAGTAGGTGGTCCCGCGGCCGGCCGCGGCCTCGGCGGGGACCGCGACATGTTCCGAGCAGGTGAGGTAGGCGAATCCGAGTTCGTCAGCGGCCGAAGCGATCTGGCCGATGTCTTCGACACTGCCCTCAGCCTCCCAGCTCGATGCCACACCTGGAATCTGGATGACGACCGGCGTGGCCAAACCGAGCCGCATCAGCGGGACCGAATCCGGGGGCCGTTGTACCGCAATGGCTCTGCGCCTTCCGTTCCGCCGCGAGAGTGAGGTAGCCTCGTCCGAGAAAACTAGAATGAATTTTAGTTATGGAGGTGTCTCTTGTCCAGCGATGATCAACCCGAATGGGCGCAGCAGTACGGCCCCTGGGCTGTGATCGCTGGAGGCTCGGAAGGTGTCGGCGCCGAGTTCGCGTTCCAGCTGGCCGCGGCCGGTATCAATCTGGTCCTGATCGCTCGCAAATCAGAGCCGTTGCGCGACACCGCGGATCGGTGTCGTACCCGCGGTGTTGACGTCCGGGAGCTCGCTCTGGATCTGACTGCCGCGGACGCCGTCACGCGGATCAGCGAGGCGACGTCGGACGTCGAGGTGGGGTTGCTGATCTACAACGCGGGAGCCAACACCCACAGCGTGGAGTTCCTCGACGGCGATCCGGCGGCCTTCGAGCGGGTGCTCGACCTGAACGTGCGGGCGCCGCTGGCGCTGATCCATCATTTCGGGAGGCCGATGCGCGCCCGGCGGCGTGGTGGTCTGCTCCTGGTCGGGTCGCTGACCGGATATCTCGGTTCGGCGCGGCAGACCGTTTACGGGGGCGCGAAGGCGTTCAGCCGGATCTACGCCGAGGGCCTCTGGTTGGAGTTGCGCGACTACAACGTGCACGTCTTGGAGTTGGTGCTCGGCGTGACCAGGACGCCAGCCATGGCACGGGCGGGCCTCAACTTCGACGTGCCGGGGCTACGAGTATCCGATCCAGCCGATGTCGCCCGCGAAGGCCTCGCCCAGCTCCCCCGCGGACCGGTGCACGTCATCTCGGCCCACGCCAACCCTGCCCTGCACGCCACCGCGGACCGGGCCGAAGCGGTGCTCGCCTCGCATCGGCTGATGCAGAAGCTGCTCGCAACAGCACCCCGAGCCGCTGATGCCCCGCCCGCCGGTTGAGCGCGAAGCCGCCACCCCCAGCACGTCCGCGCAACGGCAACGCTGCGAGCGCATTCTCGCCACCGCCGCCCGACTGGGTGCCCGCGACGGGCTGGAGGCCGTCCGGATGCAGGACGTGGCCGATCATTCGGCGGTATCGATCGCGACCGTCTACCGCTATTACCCCACCAAGCATCATCTGTTCAGCGCCTTGCTGTTGCACTACACCCACACCGCCGGTCCTTCGCGCCCACCAACGGGCTGTCCGGCGGCCGACGTCACCGATCTCATGGTCGGCATCTGCCGATCGATGCTCGCGCGCCCGAGGCTGGCTCGCGCGATGATCACCTCGGTCAATGCCCGGCGCTCCGAATCCACGGCAACTGGGGACTTCGACCTGCGTGCCAACATCTTGTCCGTCGCCGGGATCTCCCGGCCCGCCCCGCGGGACATCCAGCTGGCGCTGCTGGTGGAGCAGTGCGCCTACGGCATCTTGTCCTGGGCGGTGATGGGTGAGACGACGCCCGCGCAGGCCGAACGCGACATGCGGCTCGCCTGCGAATTGCTGTTAGCGCCCTGGCGAGGTGATACGCACACCGGACCCGCGACGCTGCGCTGACGGCGTGCCCGAGGGTGGGCTATCGCCGGAGCGTGGCATCGCCAGCGCCGTCCCCAGGATCCAGGCGAACAAGAATGCCGGCATTGCGGTGATCGAGTAGCCCTCCAGCGACAGCGGACCACTGCGGAAGACGAACGTCAGGAGCAGCACCGGATGCACCACCGCGGCAACAAGTGCCAGGTGACCTGCATACGCCGGCAACGTCTGGCGGGCATAGACCGCGGTCACGAATGCGCCCAGGGCCACCACCAGGGGCATCCCCGACATGGCCAGCAGCCCGAACGTCAGATCGTAGAGCAGTGACGCCGCGTCGGCACTGCGACGCCGGTACAGCAGGAGGTCAAAGGCAGTGAACCCGCTCAGCAGCAGGGTCACACATCCGATGAAGCCCGCGGCGAAGCAGGTCGGAAGGATCGATTTCATGGGAACGCGATCCCGAATGTACGTCCACACCGCGGCACCGAAGACGAACCAGAGCGTGACGCCGACGGTGTTGAGCGCCATCGTCACGACCAGCCGGTCGTGGTGGGCTGCGGCCCACCGAGCCACGTCAATCGACTGCGTTCGGGTCCCCGGGAAAGACCAGATCGGGTAGGCCAGCAATGTGGTCGCGGGCAGGACGACGCCCAGGATGCCGGACCACCGGGCCACTCGTGGCGCGTCCCAGGATGTGCCGATCACGAAAGTTCCCCCTGTTGTCGGGCGAGGTCCCACTGACCGAAATCCGCGGCAAGGACGTCGTTGACGTCCACATGCGCGCCGTCGATGACGAAACCCGGCTCGGTCGCGGTGACGATTTCTCGTTGGAAGAGTACGGCTGCCGGTTCGCGGTCTCCGTACGACCATGCCCGGGTCTGCCATGCCCACCGGTGACCGGGGCTTGTTGACTTTCCGACGACGCCGTCGTTGATTGCCCAGGTGCATTGGCGCGCGCCTCCGTAGATTCCGGTGCGGTCAACGCCCAGTACGGAGTTGATCCCGCGGAACCAGTGCACCGCCACGTTCTTCCATGTTGTGGCGTCGATGTCCTCGTCAACGCTGAAGAAGATCGGCGCTGACGGAGGTCCCCCGGCCGCGCCATGCAGCCGTAGCGCCGTGTGCGCATCGGCCACGCCGCCGTCGTAGCCCCGGGTGAAGTCCGACGGTGACTGCGGCCAACCGGGCTTGCCGAATTGGTAGCAGCTGGCGACCTGCAGGCCGGCGGCGCGGAGCCCGTCGGCGTAGTCGCGGGTGACGGGCTTGAAGTCGAAGGTAGCGCCCGGCCGGAGCTCGGAGACGTAGACCAACGCCCCGTCAAATCCGGCGGCCTTGATCTGTTCGGGCGGCACCAGCCGGTGGGCAAAATCGATTACCTGCAGCCCGTTCGCAGCAGCCCGCGGAGCCCCGACCGTCGCCCCGAGGGCGCCGGGCAGGGCCAGTGCCGGGCCGAGTAACGCGGCATACCTGAGCACATCGCGCCGCGAAGCGAAACGCGTCACAACTCCGAAGGGTACCGGCCGCAAGTTCCTAGAACGTGCCGATCACGAATTCGCCGAAGTGGCCCAGGGCCTGCACCGGATGGCGCCTCGGCAGCCCGCGCAACGGTGGTCACCGGCGTGCGCAGCGGCGGCTCCCCTTCGGCACTGGAATCGTGGAGTCGCTAGCCCTGCTCGGTGCGGGACGGCTCGGATATCGGCCGAACGAGGACTTCTTGTGCGGTGCTGGCTACGTGGCGACCGGTGGCATCCACCATGGTGCCGTGCACCAGGGCACGGTGTCCGGCGGTGGCGACGGTCTGCTGGGTGTAGAGATGCCATCGCTCGAAATGGATTGGGCGATGCACCCATACGCTGTGGTCCAGGGTCAGGCCGGTATGCGTGGCATGGTCTACCGGCTGCGGATAGGCACGAAACGCGGTGTCCACCAGGAGGTAATCGCTGGCATAGGCAAGCAGCACCGCGTGCAGTTGCGGGTCGCCGTCGATTCCGCGAGGCAACCGCATCCAATGGGCACGCGGTCCTGGCGCCTGGGCGCCGCCGAGGAAGACCGGTGCTTCGGCGGTGCGGACTTCCAGCGGCGGGGGCTGTTCTATCCAAGTGTTACCCCGACCAGCCAGGTATGGCGGGGCGTGTCGTACCCAGTGCTGGAGCAGCGGAAGCGATTCCGGTTCGGGTCCTGGCAGTGCCACCGGGGCCGCAGCTGTGCTGTCCGGGCTGGTGTCGAAGGACACCGTCGCCACCATCAGGGTGCGGCCACCCTGCTGCACGGTGACCTGCCGTGCCGACATGGTGCGCCCATCGCGGGTGCGGTCGACGGCGATCTCCAAAGGTACGGATGAATCGCCGGGACGCAGAAACGAGGCGTGGAGCGAATGAGCAGTGAGCTCGGGGACCGTGGCCGCGGCCGCCGCCATCGCCTGGGCGATGAGCTGGCCGCCGAAGATTCGGCCGAACCGGCCGGCCTCGTTGCCGGCCCGGAATCGGTCATCGCCCAATGGGTGCAAAGTCAATACCTGGTGCAGCTTGTCCAGCGCGGCGAGCGTGGCGCGTTCCAGTTGGCTTCCGGACCCGAGCAAGGGACCGCGGTAGTCGGGATGAGCGGAGATCTCGGACGCCGACGTCTGCACAAGTTCCTCCTCGCCCGCTGTGGCGCGTCCGCGGCGGACTGCCGACCCGGGTAGCCGGTGATGTGACTGCTAGCCCATTTAAGTAAATGTGAGCGAACTAGGTCAAGGACGTGCGGCGAACCGTCCCCGGGTGACCACGTGCGCTCAGATCGACCGCGGACGCAGTTGAAGGTAGCAGGGATCCCATCCGGATTGACTCACCGAATCGGCGATCTACCAACCCGACCGGGCATCCGGACGATGCGTTGACATCGGGATACGTTGGTATTTATTGCAGTTCACCACCGACGTTGCTTCGATCTTCTCAGCGCCACCACCCCGATTGTGCTGGGCAAACTTATGGTCAGATCGAATAATCCTTGTATACCAGGTATTTCGCGGATCTTGTGCATTTTGCGCAACACGTTTCGCAGCCTAGGTCCTCTCATTCGAGTTGACTATCCCCAACGTTGATGCCACCATGGCCGCGAACGCACCTCGCTAGGTGAGGCGTCTGTACGGATACAGGCCACTGAC
The DNA here is from genome assembly GCA_964292075.1 of uncultured Mycolicibacter sp. Classification (GTDB taxonomy): domain Bacteria; phylum Actinomycetota; class Actinomycetes; order Mycobacteriales; family Mycobacteriaceae; genus Mycobacterium. Next base: position 38,907 of record CAXYUC010000009.1, read on the forward strand.
CTCAAACGTCGAGAGACGCCCAGGGTCAGGACAGCTCTTCCCGGATTAAGGGTTGAGCCCAAGTGGCTTTCGGCTTATTGCTGGATACGGCGTGCAGTGCCAAAACTCTGTCGAGAGGGGTGCCGTCCGGCCGACACTGTGCTGGTTCGGTTTGTCCCGCTGTGCCCGCCGCAACGGCATCCCCGTGTGCCCTGGCCGTGAGGAGGTGAGAGCGACATTGAGTCCGAGCGATAGTCCCTATCCGAGATCGACGACCATTTCGTTCGAATCCTGCTCCGGCGCCGCTTTCACCCGCTGAATCGGTTCGCGCCGCAGGCGCATCAGCGCTGTCTGCATGGTGGACATGCGCAGCTTTGAAGCGCGAATACTTTTTCATAGCAGCGTAATTCGTCATGCCTTCTTGAAGGAGAGTTCCGATGTCTTTTGTGTCCGCAGTGCCCGAAGAACTGATTGCGACAGCGGTTGATCTGCGTGGTGTCGGCGATACGGTGGCCGCGCAGAGCGCTGCCGTCGCAGCATCGACGACTGGCGTGATTCCCGCCGCCGCCGATGAGGTCTCTGCCCTGACCGCGGCTCAATTTGCGCGGCATGCGCAGATGTACCAAGCGATCAGCAAGCGGGCTGCCGTGATGCACGAGTTGTTCGTGAACACCTTGCAGCGCAGCGCTCAGTCATACGCAGCGGCCGACGCCGCGAACGTTATCTCGGTCTACTGAAAGGGTTTTGAACAATGGACTACGGATCGATGCCACCAGAGATCAATTCGGCGCGCATGTACGCCGGGCCGGGATCGGGGCCGATGTTGGCTGCCGCAACCTCTTGGAATCTTCTAGCCGCTGAGCTGCGCTCGGCAGCAACATCTTTCGAATGGCTGGTTGCCAGCCTGGCCAGTCAAGGATGGTGGGGGCCCTCCGCGTCGGCGATGACGGCGGCAGCCGAGCCGTACTTTGTGTGGTTGAGCGTGACCGCCGAACAGGCCGAGCAGACCGCGGCACAGGCGTACGCCGCGGCCGAGGCCTACACCGCGGCTCACGCCATAACGGTGCCGCCCGCTGCCATCGAAACCAACCGCGTGTTATTGGCGGCATTGGTCAAGACCAACGCGCTGGGACAGAACACCCCGGCTATCGCAGCGACCGAAGCGCGCTACGGCCAGATGTGGGCGCAAGACGCCGTGGCGATGTACGGCTACGCCGCGGCTTCCGCCACCGCCACCCGGTTGGTTCCCTTCGCCGATACACCGGAAACCACCAATCACGATGACGGCACACAGGCCGCCGCCGTAGACCCCACCGATGCCCACGCCCAGCTGCCCGATGCCTTGCAGAGCATGGCGTCGCCGGCGGAAGGCACGTCGCCGTCATCCCCCGATTGGGACTGGACCAAATTCTTCGACGGCCTCTTCGGGGACACCTGGGGCAGCGATGACGGGTCGGGCCTGAACATCAATGCCCAGTTGTGGAACACGATCGCCGCAACCGGCATTTTTGACCCCGGCGGCAACATCGAGGGCTTCTCCGGGCTGGCCACGCTCGGCTTTCTGGCGCGCGGCATGGATGGCGGCACGGCCGCCCTGGCCCGCGGCGGGATCCGCCCCACCCCCGCCATGACACTGGCATCGACCGCCGCTGAGGGGCTGGGGACGGCCGGCCGCGCTGCCGGCGGCACCAGTTCCCCCGTGGCTGCCGGGGTAGGGCGGGCCACCCTGGTCGGGTCGTTGTCGGGGCCGCCCCGCCGGGGGGGGGGCACCCCCGACGGGTGCTCCCGTCGCCGGAACGGGTAGCGGCTGGACCGTCGCCCCGGAAAGTAGGTCGATGACTGCCATGCCTCCCCCGATTCCTCCGGGTGGCGCCGGCCGCAACGGCGGCTACGGCCTTGGCACACCGCGCTACGGCGTCAAGCTCACCGTCATGCCACGTCCCGTCGTGGTCGGGTAGCCGGCCCCGGGTGTGCACTAGTCGGCGATCGCTGCCGACGGCGCCGGTGTGCCTTGGAAGAGCCGTATCACGCTGAGGACCACCACCAGGCCCATCATGAACCAGGTCATCTCAGAGCACGTCTCGTAGATGTCTTTCAGCGCGACGGACGTGCCCTGGATCGTCGTCGTTTCATCGCCCACCAACAGCAGCCCGAGGTTCACCTGAAGACCCAGGCCAAACCAGACGACAGCCGGCATCAGCAGCGCCGATCGGGTGGATGCGGTGGGTTCGCGCCGGAACCGCCGTTCGATCAGCGCAAATGCCTGAAACAGCAGCCATCCCGTGATCAGCCAACCGACGTAATTGCTCAAAGGCACGCCCAGCACCCCACTCGGTGACCGGTACGAGTACAGCTGCCGCGCGGCCCCAAACGGATCGATCACCAGGTCGTAGCCGCCGGCGATGAGGGTGGCGACCACCGGTGTCGCCAGCACGCCGAAACGCCGGCTCCGGCACTCTCCCACAATCACCCGCGCCAGAATCCAGGCCACCCAGGCCACCATCACCCAGGCCATCACCACCGGGAAAGGCACGCCGAGCGCACGGGGCCCTGGCATGTAATGGGTGTAGAAGCCGAACGGGAAACCGGTCGCGATACTGCACGCCTCAAGCGGGAACGAAACGGTCACGGCGATCACGAAGTACGCGATGGCTCCGGCGGGTTTGTAGAGCGTCAGGGTGTGCAGCACCACGAATACCAGCAGCGCCGCGCCCCAGATAGCTTCAGCGGCCGCGGCCATCGAGGATCCGGCACTCACCGCATTCGCCACCGTGGCAGCGAGCCAGATCACGAGGACGCACCAGCTGGCGACCACCAACCCGGCGCCAGCTGTGCGCGGAGTCGTCGGCGATATCCTGTCCACCCGCGTTGACATCGGCGAATCGTATCCGCCAACGGGTCACTCTTCCGGGCAAAGCGACGATGTTTATGGAAAAGCGTCCGAGTGCTCGGCGCGGGCAGCACCGTTAACAGCAGTCACATTGTTAACATCGGCCCGTGCCTGACTCTCCGCGGACTTCCCGCCCTCGGAACCACGTTTCCCGACGTGACGCGCTGCGATACGCGTCCGCCGCGGCGCTCACCGGGCTGGGTGCGGCGTCCGTCGGCGCACCGCCGGCTTCGGCTGCGGCTCCCACGCTGATCGACTACGCGATGCGCCAGATTCCCGCGCAGGACATCCGGGCCGCCGGCCATGCCGGAGTGATCAACTACGTGTCGACATCGCGGCCCGGGTCATCCTTCGGCGCCAAGCCGATCACCCGGCCCTACGCCGAGTCGTTGACCGCCGCGGGGCTGGTGATCGTCAGCAACTTCCAGTACGGCAAGCCCGGCGGAACAGCGCCGTCGGATTTCACCCGGGGGTACCCCGGCGGGGTCGCCGACGCGCGCACCGCCTGGCAACTGCATACCGCCGCCGGCGCCGGCCAAAGAGCACCGGTATTCTTCTGCGTCGACAACGACATCGACCTCATCGCCTGGAACGCGGGGACACTGCAATGGTTTCGGGGAATCAACTCGGTACTGGGGGTGCAGCGCACCGGGATCTACGGCGGCATCAAGGCATGCCAGTGGGCGGCCGCCGACGGTGTCATCGGGGTCTCACGCACACCCGGTAAGCGATGGGCCTGGCAGACCCGATCCTGGTCACATGGTCAGGTTGACCCCGGTGCGGTGCTCTACCAGCGGATTGTGAGTACTGCCTCGACCCCGGGCCCGATCGTCGGCGGGATCGAAGTCGACGTCAGCGACGTCCTGGCCCAGGACTGCGGCCAGTGGAATCTACATCCGTGAGGTCGTGCGACCGATCAGGATCCGCTGGCCAAGAAGAGTGCCAGGGTAAGCATCACGACACACGCGAGGCACGTGTAGACGCCCAGAGATGCTGACGCCATAAGTGGGCTCCTGTCTGCGAAGACTTGGTTGGTCTCGATTCGTTCAAGGCCGATCTACGTCCAGCTGCGTAGCTGGACGGCCGTGCCGCGATCGCCACTAAGCTAGCCGTCCACCTCGGCCGTCGTCAACAAGGCTCCGGCGGGGCCGGCGCCCAGCCGCCCCGTCAGGACGGACTGAGTTCAGCCGCCTTCACCGTCTCCCATTCCTCGTCGGCGATCAGGTTCCGCCAGTCGACCGGCAGGGAGTCCAGCGCGTCCTCAATGCAGAACCACACCGACTCCAGCGGTGAGGCGCCCGGAGCGGCGGCCGTAATCCGGCTCTCCACATCGTAGTTCGGGGCGTGCGGTGCATCGCTGAACGGTGCGAGCGCGTTGATGGCGTCCATGACGTAACGCCGCAACTCGGCGTAGGGGCGATCGCGCAGCTCCTCGGGCAGGATCGGCCTGCCGAAGATGTAGTCCTGGGCGGCATGGCCGTAGGGAACTTCGAGCTTGTGCGGCAACGGCTCCTCAGGCAACCCGCCCGCAAAGTACACCGGCACGATCGGCATCGACATCTCGATCGCCATGTCCAGCAATGTCGACGTCAGCCGCTCGACCCGCTGACTCGAGCTCACGCTGCGTGTCCCGTCGGCGTGCACCATGACCGACACTCCGAGCTCCACCGCCTCCCGCTTGAGCTCGTCCACCAGACCGAAGAACTCCTGGGGCTGCTGCTGATCGAAGTAGCGCAGGTGCCCCAGCTCCTTGCCCGCCGCCGTATCGATCATCCGCAACAGATTGCCGACCCAGCCCGTTTCGTGTTTGGCATGGCCGATGGTGACGACCTTCGTGCCGGTCAACCACGATCCGATGGTGGTGCCCAACAGTGATTCGACCTGCACCTGGTGATTGGCCAGCAGCAACACCGGCCGACCGTGCACGGCCGCCATCGCGGCAGGATCGGTGACCACCACGTGGCGCACGTAGCGCGACAGCACCGCCCCCAGGGCCAACTCGCCGAACCACCCGTCCGGCATGCCCGCGCTCTCGGTCCACCACGCTCGGACCGGTTCCCAGTCGGTTGTCGACGACGCGCTGGCACGGCACGCTCCCGGCCCCAGTTTCTCGACATCGACCGTGATGCGCTCCAGCGGCAGCGCGGGGCAGCTCACCTGGCCGCCGATGATCTGAACCTGGTCGGGGTGGACCGCATTGTGGACGGCGTCGGCAACCGCTTCCTTGGTCACGATGTCGACCATCAGCGAATCACCTTGACTGTCAGTGCCGTACACGGCCTGCAAAGTGCCTTTGAACCAGTCGAGGGTTGCCATCCGGGCAGTGTCGAGTTCGAGGACGCCACGCCCAAGGCGCTCGCTCAGTGACAGCCCGGGGACCGCCTGCCGGTCACCCATGAACGCTCGCCGTTCGGGGCCGCCGACCTCGGCCAGCGGGCCCTTGCTCAGCAGGAACTCGGCCATGCGGATGCGCGCCCAGGGTTTACCGGCAACGCTGAGCCACAGGTCGAAGGTCGGCATGCGGCCTTCGTCGTCGTCGAAGCCCACGAATCGCGCTTCGACATCCACGTTTCCCGCCACGGGCGTATCGGAGTAGAACCGGGCCGAAAGGATGCGGCGCGGGAAGCCGACATCGGGGTCGCGGGCATCGGCATACGACGCGGGGTCGGCCGTGTCGGTGGTCCACACGCTCATCGCGGTGTGCGGTACGACGTGCAGCGCGCCATCCAATAGTCCCGGCTGCAGTTCGCCGGCCGGAACGGCGCAGCGGTCGATCGCAAACGTTCCGGTCGAACCGTTGCGGCCGATACGGGCACCGTCGGTCAGGGTCGCGAATGCCGGACCGTGAAACACCGTTCCGTCATAAGGGTCGGCGTAGGGCACCGCGCCTTCCAACGGGGCGGGCGGTTCCGGTTGACCGGTGTACTGCGCAGCGGTGACGACACCGGCGTGCGCGTGAATCTCCCAGCGGGACAACTCTGCTCGCGGGGCATCACGCCAGACCTCCAGCCGGCCCTGGAAGCGGCCGGTCTCCGGTGTCTGCTCCAGCACGACCCGCAGCTGCTTCGGGGAATCGACTACGACCCATCGGACCATCTGGACATCGGTGACCTCGACGACCTTGGCGCCGCCCGAGGCGCGGGCCGCCGCCTGCGCGAACAGGTCCATGACCGACATCATCGGCAGCGAGGGGATGACATACGTCGGGCAGTGATCGACGATCCAGGAGTCGTTGACCGGATCGAGCGCGACTTCCATCGTGGTGGTCGCGGCAGCGGCAGGTGCCGGCGCCGCCGGTGCGGTGGCCGCAACGGCCGCGGCCACCGGTGCAGCTGCGGTCGTAGGGATTGCGCCGGCATCGGCCGGGGACAGCTGGTCCCCCGTGCCGGCGACGATGCGCATGCCCAGGTTGCTGGCGGTATAGATCCGCTTGTCGTCCACCCATAGCGATGCCTCGGCCACCGCCAGGGTGCCCGCGTCCTCGCGGGCCATCCCGCTGGTCTCCCCCTGCCCCCCGCTCCGCTTGTTGGGGGGGGGGGTCTGGCCGCGGGGGCTGTGGCGCGGCCCCCCCCCCAGGCAGGGTGGCAACCAGCATCAGGACCAGGCAGAGGCCCAGCCCCCCGCCGAGCCCGTAAACCAGGCTCTGCAGAATGTCGTGTTGGGCGGAGACATTGAGCAGGGCCACCCCCAGCACGATGCAGTTG
>CAXYUC010000010.1:0-45353 GCA_964292075.1 uncultured Mycolicibacter sp.
CACTCAGACGGCACAAGCCGCCTGACCCTGTGTCCACCAAACGGGGTCAAGCCCATCAGCACGTTGTCCAGGTTGGTCTGGATCTGCTGCATCACGCTGGCCAGGGTGCTGCTGGTGGGGTCGTTGGTGAATTCGTTCCACAGGTTGGACTGGTTGGCCAAGGCCTGCTGGAACGCCACCCCGGGAGCCAAATAGTAGTTCTGGATCAGCGTCGAGGCGTTCTGCGCCGCGGTGTTGTACTGATCGATCCACGGGGCCGCCAGACCTGACTCGCCGGAGGCCAGGGCTACCTCACGAAGAGTGGTCGACCCAGGCACATTCCCCACACTCGGGGGCGCAGACGCGACAAAGCCGGCGCCCAAAAGAACGGCACCGGCGGTCGCGAAGGAGCGAAGGCTAGTTAAGCCTAGAGACGCCCCCCCCCCCCCGCTGGATCGCGACGTCACGCGAGTGCGCGTCGGTGGTGTGCTGAGAAGCCATGGAAGAGGTCCCTTCGCTGTGGTGAGTGGATGCGTCAAATGTCATGGAGGCCAGCTGCACAATGCCTCCTTGGATGGGTTTCGGCTCAGGCAAATTCAAGGTGTAGGCAAGTAAACGTGAGGACTCCCAGTTTTTCGATGACCTCCCCTTAATTGGCACTATTCCGGAGACGTCCCGGCAACCCTCCAAGGACAGCAAAATAGCAGGCAGAATCGCTATTTAGGACCTTATAGCGAACAGTTCTAGCCACCTTTGGTCGTTCATTGAGAAAAGATTTGGAGGCCCCGCCCAAGATTCCGGGGTCGTGATGGCTTTAGTTCGCCGAAATGCTGCAATTCTGTCTTGAACAGCGTTTTTATCAACTTTCACGTTTGCTATCACCGCGTCGCGGTGCGACCCGATGAGGCGATGCTCGCCTTGCCCGACACGGGCAAAATACCGACGGATTGAAACAAATACTTCGGTTGATTCCTAAGCGACACACACCGTCTTCACCGGTGAACGCTGGCGGGGGACCTTGAGGGGGGATCTTGAGCCATGCGGCCCCCGCCGACGCCGAACCGACCCTTTACCCCATACCCCTATGGGGTATATAGTCAGGAAACACCGCGGCGCCCGCCGAGGATCACAGAGGAAGGTGCGACACATGGCGAACTACGAGGATGGGACCCTACTGACGTGCGGCCACGACGGTTGTGGATGCCGCGTCCGTATCGAGACTGCGTGCCACTGCCCCGGTGCAGACGTGAGCTACCGCTGCACCTGCGGCGACGAACTGGTCCCGGTCAGCTGACAACAGAGGGCGCCGGCGACGCACAACCTCGACTGTTGTGCGTCACCGACGCCTGCTCTTGGTCTACACCACCGAGGACTGTCTAGCCGGCTTCGGCACCAAGCGCAGGAGGTAGGCCAGCGTCGCAGAGCGCAAAGACGTCAGTCGCATTGCGCAGTGCGTCAACGACGCATCTCGCAGGGGACGCAAAAACCTGCAGGTAATCGATCTCACCGAGGGCCGTGTCGACTGGCCACGCGAGCCTCTCCAGGCCGAGGGAGAATTGCGCGTCCACGCCCTCCTTGTTGCCGCGCATCCTGGCGGTACCGGGCCCCATCGAGATAGACCGCTACGAGCCCGTGAAGAACGTGTCCGTCGCCGTGCACCAGACGCTGATAGCAGAGACCGGCGGGGATACCTTCTGATCGAAGCAGTGCCGCCAGCAAGTGTGATTTGGCGTAGCAGAGTCCCACGCGATGCTCGAGAACCTCGCTGGCGGTCAGCGTCACCCGGGGGTCTGCAACGTCGTAGGAGTGAGCGACCTCGTCTCGCACCCACTCGAACGCGGCCTGGGCGAACGACACATCATCGACCGCAGGCCGCCGTAATTCCCGAGCAAGGTTCCGGACAGTCGGCCCTTTGCACTGGACGAATTCGTCTTCTCCCAGATACGCCTCTGGCCCTGTGGCTTCACAGCACCGGGAAGGAATTCGTCACTCACTGACCTAGCTAGATCCGAAGTCCGCCACTCCACGGGACGCTATCATGAGCGAAACCCATGGGTGAACCCGCCAACGCGTCACATCCTCAAACCACGACCACAAGAAAAGGAGAGGTCGGGATGAAACTACTCATCGCCGCTCTTGCGGCAAGCATCGTAGCGGCACCGATTGCTAGCCTCGCGCTTTCACGGTGATTCGTTGTGGTATCGCGTCGTTGACGAGGAAAGGTGCTCTGACCTGGGATAATTGGGTTTGTCTAGGACTCAATCATCGCCCGGATCGGAGCACCTTTCTGGTGAGTAAGCCTACGTGGGGTTACCCGTCGTTGTCCGTTGACGCCTCTGGCCGTGGTGTCGTGTCGCAGGCAGGGGCGATTGCCCTGGTGCATACCGCGCAGCGCACTGGTCTGATCGATGGGTTGTCGGCGGCGTTGGTGCCGTGGCGTAAGCCGCTGGCCAGCCACGATCCGGGCAAGATCATCACGGATTTGGCGATCGCGGTCGCGATCGGCGCGGACTGTCTGGCTGATGTCGCGCTGTTGCGGGCGCAGCCGGCGGTGTTCGGGAAGGTGGCTTCCGATCCCACGGTTTCCCGGCTGATCGCAGCCCTGGCCACCGATGCCCCCAGAGCACTGGCGGCGCTCAACACCGCGCGAGCTGCCGCGCGGACGTGCGCGTGGACAGCCGCTGGGCGGCGTGCACCGGATTACCAGATCGACGCGCGGGCCCCGTTGATCATCGACATCGACGCCACGCTGGTGACCGCGCATTCGGAGAAGGAATCAACCGGACTAACCTATAAGCGCGGCTTCGGGTTTCACCCGTTGTGCGCGTTCGTCGATCACGGAGCCGCCGGAACTGGTGAACCTCTGGCGATGCTGCTGCGTCCGGGCAACGCCGGCGCCAACACCGCCGCTGACCACATCACGCTGATCAAAGACGCGCTACGCCAACTACCCGACGTCACTGGCTCCTTCGTGGGCCGCAAAGTCCTGGTGCGTACCGACGGCGGCGGAGGCACCCACGAGTTCATCAGCTACCTGCACAATCGGCGCCTGTCGTACTCGATCGGGTTCGGCCTCACCGAGGGGATCGTCGCCGGCATCGACGCGATCCCGGCCCGCGCGTGGACCCCGGCCTACGACACTGCCGGTGGTATCCGCGACGGCGCCTGGGTCGCCGAGGCCACCGGCGTTGCCGACCTGACCGGCTGGCCACCCGGGATGCGGTTGATCATCCGCAAAGAGAGGCCCCATCCCGGCGCCCAGTTGCGATTCGCTGACCACGACGGGCTGCGCTTGACCGCGTTCGTCACCAACAGTCGCCACAGGCAGATCCCCGACCTGGAACTACGGCACCGCCGGCGGGCCCGTTGCGAAGACCGCATCCGCGCGGCCAAAGACACCGGTCTGACCAACCTGCCCCTGCACGGCTTCGCCCAGAACCAGATCTGGTGCGCCATCGTGCAACTCGCACTCGAGTTGACCGCATGGCTGCAGATGCTCGCCCTCGCTGATCACCCCGCACGCCGGTGGGAGCCCAAACGCCTACGACTGCGGCTGTTCTCGATTGCCGCCCGCATCAGCCACCACGCCAGACGAACCCACCTGCGACTGGCCGCCCACGCCCCCCACGTCGACCTGCTCACAACGGCAGTGGCTCGACTACAACCAGGCTGACCAGCACCAACCCCGATCACCACGAGTCAGAAAGAACCCCACCCCGGGCGAACGGACCGGGCAGAACCCGCTGACCGGGCAATCCACTGAGCCCAAGTCACGAAATCCGTGCCCGACAACCCAATCCAAAACCGATCAGGCCACCTCATCAGCCACGTGAAAGATCGAGGCTAGTGCTGATGACCAATCACTCCTCGACCGTAACCAATCATTCCTCGACCGGGCTCACGAGCTTGGCGTGCCAAGTCAGTACGGCTTCCTTGGGCATTGGGATGACAACTCCACTCTTTATCGAGGATTGGAGATTTGTCGCAACCTCAGAGACGGCATGACCCTTGAGCAGATGGAACCGAAGCCGTCTGGTAGCCCGATCCTCGACGCTATTCCGATGTTTTATTCGGAGATTGCTCAGGCGGCACAGGAGAAACTTTGCCCTGACACCCTTGGTGCGCCCAGTGGAAGACCGAATACCTAGCTGGTCGCCGGAACGCGCGTCTTCTCGACAGAAATCGTCGACGGCGCGTTGCCCGGCATAACGCGGCCTTGCGAGGGACCACGCAGAAGCTAGCGAGGACGCTCCTCGCCCAATAAGGCTGCACGCGCCGGCCGAAAGTGTATTTCAAAAATATCCTTCAACCACGCCATAATCTCGTTATCGTCGGCACTCATTTCGGGGGTCTTCAACTGATCGTTCGCATCGCTGAGACGAAGTATGGGTTGCCACGCCCTCGATTGGTTCGATAAACCGAACTCATTCGGTGCGTCGAGCGGCGCTAGCATGAAGTTCAAGCCGCCATTTCGCGCAGACCAATAGAGCTGCAATTTGCAGTCAGGCCCTCGGTAGAAAATCGCCCATGCCCCACGATCAGCATATATGAGGTCGTCCAGTACTTCGTCCATCTCTAAGCCTGCGTCGGAAAGCGTGCGGCCGAGGAATTGGTCGAGATCCATTGGTTTCATGGTCAGCCGTCTCCTCCGTAAAGCCACACATTTCCGTATTGTTGATAGCCATATTGAGCGGCGTTTGCTTTCAGAAAATTTATCTCAGCAGCGAAGTACGATAACCTGTCCTCCACTGCCAGCTGCTCAACGCTTGTATAGCCCTCAGGAATTACGTATTCAATACGCGGTACACCCTCTTCCATCTGAGCGCGGAGAAACTGTTTGTTTACTTGCCACGCCACGCCCCGCTGCTGCGTATCGCCAAATCCGTTGGTCAGTACATGCCAGGTTCGGTCACCCGTATCGAAGTAGATGCCACCCTGGCCCCGGGCTTCGCCGATGTAGCCACGGTCCTGGCCGTCGAACCTGCCCAGGACGACACGGTCTGGGTTGTCGCCCACGTAGTGGGTGGACATGTCAGCGAGTTCCTCACTGAAGCCCGCCGTCGGACCTCCATGCCTACTCGCGTAGTTGAGATCCATGGCCGAGTATTCCGCCCACGGATGGTAGGTGGCGGGAACGTCGAATCCGACATCTGCGTAGGACGAAACCACCGGCCCGGTGTCGAGTACACCGCGGCCGATCTCACCCATCCCCGCCCGAATTTCCGCTCCCTCCGCGCCGAACGGCAGGGTGACGGCGGCGGCGCTGACGTCGAAAGCCTTCTCGCCCAGAAAGTAGGCGGGGCTGGGTGCGTTCAGGGCGTCCTTGACTTGGGCGACACCCGCGCCGACCGGGTTGATGACGGTGCCGCCAAGCCCCTTGGCCAGGCCACCCCACGATTCCAGGACACCGGGGGCGCCCGGTCCGCCCTGCCCGAGCAGGTTCTTGACGGCCGCCTCGGTGGATCGCCAACGGTCCCCGAACGCATCACCAAACCCCAGCGGCGCCCGCCGCTGCGACTCGGGGGCAACGTAGCTCGGCAACGGCTGCTGCGCCTGCACCACCGCGGCGTTGATCCGTGCTTCGATCTGATCCGGCGGAACACCGTCGTTGGCCATGACCTGCCGCGCTAAGACCTTGAAGCTCTCCACGTCCACGGGGTTCACCGGCGATGGCGCGTCGCCGGCATCCAACCCACGCACCATGACATCGGGCTCATAGCCGTCCTGGACCCGCAGGTCGGTCAACGCCGCCTGCAGAGACTTGCTATAGGCGCTGCGGATCTGAACAACGTTGGACAGTGCAGTCCGCGTATCGGTTATCGCTCCGTCCCAACACTTTTCGATCAGGGCATCGACATCGTCGCCGTGCAGCTGGTACCCCAAATAGTGGGTGTTGTAGTCGGCCAGATACTCGTCGTAGCCCCGCAGATTGGCGTTAAGCGCTTCGATCTGCGCACCGCAGCTCTGCCGGGCCTGGGCTAGGGCGGCGGCGATCGTCGCCAAGTCGGCCGCGATCTGGCCGAGTTGTTGGTTGGTGGCGTGCAGGCCGTCCTTGACCCGTTGCACTTCGGCGCCGTTGTTGATCGGCTGCGCACCGTTCTCCCGGTTGTACTGCTCGAAGTGCTGTTGGGCGGTGCGAAAGGTCTCCTCGGCCGCGGTGGACGAGCCGGCCGCCGAATGAAACGCCTGCGCCAGGAAGTTGATCTGGGTGGGGCTGCCGGCCTGCAGACTGTCATCAATAGCCCACGGGTCATCGCCCGCGGCGGCAACAAGCTCACCGAACCCCAGATACTGCAGGCTCGGACGACTCACGGCGCACCCGCGCTACTCGCCATCGTCAGATCATGACCGACACCGCACCGCAGCGCACGTCACCGCACGCCCTCCTTCGCGAACACCACCCGCAGCACATATCCCAACTCCGGGCCCATCACCATTTCGGCCAGTTCGCAGAACGTCGCGACGAATTCCGGCCCGTGCGGCGGCCGCGTGTCACACAGGTGGTGTGCAATCTCATGCAGCACCACCAGTTCTCGCAGCGCCCAGTCCACGCCGCGCTGATCCGGTACGGCGATAACGCCTGCTGCACCGAGTTTTTCGTAGTGTGCCGCGGTGGTGCCGCGACGTGCGCGCACGGTCAGCGCGGAAGCGTCCGGCCACCGGGCGCGCACCGTCGACAGCGTCAGGACGTCATCGACGTAGCGCTGGACGGCGGCTACCGAACCGAAGCGGGCCTCGGGCGGCAACGTCAGCGCGGTGCCGAAGAACTCCACACTTCGCCGGCCGGTCTCGCCGGCGCGGTCGAACACGGTGCGGACGAAGACCTCCGCCGCGTAGACCTTGGCGCGCTGAACATCGCGCTCTGAGCCTGGCTCGCTCACCGCTCCAACGCGGACCGCGCCACCGACAGCTCAGCACTGTCGCCCAGCCGGGCTTTGCGCCCAGCGCGATCCCCGGCCCGTCGTGCCGCGGACGAATACCCCGCCGACGCACTGGTGGCCCGCCAGGTACCCCGCGCCTTGGAGGTACCACGGTAGAAGTCGCGTAGTTCGAGTTCCTTGTTGCGCAACGCAATCGCGGTACCGGGCGGTCTGCTCCGATCCTGCTCGGCATCACGTCGGGTCTCGTCGCGGGCTTCGGACAGCCGCTGGCCGACGCGCGCGCCGAAGGCCAGATGGAAGTTCAGCCGGGCGGTGATGGTCGGGGTGGGGCGGTGCTCGCCGGTGGCGATATAGGCGTCCGAGGCCCGGACCATCTGCACGACCAGGCTGGCGTAGAGGGCGTGGGTGGCGTCGATGTCCTCGGCGAACCCGTAGGCGTAGACGTAGGTCGAATTGGTCGCCACGTCGCAGCGCACGTCGTTGGCCGCGGCGATCCCCACGAACAGCTGCACATAGGTGCGCAGTCCCCGGGCGCCGGGTTCTCCGATGGTGATGGTCCGCTGCACCGGCGCGGTGGCCGCGGTCCGGGTGGCGGAGTGTGCCCGGGCCACCGCCAGGTCGATCGAGGTCGCGGTGGCCAGCCGTTGCGCCGCCGCCATGAATGCCTCGGCTTCGTGGGCGTTGTCGGTGCCCTCGGCCTGGCGCAACAGGGCGGCGATCCGCGCCAACATCTTGTCGTCGGTGCTCATGGCCGCCACGCTAACCGACGTCGGCGACACCGCGCCGACCGCAACTCACAGATGCGCGTCGATCCAGCCCACCACGTCGTCGAGCACCTGCGCACGCTCCGGCTCGTTGAATACCTCGTGGTAAAGCCCCGGATAGACGGTCAGCTGTACGTCGTTCGAACCGACGCACTCCACCAGCCGGGCGCTGCCTTCGGGGGGCACCAGACCGTCGTCGCCGCCGTGCACCACCAGCAGCGGCGCCGTGAGCGCCTGCGCCCGCGTCGGCATGGTCTCGCCGACCTTGATCAGCGCCCGCGCCACCCCGGCCGGCACCCGACCGTGGTGCACCAGCGGGTCTTCGTTGTAGGCGGCCACCACCGCCGGATCGCGCGAGACCAGGGCGCTGTCGAGTTTCTCCACCGGCAGGCTCGGCGCGATGGCCCCGACCGCTTTGGCGACGAACGCCAACCCCGGCGACACCGTGTCGGTCATGGCCACCGCGGGTCCGGACAGCACCATCAGCTGGTAGTCGTCGGGGCGGTCGACGCCGTAGCTGAACACGATCGCCCCGCCCATGCTGTGCCCCAGCGCTATGCGCGGCAGTCCGGGGTGTTCGCGGGCAGCGATACCGGCCAACGTGTGGAAGTCCCCGGTGTATTCCGCCATGCTGCGGCACAGCACGCGCTTGCCGCCCGAGCGCCCGTGTCCGCGGTGGTCCAGCGCGTAGGTCACCAACCCCGCCGCACCGAACCGCTGCGCGACGTGGTCGTAACGGCGGGCGTGCTCACCAAAGCCGTGGGACAGCACCACCACGGCGCGCGGCGGTTCGTCCGGCGTCCAGGTGTCGTAGACGATCGGGACCCCCCGCACGCCTTCAAAGGTTCGCTCGGTGCGGGTCACAGCCATCAGGGCAGCGTAACGGGCAAAGTGCCCGCCCAGGTAACCTCGCCAGCCATGGGACGAGTCGAAGGCAAAGTTGCGCTGATCAGCGGCGGGGCGCGGGGCATGGGCGCGGCACACACCCGGGCGCTGGCCGCCGAGGGCGCCAAGATCGTGATCGCTGACGTCCTGGAGGACGAGGGCAGCAAACTCGCCGACGAGCTGGGGGCCGACACTGCCCGGTTCGTCCGCCTCGACGTCACCCAGGCCGACCAATGGCAAGCGGCCGTGGCGACCGCGGTCGAGGCGTTCGGCAGCCTCAACGTCTTGGTGAACAATGCCGGGATCGCCAAGTACAACACCATCGAGAACTTCGACGCGGCCGCCTGGCAGCAGGTTCTCGACGTCAACCTGACCGGAACCATGCTGGGCATGCACGCCGCCGTCGCCCCGATGAAGGCAGCCGGCGGCGGCTCCATCATCAACATCTCCTCGGTCGAAGGGATGCGTGGCACCGCCGGCCTGTACGGCTACGTCGCCTCAAAGTGGGGAGTGCGCGGGCTGGCCAAGGCCGCCGCCGTGGAGCTGGCACCGCACAACATCCGGATCAACAGTGTGCTGCCCGGGCTGATCCGCACCCGGATGACGATCGCGATCCCCGATGACTCCCTGCAGATTCCGTTGGGCCGGGGCGCCAAGTCGGCGGAGGTGTCCACCGCAGTGGTTTTCCTGGCCTCCGACGAGTCCTCCTACATGACCGGGTCCGATCTGGTGATCGACGGCGGCCTGTCCGTGGGCATTCCACACAAGACCAGCTAGGACAGCATTCTCCCAGCTAAGAGCACCCGTCGGGGCAGATTCTGAAACGTGTTCTATGATGGCCGGTCATGAAGACCAAGGGCGCATTGTTGTGGGAGCTGAACTCGCCGTGGCGGGTCGACGAGATCGAGCTGGGCGACCCGGTTGAAGGCGAAGTCCAGGTCCGGATGCACGCCGCAGGGATGTGCCACTCCGACTACCACCTGACCACCGGAGCCACCCCGATGGCCCTGCCGGCGCTGGGCGGCCACGAGGGCGCCGGCGTCATCACCAAGGTCGGCAAGGGCGTCACCGGCATCGAAGAGGGCGACCATGTCGTGATGGCCTTCATCCCGGCCTGCGGCAACTGTCCGCCGTGCATGAAGGGCTTCCGCTCGCTGTGTGACCGCGGGGCCGTGCTGCTGGGCGGCAAGGCCATCGCCGACGGCACCAACCGGATCCACGCCGGTTCGCACGAGGTCTCGGCGATGAACCTGCTCGGCACGTTCTCGCCCTACATGACCGTGCACCAGGACTCCGTGGTCAAGATCGACAAGGACGTGCCGTTCGAGACCGCGGCCATCATGGGCTGCGCGGTGCCGACCGGATTCGGTTCGGCCACCAACGTCGCCGAGGTCAAGCCCGGCGAGACCGTGATCATCATCGGGGTGGGCGGTATCGGCATGAGCGCCCTGCAGGGTGCGGTGCTCTCCGGTGCCCGCCGCGTCATCGCGATCGACCCGGTGCCCTTCAAGCGCGACCAGGCCGTCAAGTTCGGCGCCACCCACGTCTACCCGTCGATGGCCGAGGCGATCATGCCGGTCATGGAGGAGACCTGGGGCCTGATGGCCGACAAGGTGATCATCGCCGTCGGCGACATGAAGGGCGAATACATCGAAGAGGCGCTGATCCTGACCGCCAAGACCGGGACCTGCGTGGTCACCGGGATGGGCTCAATGGTCGACGCGGACGTCAAGCTGAACCTGTTCTTGTTCACCATGTTGCAGAAGACGTTGAAGGGCAACATCTTCGGCGGCGGCAGCTCGCACATCGAGACGCCCAAGCTGGTGGGCCTGTACAAGTCCGGGCTGCTCAAGATCGACGAGATGATCACGACGACGTACAAGCTCGAGGACATCAACACCGGCTACCAGGACATGGTCGACGGCAAGAACATCCGCGGCGTCATCACCTACGACGAGTCGGACTGGTAGCCGGTCGCGACCAGCGGAACCAGCCGCCCCGGCGCGCTAACCTTGGACGTCATGACGGGCATGCTCGACGTGCGACGGGCCGATGACCGCGCGATCACCCGTGCGCCGTGGCTGAACTCGCGGCATTCGTTCTCGTTCAACGATTACTACGACCCGGATAACACCCATCACGGCTTGCTGCTGGTCAACAACGATGACATCGTCGCGCCGGGCGCCGGCTTTGATACCCACCCCCACCGCGACGCCGAGATCGTCACCTGGGTGCTGTCCGGCGCGTTGAGCCATCGCGATTCGATCGGCAACGCCGGCGTCATACATCCCGGCCTGGCACAAAGGATGTCGGCGGGCACCGGGATTCTGCATTCGGAAAAGACCGAATCTGCCAGCGAACCAGTGCATTTCGTGCAGATGTGGATCATGCCGGACACACCGGGGCGCACGCCGGGCTATCAGCAGCAGGACATCGGTGACGCACTGGCGGGCGGCCGGCTGGTCACCGTCGCCTCAGGCAGTAACCCGGACGCCGCGATCAGCATCGGCAATGCGGGTGCCACGCTGTACGCCGCGCGACTGCAGCCGGGAGACCAGGTCGTACTGCCCGATGCGCCGTATACCCACCTGTTCGTCGCGGTCGGCCAGGTCGATCTGGAGGGCGCCGGCGCGCTGCACACCGGCGACGCGGTCCGCTTCACCGGCGACGGCGGTCAACGCCTTACCTCCTCCGCCCAGTCGGAGATCCTGATCTGGGAGATGCACAGCCGACTCGGCGGCTGATCGCTGTCCATAACCAATCTGCCACCGACGCAGCACAATCCGGTCACGCAGGTTGTCCCGGCGATTTCTCTGGCTACCGTAGGAACGTAGTGTCTCCCCAGTCCGGAGCCGAAGGGACAAACAGTGTCGACCCCAGTGGCTTTCGCGCGCCGCCTGGCGGCTGGCTGCGCCGCGGTGCTGCTCTGCGCAACCCTGGCGATCGGCCCGGGCCAGCCGACCGCGCGTGCCGCCGCCCAAGACCAATTGGCCGCCGCGATCGCGCGGACCCCGGGCTCGTACCTGGTGTACAACTTCGGCGGCGGGTATCCCGCACCGATGCTCAACGCCGCCGGCGACTGGTACGAGATGTCCGGCGGTGGGCATCTGGTGGTGCTCAAGTCGGCCTCACAGCGCATCGAGCCGCACCTGCTGGTCGACAGCCATAGCGGCTCTCAGGGCCGCTGCGAACGCGATCCGCGGGCCCGCACCAGCGAAGGGCTGATGCAGGCCTCCGAGCTCTATACCCCGCTGCAGGCCTGGCAGGCACTGGGTCGGCCGACGGTGGCGATCAACGCCAACTTCTTCGACATCCGCGGCCAGCGAGGCGGATCCTGGCGGACCACCAAGTGCAGTTCCCCCCTGGGCACCTACGTCGACAACACCCGGGGCAACGGCCGGGCCAACGTCGCGGTGACCGGCACCGTCCCCTACGCCGGCAAGCAAGGACTGTCCGGCGGCAACGAGCACTGGTCGACGTTGACCACGATGATCCTGCCGACTCGCGGCGCACCATATGTGTTGTGGCCGCGCGGCGGCCGCGACGGTGGGGACTACGACTCGGCCGGGCCGACGGTCACCGGCCTGGTGGAACGCGGGGACCGGTTCGTCGCGGTGAGCGGACTGGGATTGCTGGCCCCGGGCGTCACCGGGCAACTCAACGACGGCGGGCCGAGCGCGGCACGCACCGCCGTGGGCTATTCGCGAGCCAAAGACGAGCTGTACATCTTTCAGGGCGGCCACTACACACCCGACAACATGCAGGATCTGTTCCGCGGCCTGGGCAGCGACCACGCCATACTGCTCGACGGCGGTTCGTCGTCGGCGGTCGTGGTGCGCCGCGACGCCGGCGGCATGTGGACCGGTGCCGGGGTGCCACGCGGATCCTGTGACACCGCACAGGTACTGTGCGACGCGCACGAACGCGGGCTGCCCAGCTGGCTCGGATTCAATTAACGGCGGGCCATCGCTTAGGGCATCTCAACCTTGGCGGCCAGCCACCGGCCCTTCACCTTCTCCATGGTCATCACGATGCGGCTGCGGTCGATCTGCGCCTGGGGGGCGGTCTTGTTGCTCACCGACTGATCGACGAACAGCAGCACTTCGACGGTGTTCTTGGTGGCGGATTTGACCGCCGAGTCGATGACGGTGCCGTGCGCGGACGCCTTGTTGTCGATCAGCAGTTGGCGCAGCTGTTCGCTGGACGCGCTGTAGACATCCTTGAATTCGCCGGTGGCTCCGTCCAGGATTTCGGCGAAGTTCTTGTCGATCGCGGTGGGGTCCACACTGGTGAGCACCAGGGTGTACTTCTGGGCCGCCTCGAGTGCCTCTGTGGCGGCCACCGTGCGCTGGTGGTGGGCGTAGAGCAGCCAGCCCTCGTAAGTCGCCCCGATCAGGCCCAGCGCCAGGACCGCCGCGGCGATCCAGCGGCGGTTCGGTTTCAGGCCACCGATGCGTTCCTTGGGGCTGTCGGCCTCGTCCGCGGTCTCAACCGCATCCTCGGTGGTCTCGGCGGACTCGGTGGTGTCGGTTTCGCCGGCCTCGACCGCCGGCTCGACCTGGTCGCCCGCTTGCTCGTCCTCACGGTCCGACACCTGAACTACCTCTCGTGGTCCGCTGCTGGGGCCGTTCGGCCGCAACGCCCCCCGAACCTACCCCAACCCGCGCCGGTGGGTTTTTAGGTGCAGGCCCCGGAATCCCGTAAGGCGTTGGCCCATCCGGCCGCGGAGTCGATGTGGGGGCGCGTGAACCCTGCCGGCTGCTTTTTGCGCATGCTGTCGGCGATGCGGGACAGCTGGAACAGCACGCCGGTCAGCTGCTCCCCGCCGTAGATCGGCGAGTAGGGGCCGAAGTTGTCGGGGTTGTTGCGGATGGTCAGCGGCTGCAATCGTGGCCCCAAGAAGCCGGTGGATCGGTCGATGTCGGCCAGCACCGCATCAGCCTGCGGCTGCACGCTCGGGTAGACGTCGTGGTGGTCTGCAAGGTTGTGATTGACGGCGTTGATCTGCCCCAGCAGTGGGTCGAACTGCGTAGTGAACCACTGACACGAATCGGACATGCCGCCGATCATCTCGGGAGTCACGTGATAGGTAAAGGTGCTGTACGGCCAGATGTCCACGCGCGGCGACCAGTCGCTGGGCTCGGGGGTGAATCCCGGAAGCGCCGGAGGTTGATCCGGGACGGCGAGGGCGGGACCTGGTGCCAGCACTCCGGCGACCGCCATCGCACAGCCGACTGTGGCAGCGATCTGGGTCCACCCTGCCCGCTTCGGCACCTTCCCGATTTCCTTCCACGCGTCGCGCTTGTCCCGGTCGAGTATCGCCATCGAAGCCCGCTCGAGGACCCCAAAACCACGAAAATGCTTGCTACTGGCCGGTAACCCATCCATAACCGCAGTCATGTTGCCTGAAGCACCCTTGGCGGGGCATTGTGTCCGACATCATGTCCGGATGAAAGGTCGCGGCGAGATCCCATGAGCTCCTCCCCATCGGCCGCCATGCGTATCCTTTCCATCTACCCACCAGTTGGTCCGAGAAGTTCCGAACCCTACCGCGGAGTAAGAACTCCTGACTATGGTGACCGCCATGGATCATCGGCCGTACCCGCGATCGGCAACCTACGGTGATCTCACGACCACGATCGGCGACCGATGACCACCCAGGATGATCGCGCTCCGCTCGACGGCGTGGCAGCCATCCAGGACTGGACCGCCGGTTATGTCAACCGCCACCCGCTGGCCTCGCTGACCACCGTCGGCGAACAGTGCGTCCTGGCGGTGCGCACCGTGCAGTACTTCTTCTCCGACCTGTTCGGCGGCCGATTCCAATGGGGCGAGTTCGTCCGGCAGAGCGCCTTCATGGCCAACACCGCTGTGCTGCCGACGGTTTTGGTCGCATTGCCGATCGGGGTCACGCTCTCCATTCAGTTCGCGCTGCTGGCCAACCAGGTCGGCGCCACCTCACTGGCCGGCGCGGCTGCCGGGCTCGCTGTCATCCGGCAGGCTGCCTCGCTGGTGGCGGCCATGCTGATGGCCGCCGCGGTCGGGTCGGCCATCACCGCCGACCTGGGTTCGCGAACCATGCGCGAGGAGACCGACGCCATGGAGGTGATGGGCGTCTCGGTGATCCGTCGGCTGGTGGTCCCCCGCTTCGCCGCGGCCATCATGATCGGCGTAGCGCTGACCGGAATCACCTGCTTCGTAGGCTTTTTGGCCAGCTACCTGTTCAACGTGTATTTCCAGAAGGGCGCGCCCGGCAGTTTCGTGGCCACGTTCTCCTCGTTCGCCACCACCGGCGACATGATCGTCGCGCTGATCAAGGCCGTGGTCTACGGCGCGATCGTCGCGGTGGTGTCCTGCCAGAAGGGACTGTCCACCCGCGGCGGTCCGGCCGGCGTCGCCAACTCGGTGAACGCTTCGGTGGTCGAGTCGATCCTGGTTCTGATGATCGTCAATGTCGGCATCAGCGAGCTCTATAACGTGCTCTACCCACGGACGGGGCTGTGAGATGACCGCGTCGTCCTATGTCCCGGCATTCGCGCGCCCGCTGCTGCGCGCCTACCGGATGGCGTCCGAGCCGACCATCCGCTTGGGACACATGCTGGTGTCCTTCGGCCGCGCCGCGGCCGGTGTTCCGACCGTGCTACGTCACTACCGCAAGGAGTTTCTGCGGTTGCTCTCCGACATCGCCTGGGGCAACGGCTCCATCGTGGTGGGTGGCGGCACCGCTGGGGTGGCGATCGTCCTGGGCTTCACCGCCGGTGCGCTGGTGGCGATCGAGGGCTACAACTTTCTGAATCTGCTGGGGCTGGGGCCCGCGACCGGCATCATCTCATCACTGGTCAACACCCGCGAGCTGGCACCGATCATGGCCTCGATGGCGTTCGCGATGCAGGCCGGTTGCCGCTTCACCGCGCAGCTCGGCGCCATGCGAATCGCCGAGGAGATCGACGCCCTCGATTCGATCGCGATCCGGCCCATTCCGTTCCTGGTCACCACCCGACTGCTGGCCGCGACCATCGCGGTGATCCCGCTCTACGTGGCCTGTCTGGCGATCACCTACCTGACCTGCCAGCTGGTCACCGGCATCATCGGCGGCGGCTCCATCGGCCCGTACACGCACTACTTCACAATGATGTTGAGCGGCAAGGACATCGTCTACTCCGTGCTCAAGTGCGTGGTGTTCGTGTGGCTGGCCTCTACCGTGCAGTGCTACTACGGCTTCTACGCCTCCGGCGGACCCGAAGGCGTCGGGGTGGCCTCCGGCCGGGCCATGCGGGCTTCCATCACGATCGTGATCATGGTCAACATGCTGCTGACGATGGCGCTGTGGAGCATCGACGCCGGCGCAAGGTTCGGTGGCTGACATGGCCAACTCGCTCGACACCGACGGCCGCGGCCCCTCCGAACAGCAACTGCTGGGCGCGGGGATCGCGGTCCTGCTGGTGATCGCGCTGACCACCGGCGGCCTGTTGGCCAAGTCCACCGGCATGCTCAACTCCTACGTGCGGGTGGTGGCCGACCTGATCAACGTCGGCGACGGGCTGCCGGCCCAGTCCGACGTCAAGTACCATGGCCTGCTAGTCGGTAATGTCACCGACGTGATCCCCGCCGCCTACGGCAAACCCAACTACGTACACATCAACCTCAAGCCCGACTACGCCAAGGACATCCCGCATTCGGTGACCGCCCGCGTGGTGCCGTCCAACGTTTTCGCGGTCTCGTCCATCCAGCTGGTGGACTCCGGAACCGGTGGACCCACCATCCGTACCGGCACCCACATCGCCGAGAACGGCGAACTGTCCACGGTGATCTTCCAGACCACCGTGTCCAAACTGCGCGACATCCTGGCCGCCACCGGTCGCGGGCGCGAAGACCACAGTCTGGGCATCCTGGCCGCCGTCGGCGCGGCCACCGACAATCGGCGCGTCGCGTTGCTCAATGCGGGCGCGCACATGTCCCGGCTGCTCGATCAGCTCAACGGCATCGTCGCCACCGACCCCGGCCCATCGACCGTCTCGGCCTTGCTCGATGCCACCCATGGCCTGCAGTCCACCGCTCCCGACCTCGTCGACGCGCTGCACCAGGCCGTCGAACCGATGCGCGCGTTCGCCCAGAAGCGCGCCGAGTTGGCCTCGTTGGTCGGCGGTGGCCAGCACACCGTGGGTGTGGCCCGGGAAGCCCTGGACAACCACATCGACCAACTGATCCAGATCACCCACGACCTCACGCCCGTTGTTGGCGTGCTGGCCAACAACGCCGACAAGTACGTCCCGATCTTCACCCGGGTCAATCGGCTCTCCGAGAAATTCTTCGACCACTTCTACGACCCCGACCTCGTCTCCAAGAACACGCGGTTCAACCTGTCGTTCACCCCGATGCACACTTACACCCGCGCGGACTGCCCGCAGTACGGCGAGCTGAAGGGGCCGAGCTGCTTCACCGCGCCGATGATCGAGGTGCGTTCCGAGCTGCCTGAGAACATGCTGCCGCAGAACTACCACTTCCCGGCCGGCCTGGAACCGCCGGCGGGCACCGAGATCGGCCCGGATGGGAACCTCCGTGCCGTCGGACCGCCCCTGGTCAACCCGAATCGCAGCCTGGAGGGCACCAACCCGCCGCTGCCGTGGTGGACCGGCCCGGCCCCCCGGATTCCCAGCACCGGCGACCCGCTCGACCTCGGCCCGCCGCCTCCGCCCGAGCCGCCAATCCCGTCACTGCCGCATGCACCGGAGTGGCAGCCGGCCTCCCCGATGGCGCCCGCGGCCCCCGCGGCCTTCGGCGGCAACGTGGGTCCGGTCGGCAGCCAGGCCGAACGCAACCAGCTGGGCCTGATCACCGGCCAGCGTGAGCCGGCATCTGTGGCGGCGCAGCTGCTGCTCGGCCCGGTCGCCCGCGGTAACGCGGTCTCGTTCGTACCCGCCGACACGGGAGGCCACAAATGAGATTCCGCGGCCCGCTGATCGGACTGTCCATCTTCATGGTCGTCTCGATGGTGCTGACCTGGCTGGTCTATGCCACGCTGCGCCGCGACGTCTCTGGTGCGACGACGCCGTATGCGGCCGTGTTCACCGATGTGTACGGCCTGCGCGAAGGCGACGACGTCCGGATGGCCGGGGTCCGGGTGGGCCGGGTCGACGAGGTGGCATTGGAAGGGAAGTTAGCGAAGGTCTCGTTCATCGTCCAAAGCAACCAGAAGCTGTATGCCAACACCGTCGCGTCGGTGACCTACCAGAACATTATCGGGCAGCGTTATCTCGGGCTGTCGCTGGGCAAAGACGGCGAGTACACCGGGGGGGACGAACGAGTGCTGCCCCGCGGCGGCGTGATCGGGGTGGACCACACCGAACCGTCCTTCGACGTCGGCGCGCTGCTCAACGGCTTCAAACCGTTGATGTCGCTGCTGGATCCCAAGCAGGCCGACGATCTGACCCGGGGTGTGCTGGAGTCGCTGCAAGGCGACCAGGCGTCTATCACCGCACTGGTGGATCAGTCGTCGACGCTCACCGCGACGCTGGCCGGGCGCGACGAGGTGCTCGGCGACCTCATCACCAGCCTGAACCGGCTTACCGGCACCATCGCCGGGCAGAACGATCAGTTGGACCACGCGCTGACGCAGGCCCGGCGAGCGGTCGCCGACCTAGACTCGCGTCGCCCGGCATTGCAGTCCTCGGTCGGCTCCCTGGCCCAGGTGACCCGGCAGCTGTCGACGATCGCCGACGAGGTCTTCCCCTCCCTGGATGAGATGATCAACCGGGAACCCGGGTTCTCCAAGCACATGGCCGGAATCGAGCCGCAGCTGGCTTTCACCGGCGACAACCTGCCACTGCTGCTCAAAGGCCTGGGTCGGGTACTCGGGGACGGCGCCTACGGCTCCACGTATGTCTGCGACCTGAACATCACCGGGTTCTTTCCCGGCCTCAACGACATCACCACGATCATCGTCAACGCCGCCACGCCCGGCAACGCCACGCCCATCACCATGAAGAACCTGGCCTGGCACACCCCGAGATGCAGGAACACCGTCAATGGATAATCAGTCGCTCCGCAGGTGGCGCTCCCGGACACTGGAGTCCTACAACACCACCTGGCTGGGGTTCGCGGCATTGGCGGTTGTCGCGGTCGTCGTCGCCGCGGCGCTGCTGGTCAAGCTGGCCGGCTTCGGCTACACCCGCTACACCGCGGAGTTCGCCCAGGCCGCGGCGCTGGCGCCGGGCAATCCCATCGTGATCGCGGGCATCGAGGTGGGCCGGGTAACGAGCATGCGGCTCGCCGGCGATCACGTCGAGGCCGGTTTTACCGTGCGCAACAACATTCCGCTGGGCAAAGACACCGGGGCCAAAATCCAGGTGATGACGATCCTCGGGTCGCGCTACCTGCGACTGGAACCCGACGGCCCGGGTTCGCTGCCCGACAAACGGATCCCGCTCGCCCACACCGAGGTGCCCTATTCGCTGGAGTCGCTGCTAGAGGACGCCACCACCACATTCGACCAGGTCGACTCCGACCAGTTCGGCCAGTCCCTGGCCGTGCTCGGCCAACAGCTGAGCGGGCTGCCCCCGGTGGTTCCACAGGCGATGGCCAATCTGCACACGCTGTCGAAGATCACCGCCGACCGGCGTGATCAGCTCGGCACCCTGCTCGCCAGCACCCAGCGGGTGGCCAACACCTTGCACAACCAGCAGACGAACCTGGGCAACCTGGTCGATCAGGGCCAGGATTTCCTCGGGGAACTGGTAGCGCGACAGCACACCTTCCACGCCATGCTGGCTGCGCTGACCAGTCTGGTGGGTCAACTGAACAACATCGTGGTCAGCGACCGGACGATGCTCGACGACATGCTGGCCAACCTGCGTGCGCTATCCGACATGCTCGGCCAGCATGACGACCTGCTGCGCAGCCTGCTGCAGGCCGCACCGCCGCCATTGCGGGGTCTGACCAATGCCACCGGCTACGGACCGGCTTTCGAAACCTACCTAGTTAACGGGATGGCGATCGACTCGTGGATGTGCGCGATCAGTGGCCGCGCCAAGCAGTTCGGCATGATCGAGTACTTCAAGGACTGCAAATGAGCGCCCCGCCGACCGCCACCCGCAGCCGCCGCCGTGTCGCCGCGCTGGTGAGTGCGCTGACCGCAGGAGTACTGCTCGTCACTGCCGTGGCCGCCTACTACCTCAACCCGTTCGGCGGACACATCACCGTCACCGCCCAATTCGGCAGCGCCGCAGGCCTCTACGAGGACAATGTGGTTGCGGTGCTCGGAATGCCGGTGGGCAAGGTCACCAAGATCACCCCGAAGGGCGGGTACGTCGAGGCCGAGTTCACCGTCGACCGCAACGTAAAGATCCCAGCCAACGTGCACGCGGTGACCATCAACACCTCGATCCTCACCGCTCGGCAAGTCGAACTGACGCCAGCCTATACCGGCGGTCCGGTGTTGGCCGACCACACCACTATCGGGCTGAACCGCACCCGGACACCAGTGGCATTCGATCGTGTGCTTGACATGCTCGACAGGGTTTCGAAGTCGCTCAGCGGCGACGGCAACGGCAACGGGCCGGTAGCCGACGTGATCAACGCCGCCGCCGACATCGCCGGCGGCAACGGCGCGAAGATCAAGTCGGCCCTGAGCGAATTGTCTCGGGCGTTGCGACTGAGCTCCGACCGCGGCGAGGCGACCGGTGATCAGTTGACCTCGATCATCGTCAATCTTAGCTCGCTGATGGACGCGGCGGCCCGCAATGACGCGAGGCTGCGTCAATTCGGTTCCACCACCCGCCAATTGAGTCAGATGCTCGCCGACGAGGACTTCGGGGCGGGACGCACTGGGCGTAAGTTCAACGAGATCATCACGCAGGCGACCGCCCTGCTGCAAGCCAACCGTGACAACCTCAAGCAGAGCATCCTCAACGGCGACACTGCCGTAACCACCCTCGTGGATAAGCAGCGCGACCTGGCGGAGCTAATAGACCTGCTACCGCTGGCGCTGGACAACATCTACAACGCCGTCGACACCAACAACGGGGCGATCCGGGCTCACACCCTGGTCGACAAGAGCCTGGTCGACAGTCAAAGCACCAAGGAGCTGTGCAACATGATGCATTTGCGGCAATTAGGCTGCGGCACCGGAACCTTGGCGGATTACGGCCCGGACTTCGGGCTGACGTACGTCCTCGACGGACTCTCGATGATGGGGCAGTAGGCGATGGCATTGCGACGGAAACGAACGCCCAGGGCGACGCTGGCGCTGCTGTGCAACGCGGTCATCACTGCTGGCTGCACCACCAGTGGGCTGGACAGTCTGCCGTTGCCAGCTCCCGGCATCGGCAGCGGCGGCTATCTCATCACCGCGGTGTTCGCCAACGCGCTGAATCTGCCCGGGCACGCCAAGGTGAAGCTCTCCGGCGCCGATGTCGGCCAGCTGGAGTCGATAGTCGCCCGTAACTACACTGCAGTCACCACGCTGCGCATCATGGACGGTGTCCGGATTCCGTTGGGCAGCACGGCTGAATTGCGGTCGGCGACCCCGCTCGGTGACGTCTTCGTGGCGGTCAAACCGCCGACTCAGGTCGACCCGTCGACGCCGCTGCTCAAGGGTGGCGACATCATCGGGCTGGAGTTCACCGCGTCGGCTGCTACGGTAGAATCGGTGCTGAGTTCGGCGGCGCTTCTGGTCAACGGTGGGGCTGTGCAGAACTTCACCAATATCGTCAACGGCGCCGGCAAGGCGACCGGCGATCAGGGCCAGGCGTTCGGCAGGCTGATCAACCAGTCCAATGAGCTGCTGACAAAACTCAACGCCCGCTCCGGTGAGATCGAGACCGCGCTGCGTGAGACCAGCCGGCTTGCCGACCGGCTTGATGCCCGCAGCGCGGCGCTCACCGATGTGCTCGACGCGGCGGGTCCGGCCACCGACACGCTGGTGGACAACACCGGTCGGCTGGCCGATCTCGTCGAGCAACTCGGCGCGACCAGCCAGCAGCTGGCCCGGTTCCCGTCGATTGCCGGGACCGACGCTTCCGGGCACAGCTTCATCAAGGACGCCAACGTGCTCGCTGGCGCATGGAACGACGTGGCTATCGACCCCGACACCAGTCTGGCCGCGCTGAACCGGTTGCAGGCGCCGATCATCAAGATGACAGCTGGGTCGGCGGTTTCGTTACGGGCAGGTTTTGACAGGCTGGTGTGGGGGTCGATGCCTGACGCCGGCTTCAAAGGAGACCCAGCATTTCACGGCCCGAAGCGCTACGACTGGGCGAAGCTGGCCGGCTCCATCAAGTACGCGCTGTGGCGACTACAGGAGCGCGTGGTGGGGCGCGGCCCGGACTCCGATATGGGGCTGGCGCCGTGGACCGCGGTCGGCCCGCCGATACCTCCCACCCCGGCGGAGGGCGATGTAGCAGCAGCGGAGCTCGGCCCGCCGGGACCAGGGCCGACACCATGATCGAGGCACTCAGCCGGCGCATCGTCGGCTTGGTCCGCGCCGGCGACCGGCGAAAGAACCTGCTGTCAGGGCTCGCGTTGGCGATGACCCTGGTGGTCGCGACCGGCTACCTGCTGGTGGGGGCGCTGCGGGTGAACCCGGCCCGCTCGACCTACCAGATCACGATCGCGCTGCCGGATTCCGGTGGGCTGCTGGCCAACCAGGACGTGTCGGTTCGCGGCGTTCCGGTGGGCCGGATCGAGTCGCTGCGGGTCAGCGGTACCGGTGTCGATGCGGTCGCCAACATCTCCTCGACGGTGAAGATTCCGGCGGCCAGCACGGTGCGCGTGTCGGGCCTGTCAGCCGCCGGTGAGCAGTACATCGACTTCGAGCCCCCGTCGGAGACCGGACCGTTCCTGTCCGCCGGCAGCGTCGTCTCGCGGGACCGCGCCACAACCCCGATCCCGATGTCGCAGTTGCTCGCCGACGCCAACGGCATGCTGGCGCAAACCGATCCGCGCAAGCTCGACCTGATCAAAAAGGAGCTCAGCCTGTCCGACGAGGGTCCGCAGAAGCTGACCGACATCGTCAACGGCGGCACCTTTTTGCTGTCCACCCTGGATTCGGTGCTGCCGGAGACGGTGAGCCTGCTGAAGTCGAGCCGGGTGGCGCTCACCATGCTCAGCGATGTCAACAACGGGGTGGCCGTGACGACCGAGAACCTCGACAAGGTGCTCACGGGCATCAACCGGATGATCGGCGGCTACCATCGATTGGTCGACCAGGCGCCCGGGATGCTGTCGGCGGTCGACGGACTCTTCGATGACAATTCCGACACCATGGTCGGGTTGCTGGGCAACCTGACCACCGCGGCTCAGCTGCTCTATGTCCGGACTCCGGCGCTCAATGCGTTGTTCCCCGCCTACCGCGGTTCGACGCTGGAGGCGCTCGGTACGGCCTTCCACGACAACGGGTTGTGGTTCACCGCCGACCTCTATCCTCGCTACACCTGCGATTACGGGACCCCGCGGCGGCCCCCTTCTGCGGCGGACTACCCGGAGCCGTTCCTGTACGGCTACTGCCGTGACACCGACCAGTCCGTGCTGGTGCGCGGCGCCCACAATGCGCCACGCCCACCCGGCGATGACACCGCGGGACCGCCGCCCGGTGCAGACCTGGCGGCGACCACCGACCCGACACCCAAGGGCCGCTATACGATTCCCACCCCCTACGGCGGTCCGCCCCTGCTGATCGAGCCGCCTCGTTGATGCTCAAGGAGATGCCGCGGTGAGCACCGCCGACGAACCGACCGCCGAGACCGCCCCCGAGGACGTGGAAGAGACAGCCGCGCCGCCGGTGCGCAGGCGTCGGGTCCCGTGGCGGATGGCGCTCGTCGCGGCCGCCTATCTGGCAGTGTTCGGGTTGGTCATCGGGCTCGGCTGGCAGTTGTGGCAACAGCATCGGGTCTCGAGCGCGGAAGCCGCCGGACGACAGGCAGCGGTGGACTACGCCCAGGTGTTGACCAGCATCGACTCTGACAAGGTCGACGACGACTTCGACGCGGTCCTCAACGGTGCAACCGGGGAGTTCAAAGACACCTACACCAAAGCCAGCGTCAACCTGCGGCAGCTGCTGATCGACAACAAGGCCAGGGCACAGGGCACGGTGGTCGAGTCGGCCGTGCAGTCAGGTTCCAAGGACACCGTTGTGGTGCTGGTGATGGTCAACCAGACCATCACCAACACCATGCGGCCCGACCCGCGAGTGGACCGCGCCCGGATGAAGATGACGATGCAGAAGGTCGACGGCCGGTGGCTGGCGAGCAAAGTCGAATTGCCTTAGGAGGCATGCTATGTGGGCGACCCGGCTAGTGACGGGCATGCTCGCCGCGACACTTGCGGTGGCCACGGTGTCCGGGGCACCGGTCGCCGGCGCTTCGGCGCCGTCGTTCTGCAGCGGGCTGGGCGGCAACTGGGACGGGCAGTACTGCACTACCGATGTGCACTCGGAGCGGCTGGCCACCCGCTATATCCGGATGGCGGTGCCCGGGGACCTGGTCGACCACCCGATCGCCGGACCCCCGATCCGCGACTACCTGTCGAAGTTGTTCACCAACTGGCGCACCAAAGGCGCCTCCATGGTGGCCGACAGCTGGGGAAACGAGAACTACGAGATCTTCCAGCACGGCAATGCATTGACCGCGGTCTTCCACGAGGACTACCACTCCGACGGTCCCTACATCAACAACGCCTACCGGACTTTCACGTTCGACATGGGGGCCGGTGGCCGGCAACTGCAATTGGCTGACATCACCAAACCCGGGATCGACCCGTTGGCGACGATCCCGCAACTGGGCGAGCCCTACATCACCGAGGCGCTGGACCGGGCATTCTGGGAACACCGCCCGGGAGACTATCCCTTTGTCCCGGAGCGCTTTACACCCGACAAGGTCTTCTCCGGCGGCTACCGGTCTTGGGCTCTCACCCCCGACGAGCTGATTCTGTACATGCCCGACTACCCGGTCAGCCACGACAGCCCGATTCAGTACAACCAGATGCAGTGGTACATGGACGGTGGCAACGTGCAGGCGCACATCCCGCTGTCGGCGCTCAGCTCGATCCTGCGCCCGGAGTACGGCGGGTCCTGAGCGCGCTCGGGCCTATCAGCCGTAGCGGAACAACGCCAAGCTCGCCGCGACCACGACCCCGGCCATGGCGATGACCGGCGCCACCACAACGTGGGTCAACGTTGCGCCGACAATGGCGCCGAGGATCATCACGAAAACGACGCCGTAGCGCAGCTTTCCGCGGTCGCCGGTCCCACCGGCCAGCCGGCTGT
The DNA here is from genome assembly GCA_964292075.1 of uncultured Mycolicibacter sp. Taxonomy (GTDB): domain Bacteria; phylum Actinomycetota; class Actinomycetes; order Mycobacteriales; family Mycobacteriaceae; genus Mycobacterium. The sequence goes on from CAXYUC010000010.1 coordinate 24,768, forward strand.
CCACCCCGATACCGACGATCGTCGAGGTCAGCACCGTGGTGTAGAGCTCCTGGATACCGAACTGACGGGCAGTCGAATTCTGCACACCGAACGCGACCGCGAGGCCGGCGATCAAGAGCAGCTTGCTGTTGCTGTAGTAGCCCAACACACCCATTCCAGCCAGCGCCGCCAGCGCCAGCAGCAACACCGCCTCCAAACCGAGCGCAACCGTCAGCCAGCGCCGGCGGCTGTGTTCACCGAAGATCCGGAACAGCCGTCCCCCGATGACCGCGCCCATCAGGAATCCGCCGACCGCCACGATCGCGGCGGTCAGATCGAAGCCGGTGCCGGGGACGAACAGGAACCCCAGGAAGATCGCATTGCCGGTCATGTTCGCGACGAACACCCGCCCCAGCACCAGCACGCTGATCGCGTCCACGAGGCCGGTGGCGAACGTCAACAACAGCAAGGCCACCACCGTGCGCCGTCGTGACAACGGCGACGCGATCGGCATGCTCCCCCCCGTTACCCTCGACCCGGCCCGCGCTCAGCCCTGCAGACGCGGGGTGAGGTCCAGCGAGGTGATGGTCGGCATCCTGGTGACCACCCAGCGGTTCTGGTCACGCTTCATGAAGAGCCGGTAGGTCAGGTACTTGATCTGCGGGATCGATTTGCTCAGTTCACTGGTCGCCGTGGTGTTGGTGTAGACGATCACCGTGGCCTCGGGCCCGTCCAGAGTCTCGACGGCCGCACCGACGATCTCGGTGGTGTCGGTGACCCTCGCCTGCTTGTTGCTGTCTGCGATGGCGTCGATGAATTTCCGATACTGGGCTTCCAGGTCGCCGCTGAGATACACCGAGGCGCGGTCCGGAAGGGAATCCATGTTGTCCGGCGTGTAGTTCCACAGCGTGTGGATCGCCCTGGCCGCGGTCCGGGCGATGTCGAGCTTGGTGGCTACCTCGGCCCGGTCGATGAGATACGGCTGTGCTGCCGCGCCCGCGAATGCGGCGGCGCCGACGAAGGCCGCGGCTGAGACCGCAACCGCAAGCCGCACACCGAATTTGCGCCGGACCGGGCGCTTGTCCGCCGCCGTCTCGGCCTCGACCGCCTCGGCCTCGGCCGTCTCCTCGACCGTCTCCTGGGCCTCCGCTTCGGCTTCCAGATCTACGTCGGCGGCGTCGGGCTCTTCGGTCACAGCACCTGGTTCAGATTGCTGATCTTCCACTGGTCCCCTTCCTTCTGCGCTGTCGCCAACCATCGGGTTGCCACCTTGACATCGTGTTTGCCGTCGGACGACTTGCCGCTGTTCTCAACAGCCACCAGCATGCTGACGCTGCCTTCGTCGTTCCACCGTTCGACACCGGCCGCGGTCACCGTTCCCGTGGTCGGCTCACTGCGCGCCACCGCGATCAGGATCTGATTGGCCTTCTCCTGATACTGCTGGGCGAAATCCCCGGTGGCATGGTCCATGACATTGGCCAGATAGTCGTTGGCATGGAACGGATCCGGCGAGGTGAACATCGTCATGAACGATTCCACCGCGGCCAGCGCCTCGACGTCCCGCAAGGCTGCTCGCCGGTGTTGCTCGTGGGTCACCAGCGTCACCGCGCTGACCGCGACGGCAGCGGCGGCCACCACCAGCGAACTCGCGATCACCATCGGCAGCCGCCGGCGCCGGGGCACCGCCCGGTCGACGAAGAGCGGCTGATCGTCGGTGTCGACGCGGCGGCGCGGACTCATCGCTCCCCCTCGGCCGGCAGCGGCTTACTGACGACGGCGAGATCATCGACGCGCCAGGTTCCCGCGGCCTCGGCGAACGCCACCCGGACGGTGGCGCTGATCAGACGTTCCTTGCCGGCTGTTCCACGCTGGCCCTGCAGGAACAGCAGCATCGTGGCACGGTGCGGGGCGGCGTCGAGTACCGCCGCATCGGTGACCCGATAGAAGTTCGGAACCGGCTTGGCATTGCGGATCGCGTCCTGCTGCGGAACCAGCTGCTCGCGATACTTGTCGGTGGCCAGCGACTGCGCGCGGTCGAAGTCGCCCTGCAAGGTCTCGGGATCGTAGGACAGCATGTCCGCGACGATCTTCGGGCCCTGCCGGGCGATCTGGGCTCGGGCCAGATCCGACTTGTGGTCACGCTGGTAGACCACCGCGTAGGCCGTGGCGGCACCGACGAGGCTCAGGGCGGCCGCGGCCACGAACACCGCCATGGTCACGACCCGGATGTTCGCCGGGGGCTGTCGTGGGTCGGCCGGGCGGACCTCGGTCCGGGCCACGAGGTCGGCAAAAGTACGCCCGCGGCGGTCCCGCAAAGGCCAGATCCAGCCGAGCAGAGCCGGCACGGTGTCGAGCAGGTGCGCCGCCTCGCGCAGCAACAACCGGGCCGCACCGACGGCCGGAGCCGACCCTTCGCCGCCCCGCACCACTTCGATTCCGGTGAACGCGCGGCCCAGGCTCCAGCCCTTGATCGCCGGCAACAGGATCCGGTTGACCTCGGTGGCCAAGAACGCCAAGGCGCCGGTGATGGTCGCGAGCCACCACCAGGGTCCCCCGAACGGGAAGCACAGGGCGGCCATGCCCATCGTCACCATCACTGCCGAACCCGGCAGCAGGTCGATCGCCAGCGCCGTCGCGCGGGCGCGCCACCGGGCCGGTTCGATGCGCGGCGCGTCGGCCAGCGGGTCGGTCACCTGGCCACCTGGTCGAGCTTCGCGATTCGGTACTGCCCGTCCTCCCGGACCATCCGGGCCCGCAGCCGGTAACCGACCTCTTTGCCCTGAGTCTCGATGTTGTCGATCTTGACCCGGAAAGCCACCAGGGCGTCGACCGAACCGTCGGGGTTGTTCCGCTCCACCGCGGCGCCCATCTCGGTGAGTTCGGCGTGGACCTTCGCCGCCTGGTAGGCGTGCACGAACATCTCCGCGTACAGGGCGACCTGGGTGCGGAACTCGCCGGTCGTGCAGTTCAGGATCTTCTGCTGCGCCAGGGCGATGTCCCGCCCATCTGGCGCCTGAGTGGCCACCACGCACTCCTTGGCCGCGGCGATCGCTTCGGCATTGTCGCGGGCCAGCGCCTGGCTCGCCACGTGGTCGCGCAGGCCGACAAAGCCGGCTGCCACCAACCCGGCGGCCAACAGCAGCAACAGCACACAGATCCCCACCTGCTGGCGACGGCCAAGACGCGACGGCGCCGATTCGGCGTCTACTGCCACCGAGTCGGCCGACTCCTGCGAGTCCACCGGCACCGCGTCCTCAGTGCCCTCAGTGCCCAAGGCCGAGGTATCTGCGGTCTGCTGGTCCTCGTCCGTGCTCACCGGAACGGTGCCAGCATCCCCTTCCATCCGTCGTCTCCTATGTTCATCGAGTTCTCGACGGAGTATTCGACGCCGTCTGGCCCCACCGCTTGGCCGCTCTGCGGATTGTAGATCGCGGCTGGTCCCCCACCGGGGGTGTAGATGCAGGGGTTCGGTTGTTGCCCGTTGCACTGCACGCTACCGGTCCCCGGCCGTGACAGCGGGTCGTTCACCGGCGGCGGCGACGGCGGCACCATGTCCCGCCGCAGGGGGTTGTGGGCGGGGTTTACCGACGGCGCCGGAATCACGTGGCCGGGCTCGACCGGCTGGTCACAGCGCGCGCCCAACGCCGGGCAGTTCCGGATCTGGTTCGGATCGCCGTACCAGGGGTTGGTGCCCAGCGGGACGTACGGTTTGTCGCTGCGGCACTCCTTGGGTGTCGCTGCGCGTTTGCCCGGTACGTCCACACACGGGATGTTGCGGACCCCGCGAACGCTGTTGGCCGGCGTGTCCTGCGGAATCCGGCAGGAGACGTCCGGTAGTTCGGCGGGGCTGGTGTCGGCGAACGCCCGCCATTGGGATGCCGGGACGAAGCCGGTCAGACACGGCGGCGGCGTGTTGAGGCTCAGGCCCGGAACCGGCACCGGAAAGATGGGGCCGGGGACGGCACCGAGGGCAACGCCCATCGAGCCCCGGCCCGGGTTGGTGGCAGTCACGGTCTGGATGATGGAGCCGGCCTGCGGCAGGAAGACCAGTACCTGCTCGGTGTTCCGGTTGTAGCGCTTGGCCATCTCGGTCAGGATCGACGCGTTCGCCATCAGCTGGGGCAGCGTGTCCTTGGTGTCGTTGAACACCGTGTGCACCTGGTCGATCAGCGGCGGTAGATCCGACACGATGTGCTTGACCGTGTCTTCTCGGCTGGCCGCCTGGCCGGCGAGAACGTTCAGGTTGCGCGCCCATTGGTGGATGGCGTCGCCGGAGTCGACCTGGCTCTCGATGATCGGTGCCGACTTCTCCACGATGTCGTCGACATCGGCGAGGTTCGTCTTGAAGTCACCGACGATGGCCTGGGTGGCGTCCACGAGCCGCTGCAGCGACGGTCCCAGGCCCCCGACGGCGGTGGCCGTCTCGTCGAGCAGGGCCGCGATCTTGCCGGCCGGCAGCGCGGCGAGTCCGCGGTTGGCGGTGTCCAGCGCCGGCCCGATCGCCGACGGGACCGTGCTCTTGGTGATGGTCTGGCCCGGCTTGAGGTACTGGCCCGGATTACCGGTCGACACCAGATCCAGGTACTGCTCACCGATCGCCGACACCGAATGCACGTTGGCACCGGCGTCGACGGGGATCTTGTATTTGCTGGCGATCTGGAAGGTGGCCTGCGCCCCGGTCTCGGTCGGTTCCACACTGGTGACCCGGCCGATGATGGTGCCGCGGTAGGTGACGTTCGCGGTCTTGTACAGGCCGCCCGCCTCGGGCAGGTCCGCCTTCAGCGAGTACTGGCCCAGGCCCGCCAAGGTCGGCAACCGCAGGTAGTAAACGCCCAACACCAGCAGCGCCACCGCGGTCAGGACGCTGAAGATCGCCAGTTGACGCTTGATCTGAGGTTTCAGCAATTCCGGTCAGCCCTTTCCACATACGGACCGCCGGGTGCGGTTGCCGGGTTCGGCGTGTACCGAACATCCGGGACCATCTTCTCCGGGTCGTGGCCAAAGGACTGCTCCAGTGCCCGCAGCATTCCGGAGAACCCGGTACCGGTCAGGATCGCGTTGTCGATGGACGCGTAGGTGAGGTCCACCATCAGCGAGGTGTTGATGAAGTCACCGCGGACCGCCTTAAAGGCACCGTCGACGTGGTAAGGCGCGGTGATCATCACCTGCAGCAGGTCGGGCAGATACGGCGACGCCTTACGGAGTTCCCGCGCCGGGCACTGGAACGAGGTGAGCACCTTGTGCAGGTCGGACCGCGCGGGCGCGATCTGGGTGTTGACCTGGGTGCCCATCGCGCCCAGTGCCTCGACGGCGTTGATGAAGATCCCCTGCTGCGCGTTGAAGTACTTGAACAGCGGCGGGAAGTCGGTCAAGGCCTTCTCGAGGGTGTCGTTGTGGGCACCGAAGTAGCTCAGCAACCGATTGCTGGAGTCGATCGCCCGGGTGATGTCCTCACGCTGGTCGTTGAGGTTGCCGATGAAGGTGTCCAGCTTGGTCAGGAAGGCGTGGATCTGGTCGGCGCGCCCGTTGGACAGCGCGGCGAACTCGGTGGTGATGGTGTCCAGGTCCGACAACCCGCCGCGCTGCAGCAGCAGGGCAATACCGGCCAGCGTCCGTTCGATCGTCGGGTACGACGTCGAATTGCTCAGTCCGATGGTGTCACCGTTTCTGAGTTCGCCCTCCGGGTTGTCCGGGGACTTCAGTTCGATATGCTGCGAACCCAACAGGCTGGTCTGACCGATCTTCGCCGTGGCGTTGCGTGGCAGGTGAACATCCTTGTTCAGCTTTAGCTTCAGCGTGGCGACCCAGTTCTTCAGCTCGATCCGCTCGACCGCGCCCACGAACACATCGGCGACCAGGACCCGGCTGTTGCCGTTGAGCGCCAAGGTGTCGGGCACCTGGACGTAGACCGTGTAGGCACCGGCGCCACTGCCCGGACCGCCCGGCAACGACACGTTGGCGATACCGCGCCAGCTGCTGCACGACGTCAACGTCAGCGCGGCCATCAGCAGCACGAGCGCCTGCCAGCCGCGCCGGCCGACCGTGTTCATCGCTGTCCTCCGTCTCATCAGCCGTTACCTCGCGGCGGAAGCGGTACCGCCGGCCCCGGAATCACGTTCGGTCCCGGCGGGGGCGGCGCGATCGGCCCCACCCCAGGCGGCTGGCCGATGAACGGCAGCGGGCCGGCGGACTCGTCATACGAGTTGGGCGGACCGGGCGGGGTCTGGTATTGCGAGTCGACCGGAGCGGGGTCGGGGCCACCCATCAACTGCGCCAACGATTCCGGGGTCAGCAGTCGCGCGGTGTCATGCCCGGGCTCCACACCCTGCATTCCAGGCGCGGTGATCCACCCCGGCTGGGTGTTGCGGTGCGACGTCGGGGTGTCCGGCACCCAGATCCCCGGGACGGTGGTGTCCTTGTACCCCGGCGGCGGCTGCAGCCGCGGCTCGGAGTACGCGATCTCCTTGGGCGTGGTGAAGGCGCTGGTCCAGATGTTGATACCGAACGGCAGGTAGTTGAACTTGATCGCGTCGGCCACCGGCGCCAGGTACTCCGCGCACAACTCCGCGGAGTCCTGGTAGCCAAGGCGGCTGCCGGCTTGGATCGCACTGCACAGGAACTGCATCGGGTTCGCGAAGTTCGCAATGACCGGGTTGCTGAGCACCATGCCCTGCGCCGGGTGGTAGATCTCATCCACGCCGGCCAGCACGTTCGGCAGGATGTGCAGCGCAGTCTCGAAACCGTCCAGTGCATCCGGCTGCGTGATCGCCGTCGTCACCTCGGCCACATTGTTGATGGTGTGCGTCAACGGCTTTGCGTTCTGGTTCAGGAACGCCTTGATGATCGTCATGGTGGCGTAGAACTGGTCGGTAGCCGTCGCCAGTGCTTGGTCGGTGCTGTTTAGGTTGCTGGTGAACTTGGCCAGGTCATGGTTCAGCGCGACGAACTGCTGGTCATTGTGGTCCAACGCCTTGACGAACAACGACAGGCTGCGCACCACCGCGAAGAAATCGCCGCGGCCCTTGTTCAACGCGGTCAGGGCATCGGACAGGCTGTCGAACGCCTTGTTGATCTCCTGGCCCTTGCCGGAGAGCCCATCGGCGAACGATTCGATGGCGTCGCCGATCGGCCCCTTCGGCTGCTCGGCCGTCGGGCCCAACTTGTTGATGATGTTGGTGACGTCGTTGCGCAGCGTGTCCCACTCGACCGGGACCTCGGTGCGCTCCTCGGGGATGACCGCCTTATCGGCCAGCACCGCGCCGCCCCGGTACGGGGGCTCCAACTGAATGGTCCGCGATGCGACCAGCGTCGGGTTCAAGATGATCGCCTTGGCGTCGGCAGGCACCTTGTACTTGTTGTTGTAGTGCAGGGTGACTTTCATCTTGTCGCCGGCCGGCTCGATCTTGTCGATCGCGCCCACCCGGACACCCATGATCTGCACCGCGTCACCGGGGTACAGCGCGTCGGTCTGCGGGAAGTACGCGACGACGCTGGTGCTGTTCAGCTTGCGGAAGAGCTGCACTCCGCCGAAGCCGGCCACCAGGGCCAGCGCCAGCAGCAGCGACCCGACGATCACCGTCGACCGCGACCGTTCCGGCAGCCGCAGGTTGCGAACATCAAAGACGGTACTCACGGCCGCTCACTCCCTCTTGCGCCACCGCCGCCACCGGGCTGGCTGTTGCCCCCTTCGCCGGGCGTGATGAACGGTGCCGGCAGCTGGTTGCGGGGTCCGGGCGGAGCCGGCGGACCGGGTGCCCGCGGTGCCGGGGGCGGTGCCGCTCCCGGGTTGGCGGGAGCCGGACCGGCGACCGGGCCCATCGGCTCGGACCGCCCGCCGGGGTTGGCGTCGGGCATCGGTACCGGGGCACCGGCCACCCCCGGCGCCGTCTCGCCCGATCGTCCCGCGATCGAGATACCCGGCGAGGCCGGGAGACCATCCGGGTTAGCCGGCGAGACCAACACATCGGTCGGGCCCGGGTACGGTCCGCTCCGTCCGAACGGGCCATCATTCGGGTCCAGGTTGGCACACGGCAGTGGGTTGCCCGGGGTCGGGAACATGCCCGCCGCGGGTGCGTAGGAACACGGCGATCCGGGAGCCACGGCCGGCCCGGGGTGCTCGGGGGTGCCCTCGATCACCTGCGGAGCAGGCGGCGGTGCGCCGTTGGCGAACCGGGTTCCGTTCGGGTCGGGGTAACGGAACTCCGGCAGGCCGGAGTTGCGCCAGAATTCTTCGGGCGAGATGCCGCGCTTCTTGAACGCCGCGTCCACCCAGGGCTGCAGGATCCAGTACGGGACCAAGTTCAGCGTCGAGACCTTGAAGTACGGCCCCGATGCCATCGCCTCGTTGACGATCGTCAGGTACCTACCCAGGATGGTGAACATCTCCCTGAGGTCATCCTGGCGCCGCACCAGCATGTCGGTGATGTTGGAGGCCTCGGTGAACACATGGCTCAGGTCCAGGCCCGGATTGTCGCGGACCAAACCCTGAACCTGTTCACCGAAGTAGGCGATGTTGCCCAGCAACGCCGAGATCGCTTGGCTGCGCTGGTTGACCGCGGCCGACAGGGTCTGGGTATTGCGCAGCAGTGCGTCGATCTGATTGCTGCGGTCACCGATAACGCTGGCGACCTGATTGGTCTGTGCCAGCAGGTGAGTGATCTCATCGTCGCGTTTGCCGATGGTGTCGGAGAACTTCGCGACGCCGTCAAGCGCGGCGCTCAAGTCGGGGTAGGTCTCATCGACCGTTTCCGACAGCACCTTCAACGACTTCTTGACCGTGTCGATATCCCAGCCAGAGGCCGCTTTGGTGGCATCGAAGACCGCGTCGTAGAGCTGGTAGGGCGTGGTGCTCTGGCCCAAGGGCAGGACGGCCTGCGGCGCGAGGCGGCGCTCGCCCTTCGGCTCGATCGACAGAACCTTGCGGCCCAGGATGGTGTCGGTCTTGACCCCGATCTGGCTGTCGCTGCCGATCGGGTTGGCCCCGACCGAGAACTTCACCAGGACATGGTCGCCGGCGATCGACAGGTCCTGGACCTTGCCGACGTCCACGCCCGAGATGCGCACCTTGTCGCCGGCGGTCAGGCCGCCGGTGTCGGAGAGCTCTCCGAAGTAGCTGGGCTCGGCGAAGAGCATCGGCGCAGTGGTGAAGCTCTGCCCCACCAGGGTCACCAACGCCACCGTGGCGACGCCGATGATGCCGATCCGTGCCCGGTTGGGCGGTTCCAGGGTCCTCACTGGGGCGTGCACCTCCCCGTCGGTTGCTGCCACAACCGCGCATTTCGCACCGGTCCGCCTGCTTGCAATCCAGGAAGCTTGATAGTCACGTCGCAGAGGTAGAAGTTGAAGAAGTCACCGTAGACACCGGTGCGCCCGATCAGCTTCATCGCCTTAGGAATCTTCTGCAGAATCTGGTCGACATCGTCGAGCCGGTCGGGCGGCTCCGGACCGGCCACCGGGAACAGGCTGTGCAACTGCGTGCGGTTGTCGGCCAGCAGATCCGCCAGATTGCCGGCGGCGTTACCGAACTCCGCGGTGCCGTTCGCCAGCGGATCGGCGTGGCTGTTCAAACCCTTGACCAGCTTGTCGAAGTTGTCGACCGTTTCGTCGAAGGTCTGGCGATGCCGGACCGCGGTGTCCAGCACCACGTTCAGGTTCTTGACGACCTCGCCGATGGCCGCGTCGCGGTCGGCGATGTGAGCGGTCAACTGAGCGGTCTGCTCCAGGATGTCGTTGATGGTGCCGCCTTGCCCCTGGAAGACCGTGACGATGGTCGAGGCGATGGTGTTGATCTTCTCCGGGTCCAACGCCCGGAACACCGGCTTGAATCCACCGATCAACGCGTCCAGGTCCAGCGCCGGCTCGGTCCGGGAGGCAGGAATGAATCCGCCCATGGGCAGCCGCTGATCGGCACCCTCACCTTCGCCGCGCTTGAGCTCCAGGTAGCGGTTGCCGATGAGGTCGTCGTAACGGATCTGCGCGGTGGTCGACTGGAACAGCGGCAGTGATCGGTCGACGTCGAAGTCGACCACGGCCCGACGACCTCCGTCGACCAGCCGGACCTTTTTGACCTTGCCGATCTCCACGCCGGAGGCGCGCACGAACTGCCCCTGACGCAGGCCGCTGGCGTTGCTGAATTCGGCGGAGTACCGAGCCGTCCGGTCGAACCGGATCTGCCCGAAGACCACGACGAGGCCGACCGTGAAGAGCAGCAGCACCGAGCCGACGGCACCGAGTTTGAGGGCGGTTCTGGTGATGTTCATGGGTTAATCGTGTATTCCCCGACTTGGCGACCCCAGATGTAATCAACAGCCAGGGGCGATCCGGTTTCAAAGTGGTTGAACGGCGCTTGGCTGACTCCCGTGTCGGCGACCAGGTAAGGCGCCGGCCAGAAATCGTGAGTGATCTCCTGCCAGCAGCCCGGCGCACCGCCGGGGCCACCGCGAGCGTTGTAACGCGGCAGGTTCTCGGGATAGATGTACGGGTTGGCCGGTCCGACCAGCTCACTGTTGGTGGCGAGCGAGTAGCCGTCGCCGCCGAGGAAGTCGTAGACCTTGGGTGCGCCCTCGGCGAGGTTGCGGATGGCGCAGAACAACTCCGGGCTGTACTCGTCCAGCAGTGCCGACACCGGGACCAGGTCGGAGAACTGCGCACGGAAGTACGGCCCGAACCGCTGGGTGACATCCGCCCCGAGGTTGCCCACCCCGGCGGCGCCCAGCAACGCGGCGTCCAGTTCCTTCTGCTGGTTGGTGATCGTCTTGACGGTGACGGACGAGGAGTCCAAGAAGCCGATCAGATCCGGCGCTCCGTCGGCGTAGACCTCGGCCAGGGTTGCGAAGCCCTTGAGGTCGCGACGGAACGAAGGCATCCGTGCGTTGACGTCATCGAGAATCGCGTTGCCGTTGACCAGCGATTCGCCGAGCTTGTCGCCCAGCCCGGTCAATGCCTCGGCCGCGGCGTGCAGCGTCAGATTCAGCTTGATCGGGTCGACATGCTCGGACAGGTTGTTGATGGTCTCGAACAGTGTGTTGAGCTCCGTCGTCACCGAGGTCGCGATGATGTTCTTGCTGGTGATGCGTTCCCGCGCCGGGTGTTCCGGGGCGGTCAGCGACACGTACTTGTTGCCGAACAGCGTGGTAGCCAGAATGTCGGCTTTGACGTTGGACGGGATCAGCTTGAGGTACTTGGGGTTCACGTCGAGGGTGAACTTGGCAGCCGGCTTGTTCTCGTACTCGGTCGGCGCAATGGCAGCCACACGCCCGATCTGGACGCCGTTGTAGGTCACTGGCCCACCCGGATCCATCACCAGACCGGCACGCGGCGCGACCATGGTCAGCGACGTCGTCTTGGTGAAGGCCCCGCGGAACTGGCCGTAGACCAGGCCCGCGATCAGCGCCAAGACCGCGAAGGTCACCACGCCCGCGATCCGGAACGGCGGGTTGTGCACTTTGTTCTGCTTCCCGGTTGCCATGCGCGTCACATCGTTAGGTTGAAGTTGGGGTCGACGCCGTAGAGCGCCAACGCTGCGAGCAACACGACTGTGGGCACCGTGATCAGGGACAGCCGCATCGACTGGCCCACCGCGCTGCCGACACCGACCGGACCGCCACTGGCGTTGAAGCCGTAGTAGCAGTGGGTGACCATGACCACCACGGCGATCAAGATGGTCTCGATGAACGACCAGAACACATCGTCTGGCCGCAAGAACGTTCGGAAGTAGTGGTCGTAAGTACCCGACGACTGCCCGAAGAACAACGTGGTGACGATCTGGGGTGCGGCGAACGCCATGATCAGCGCGAGGGCGTACAGCGGGATGATCACGGTGAAGCCCGCCACCACGCGGGTCGACACCAGGTAGGCGATCGAGTTGATCCCCATCACTTCGAGGGCGTCGATCTCCTCACTGATGCGCATCGCGCCGAGTTCGGCAGTGGCGCCGGCTCCGACCGTCGCAGCCAAGGCGATACCCGCGTTGACCGGACCGACCACGCGGACGTTGACCAGGGCGGCGGCGAAACCGGTGTAGGTCTCCACACCGATGTTGCCCAGCGAGGTGAACCCCTGGATCGCGATCAGCGAGCCGCCGGCCAGCATCACGAAGCCCATGATGGCGACGGTGCCGCCGATCACGGCCATGGCGCCGGTGCCCATGCCCAATTCGGCGACCAGGCGCAGCGTCTCGGTGCGGTACCGGCGCAGCGCCCAGGGGATTTCCCGGAGGGCGGTCAGCGAGAACCAGCCGAGCCGACCGCTCCTTTCGAGCCCGCGGCCAGCCATCCCGACGTAGCGCTGGTAGTTCGCAACCAGCCCGGGAAAACGGCCCCGGACAACTGTCGATGTCGACATGTCAGGTCCCCGTTCCGAACTTCACGCCGATGGTGGTCAACACCACGTTCACGGCGAACAACGCAAGTACGCACAGCACGACGGTTTCGTTCACGGCCGTACCCAGGCCCTTGGAGCCGCCGCGGACGGTGAGGCCGCGGTAGCAACCGACGAGGCCGGCGATAAGTCCGAACACGCTGGCTTTCACCGTCGAGATGATCACCTCGGGCAGCCCGGTCAGCAGAGTCAACGTCGACAGGTAGGCGCCGCCGGACACGTTCTGCAGGTAAACGCCGAAGAGGAAGCCTCCAGCCAGGCCGATCACGATCACCAGGGCGTTGAGGAGCAGGGCCACTACGGTCGCGGCGATCACCCGGGGCACCACCAGTCGATGGATCGGGTCGATACCGAGCACTTCCATCGCGTCGATCTCTTCGCGAATGGTGCGGGCGCCCAGGTCGGCACAGATCGCGGTGGACCCGGCCCCGGCGACCACCAGCACGGTCACCAGCGGCCCCAACTGGGTGACCGCGGCGATGCCGGCTCCGGCTCCGGAAACGTCGGCAGCACCGAACTGCGCCAACAGGATATTCAGCGTGAAGACCAGGAGAACGGTCAGCGGAATGGCGACCGCGATGGTCGGAATGATGGCGACACTGGTGATGAACCAGCCCTGCTGCAGCGTCTCACGCCACTGGAACGGCCGTACGAAAAGCGCACGGGCCGTCAGCGCACACATTCTGAAGAATCCGCCGACCATGATCAACGGCGGCAGCACCCGATCCCGGAGGAAGTCGGCGACACGGGGACGCGCTGGAGCTGTCACACCACCCCCCTCACCAGAAATCCCGCCGCACGACTCAGCAAGGAACCGCGTCGCACAGTGTCTTCTCCGTCCGTCGTTCAGCGAGACCCGCGTCACCTTATCTGCCCGAAGTGCCCTTGGCGACCATCGGACCATACCTGATGGCTGCGTGAGAGGGACATCGAACGAGAGGAACCTACCCGGGTTTCCTACCGGAGAGTAACGTGCCGCGACCTCACTCATCGCTGTTTCGGGCGGCATCGCTTGGGGGCCTGCCCTACTCGGATCCCTGAGCCGCCCCGTAGTTAATGCGCAGTTCGGTCTTGAGCACTTTCCCGGCCGGGTTGCGGGGCAGGGCCTCGACGATCTCGAGCGCCTTGGGGTGCTTGTAGCGCGCCAGCCGCTGCGTCAGGAAATCGTCGAGGTCGGCGAGGGTCAGGCCCGCCCGGGACAGCGCGGCGACTGCGATCGGAACCTCGCCCCAGCGCTCGTGCGGGCGACCGATAACGGCGACCTCGGCGATGTCGGGGTGATCGGCCAGAACGTTCTCCACTTCGGCGCAGTACACGTTCTCGCCGCCGGAGATGATCATGTCCTTCTTGCGGTCGACGACCCAGACGTAGCCCTCTTCATCCATCCGGACCAGATCGCCGGAGTGGAACCAGCCGCCGGCAAAGGCCTCAGCGGTGGCTTCCGGCTTGTTCCAATACCCACTCATCAAGGTGGGCGCCCGGTAGACGATCTCGCCCACCTCACCTACGGCGACGTCGTTCATCTGCTCGTCGACGACCCGGGCGGAGACGGTCGGAATGACGGTGCCGACCGAACCGAGCTTTCTGGTGGCGTCCTCGCCGAGCAGGATGCAGGTGACCGGCGACATCTCCGTCTGCCCGAAGGCCGCCAGGATCTTGGTGCCGGGGAAGGTCTCCGCCATCTGCCGCAGCAACGCGTCAGAGGCCGGCGCCGCTCCCCACGACATGGTCCGCAACCGGATGTCGCGCGGGTTGGCCTGCTGCTGAGCGCAGACCGCCTGCCATTGGGCCGGCACCAAGAAGATGCCTGTGACCCGCTCGGCGGCCAGCACATCGAGCAGTTGGCCGGCGTCGAACGCACCCAGCGGATTGATGACGGTCGGGATGCCCAGCCACATGCCGGGCAGCAGGTTGCCCACACCGGCGATATGGAAGAACGGCACACCGATGAAGGCCACGTCGGAGGTGCCGGTGCCGGCGGTGTGCAGCGCGGTCATCGTCTGGCCGACCAGGTTGGTGTGGGTGAGCACCGCTCCCTTGGGCAGACCTGTGGTGCCCGAGGTGTACATGATCAGGGCCGGCGAATCGTTGGGAATGTCCACCGGCGCGTGCGGTTCGCCGGTCTCGTTGATCAGATCCTCGTAGGCGATCAGGCCCGCGCCTGCTGAATCGCCGGGTTGATGCGCCACCACCACGTTGTCCAGTAGTCCGGTCAGCTCTCGCACACCGGTGGCGACCGGCACCAGCGCCGGTTCGGTGATCAGCACCCTGGCCTCGCAGTCGGTGACCAGGTAGGCGATCTCCGGTGGGGTGAGGCGGAAGTTGACCGGGACAGCGATGCCGCCCAACATGTTCGCGGCCAGCACCGACTCGACGAACTCGGTGCGGTTGAGCATCAGGATCATCACCCGGTCACCGGCGCGGATCCCGCGGCGGCTCAGGGCGTCGGCCAGCGCGGTGACCCGGTCACGCAGCTGCGACCAGGTGGTGGTCTGCCCCAGGAACCGCAGTGCCGGAGCGTCCGGCTGCATCAGCGCGTGCCGGTCCAGCTGGTTGACCCAGTTCTGTCGACGAGCCCGGTAGGGCTGCTCGGCGGGATCGACGGTTGGGTGGCTCAATTCGGGTCTCCCGCTTCGTGCTAGCCCGAAGTCAGTTCTTCGGCGCGCCGTTTGAGATTGTCAGCCAGATAGTCCAGGGCGTTGCTGAATGCCTTTTTGAGCATCGGCTTGGGCACCGGCATCTCCGTCTCGACGTTCATGTCGACGGTGAGCAAAGTGGTCGGGCCGATCTCGACTGCCGAGAACAGCTGCTCCTGCTTGGTGAAGAGGTCGCCCTGCTGGAGCACGGTCTGGATCTGGGTGTCACTGGGGTAGTAGACGGCCTGGATAAAGGTGCCGTCGAAGCCCGAGTAGGACGCGTCCAGCCGCAGTTGACTGGGGCGGCCGTCGTCGTAGCGGGCCAGCACCCAAGCCCCCTTGATCTCTTCATTCCACTGCGGGTACGCCTCGAAGTCGGCAACGATCCCCATGATGGTTGCGGCGTCGGCGGCGACTTCGACGGTCTTGCTCACGAGCGGCATCCGCCGAGCATAGTCACCGGCGAAAAGGCCGCCGGGCTAAACCTGGGCGGTGGCCAGCAGCGCGCGAATACCGTCGGGGATCGGCACCGGCCGCCGGGTGGTGCGGTCGACATAAACGTGCACCCAATGCCCGAGCGCAGCGAGCGGTACGGCGCCGGTGTCAACTCCGATTTCAGGGACCCGGAACAGCGCGAGCCGGTAGGTGACGCTGCTGCGGCCCAGCCGCGTGACGGCCAGTCCCACCGCGAGGCGGTCCGGGAAGGCGAGTTCGCCCAGGAAGCGGCAGCCCGATTCGGCGACCACCCCCAGCTCGGGCATGGCGACCGGATCGACGTCCGGGGCATTGGCGGCGATCCAGCCGTTGATCGCGGTGTCGAACAACTGGTAGTAGACCGCGTTGTTGAGGTGGCCGAACATGTCGTTGTCGGCCCAGCGGGTCAATACCGGCCAGTGCACCGGAAAGTCGTGGCTGGTCAACCCTTCCGGCGCGGGCGGGACCGCTGCGTCCGAACTCATGGTTGTATTCCAGCATGACCACGATCCGCGGGGCGGTGCTGGAGCGGATCGGGGCGCCGCGCCCGTACGCCGTTTCGCGCCCGCTGACGGTGACGGAGGTGGAGCTGGCCCCGCCCGGCGAGGGCGAGCTGCTGGTGCGGGTGGAGACCGCCGGGGTCTGTCACTCCGATCTGTCGGTGGTCGACGGCAACCGGGTGCGGCCGGTGCCCATGCTGCTCGGCCACGAGGCCGCCGGCATCGTCGAAGAGGTGGGCGCCGGGGTCACCGCGGTGCGGCCGGGCCAGCGGGTGGTGCTGACCTTCCTGCCCCGCTGCGGCCACTGCGCGGCATGCGCCACCGACGGCCTGGCGCCGTGTGTACCCGGCAGCGCCGCCAATGGCGCGGGCGCCCTGCTCGGCGGCGGGCAGCGGCTGCACCGCGCCGACCAGACGGTCTATCACCACCTCGGGGTCTCCGGGTTCGCCACGCATGCCGTGGTCAGCCAGACCAGCGCGGTGCCGGTACCCGATGACGTGCCACCGACGGTGGCTGCCCTGCTGGGCTGTGCGGTGCTGACCGGCGGCGGCGCCGTGCTCAACGTCGGCCGTCCGGCGCCGGGTGACACCGTGGCGGTAGTCGGGCTCGGCGGAGTCGGGATGGCCGCGGTGCTGACCGCGCTGGCCCACGACGGCGTGCAGGTCATCGCGATCGACCGGCTGCCGGACAAGCTGGCCACCGCAACCGCGCTGGGCGCCCATCTCACCTACACCCCGCAGCAGGCACTCGACGCCGGCGTGCGCGCCCCGGTGGTGATCGAGGCGGCTGGTCATCCCGCCGCGCTAGAGACGGCGATCGGGTTGACTGCACCGGGCGGGCGCACCATCACCGTCGGCCTGCCGCCGCCGGATGCCCGGATCAGCGTGTCCCCGCTGGGTCTGGTGGCCGAGGGCCGCTCGCTGATCGGCAGCTACCTGGGTTCGGCGGTCCCCGCGCGTGACATTCCGCGCTTCGTGGAGTTGTGGCGAGCCGGCCGTCTTCCCGTCGAGCAGCTGGTGTCGGCGACGGTGCCGCTCGATCAGATCAACGAAGCGATGGACCAGCTCGCCGACGGCGCCGCGGTACGTCAGATCATCACGTTCGATCCGCACTGAACCCGCGGTGCCGTGCGCCCAGGCACCGAACCGGCGTGACACTCTCGCTACTTTTTGTAAAGTCTCCGCCATGGCCCGCAGCGCGGTGGACGCCCCCGACAGCTCGACCCGGCAGCGGATCCTCGCGGCCACCGCCGAGGTGCTCGGGCGCAATGGGATGACCAAGCTCAGCCTGTCCGAGGTGGCCGCCCAGGCCGGGGTTTCCCGCCCCACCCTGTATCGATGGTTCCCGTCGAAGGAAGAGCTGCTCTCAGCGTTCGCCCGCTACGAGCGGCACATCTTCGACAGCGGGATCGCCCGCGCCACCGAAGGACTGAAGGGCACCGAAAAGCTCGACGCCGCATTGCGTTTCATCGTCGACTATCAGCACTCTTCCACCGGCGTGCGAATGATCGACATCGAACCCGAGCACGTGCTCGCCGATTTCTCCCGCATCATGGTGCCGATGCGCGAGGGCCTGCAACGGATGCTGACCGGGCCGGATGCCGCGGTGAAGGCCGCCGCCGCGATCCGGATCGCCCTCTCGCACTACATCATTCGCAGCGACGACTCCGGGCAGTTCCTCGCCCAGCTGCGTCAGGCGGTGGGGATCCGACCCCGCGACTGACGGGCGGGGCTGGGCGGATCACATGACGGTTCCAGTTGGGAGATCAGACTCGTGGCTCGTTGAAGTCCATTTCTTCGTAGCTGCGTTGGAGGTCCTCGAGGGCGGCGTCGTAGTCGAAGTCACCGGGTACGGGGTCCTCGAGCCACGACCAATCCTCGTCTGGGTCGATCGGTGGTGGCTGTTCGTCTCCGAGACCGACGGCGTCGTCGGGGTCGGGTGGGTTGCCCGGCTCGGAACGCCGGCGGTGGTAGTCGATGACGGCTTCGATGAAGTGGAAGGGGTTGACGCGGGGTTGGCCGTGGTCGAGTCGAGGTGGGGGGATCCATTCGACGCGGCCGGTGGGCCCGAGTCGGGTGATCCAGCCCTGTTCGGTGGCCATCCGGTTGTCCGGGGCGCACGCCAACGCGAGTTCGTCGACATCGGTCTGCCCGTTGTCGGCCCAATCGTTTTCGAGATGATGGGCCTGGGACAGATACCCCGAGACCGTACATCCGGGTCGGGTGCACCCGCGGTCGCGGGCGTGCAGCACGATGCGTTGATCCCCGCTGGCCAGGCGTTTGCTGCGGCCTAACCAGAGGGCGCGGCCTTTCCCGTCGAACACGCTCAGGTAGTGGTAGGCGTGTTCGGCCATGCGCAGCAGGTCGGTCATCGGCAGCAGTGATCCGCCGGCGGTGTGGGCTTTGCCGGTCACCTTGGTGTCGGTCAGTGGTGGGTGTCCGGTTGCGGCGTGCAGTTCGGCCAGGGTGGTGGTGACGATGACGGTGACCGGCAGCCCGTTGAGTTGGCCGAGGTCCCCGCAGGCGAGGACGGCGCGGAATGCGGCCAGCAGGGCGTCGTGGGTGCGTTGATCGGGGCGGCGATCATCGGCGCTGATCTGTTCCTGGCTCGGCGTCCCGCTGACGCAGGGGTGTTCGTCGGCGGCGTTGCACATCCCGGGCGCGGCGAGTTTTGCCAGGATCGGTTCCAGGGTGGCGCGTAGTTCCGGGGTGATCGTGCCCGACAGTGAACTCATGCCATCGACACCTTGGCGGCCCAGGCGCAGCCCCCGCTTGGCCAGGCGTTCTCGATCCGTGAAGTCCCCGTCCGGGTTCAGTACAGCCACCAGGTGATCGGCCAATCGGGCGAAGGTTTCCGGTCCGAATTCCTGCGCCAAGATCGCCAGGTCCGCTTCGGCGCGTTCACGATCGGCGGCGGCCACGGCGGTGGGGATTTTGGCCAAGGCTTTGCGGGCGATCACCACGTGTTCGGGACCGACGCGTCCGGCGGCTTGGGCAGCCGCCAGTGCCGGCAGCACCGGTTCCAGGGGTTCCCCGGTCACGGCGGTGCGTGGACCCAAGTCGGCGGCTTCCCCCAATCGGCGCCGGGCCACCGCAGAGCTGATCCGCAACCGCTCCTCTAACACTTTGACCAGTGAACAGGCCCCCAACGCCCCGGGATCCTCGGTGACCAGCCGGGCCAGGATCAGATGATCGACCACCGGGGCCCGCCACGCCAAGGCCTCCCGGCGAGCCAGTACCGCCACTAATTCTTCGGCGCTCAAGGCGTCGAACGAACAGTTCTCCAGCCGGTCATAGGCAGCCTCAATCGCATCAAGAGAAGCCCTGATGGTCTCCCGATCCGCGAACGCGTCCCTACCCATACTTCGAACACTAGTGCGACCCCCCGACAGAAACCGGGGCGTTCCAGGGCCCATTAATTAAGGAATAGGTAAGAAAATCGGGGTCCGCCGCGGCAGAAGCACCGCAACTAATCGAAGAGCACCGCGGCATTGAGATACCCGGTCGGATCGAACGCCGCCTTGACCGTCCGCATCGCGGCAATATCGGCCGGGCCGCGCGACATCGACAGGTAGGCCCGCTTGCGGCTGCCCACCCCGTGCTCGGAACTGACGTTGCCGCCGCAGTCGACGATGAGCGTCATCATCGCTGCGTACAGCCCCGGTTCGGCGGCGGCCGAGCAACGCAGTACGTTGAAGTGCAGGTTGCCCTCCCCGATATGGCCGAACAGCACCGGAATCGCCTCCGGTGCATGCTGGTTCACCACCGTGCTCGCCCCCGCGGCGAATCCGGCGACCGCGGCCAGCGGCAGCGACACATCGAACTTCAGCGGCGGCCCGAACGCACCCAGCACGTCGGCGACCGACTCGCGCACCCGCCAGAGCCGTTGCCGGGTGGCGGGGTCCACGCCCACCGCCGGCTCGTCGCAGGACCGCACCCGCGCCAGCAGTTCAGCGAGGCGATCGGTCTGATCGGTGTCTCCGGTCAGCTCCACCAGCAGCAGCCAGTCGCCGCGCACCGGGGCGGCAATCCCGAGCCGCTCCCCGGTGAGCGCGGGGAGGCGGGCGTCGAACAACTCCAACGTCGCGATGCCGTCGACGTCGCGAAAAACCCGGGCGGCGCCGACCAGGGTGTCGAGGTCGGTAAAGCCGCAGACTGCCGTAACCCGGTGCGCCGGAACGGTATACAACCGCAAGTCCAGCTCGGTGATGTCGCCCAGGGTTCCTTCGGCGCCGACGAACAGGGCGGGCAGGTTGTAGCCGGTGTTGTCCGAGCGCACCGCGCTGTGCCGGTGCAGCAGTGAGCCATCCGGCAGCGCCACCTGCAGGCCGAGTACCTGCTCGCCCATGTTGCCGTGGGCAACGGTGCACAGCCCGCCGGCGTTGGTCGAGGCCATCCCGCCGACGGTCGCGGCGTCCCGGGCAGTCAGGTCGACACCGAACTCCAGCCCGGCCCCAGCCGCCGCGCGCTGCACCGCCGCCAGCGTCGCGCCCGCACCCACGCACAGCCGGCGCTCGACTCTGTCGACCGGCCCGACAGTGTTCAACCGCTCGGTGGACAGCAGTACGTCGTCGTGTTCGGGGACGGTCCCGGCCACCAGAGAGGTGCGGCCACCCTGGA